>CAZOYV010000545.1:0-1518 GCA_964584075.1 uncultured Rickettsiales bacterium | reverse complement strand
GGCGGCTGGATCGGAGGGTGCTCGGGGGGCGGGTCCTCGATCGGCGGCTGCTTCCACGGCTGGCGCTCGCGGGGCGGCCTCCGCGGCGGCGGGACCTTGGCTCGTGTCGCAGGAACGAGCTGTCTCATGGTTCTCTCCTCTCCTCTCCTCTCCTCAGGCGAACACGTCGGCCTCCCCGTTGGACGCCACGAGCACCGTGGTGGGCAGCCGGGCGAGGGTCGGCTCGAGCCGATCGACGACGCCGCGGATCTGGGCCGCGCTGGCCGCCGCCATCCCGAGGAACACCAGGTCGGCGTCGGCGCCGGAGTGCTCCGCGATCAGCGCCAACGGAGGGCGAGGGCTGCGGATCACCTCGACCTCGGCGTCGATCCGTGCCCGGCGCTGCAGCTCGCCGAGCTCCCAGCGCGCTGCCTGCTCCTCGACCTCGTCGCGCACGATGCGGCGGATCCGGATCCGCGCATCGCTCCAGGTGTCGTCGAGCGTCACCAGGTAGGCGAACATCGCCATCAGGCTGCCGTTGCGCTGGCCGCGCCACCACATGTCGATCGTCCGCCGCCGGCGGCCCGGCGCCAGGTCCCCCGGTCGCACCACGGCCAGGTTGAGGTCGAAGCGGGCCAGCACCTCGACGGTGCGTTCGAACCGCTCCCGGCCCTCCCGGTCGGCGGCCTCCGGCAGGGCCGTCATCGCGGTGTTGGGCCACAGCCCACCGATGGAGTAGCTCTGCAGGAACAGGAACAGCCCCTCGTCCAGCTCCTCCACCGCCGCGGCCTCGGTGAACGCCACGATGTGCTCGGCCGCCAGCACCTCCCGCAGCTCCTGCCTCGCCCGCCGCGCGTAGCGCAGCCGCGCCGCCTGGGCCTCCCCCGGCCGCTCGACGATGTGGGCCACGGTGTACAGCCCGCGGCGGCTCTCCATCCACGCCCCGGCGCGGAGCAGCGTCCGCTCGCGCCGGGGATCGGCGGTCAGCGCCACCAGGATCGGGCGCCAGTTCTTGGCGTCCGCGGCGTTCTGCTCGAGGTACAGCAGGTTGTCGCGGGTGGCCTGGAAGATGTAGCCGCGCTTGGCGTCGCCCCAGGTGGTCCGGATGTCCTTCTTGCGCAGGTAGAAGTACAGCGCCCCGACCACCGCCGCGGCGATCAGCGCGTAGGTCTGGTCGATCTGGATCATCGCCACGCCGCAGCCGATCGCGCCGGCCAGCGCGACGGACCAGTGGAAGTACCGGAAGCGGGGCCGGAAGGAGGGGTTGGCGCCCTTGCTCTCGACGAACGCCGAGAGGTTGATCATCCCGTAGGCGATCAGGAAGAACATCGAGATCACCTCGGCCACGGCGTTGAGGTCGCCCGCCCAGATCACGGCCACGGCGATGCCGAACGCCAGCACCGTGGCGCGGCGCGGCTCGCGGGTCTCGCCGCTGCCCTCGCCGAAGAACGTGAACACCCGCAGCAACCGGTCGCGGCCCATCGCCTGCAGGATCCGCGGCGCGCCGAGGAAGCTGCCCAGCGCCGAGCTCAGCGTCGC
>CAZOYV010000544.1:0-1519 GCA_964584075.1 uncultured Rickettsiales bacterium | reverse complement strand
CAACGGGATCGACGACGACTGCGACGGCGTCGGCGACAGCTACGACGACGACTGCGATGGGCAGGGCGGCGGCGGCGACGACGGCACGACGAGCTGCTCGTGCAGCGAGGCGGGGGCCCTCGACGGCCGCAGCGCGGCCACGGGGCTGGCGGCGATCGCCGCGCTGGGGCTGCTGACGCTGCGACGCTGGCGGTAGGCCGGCGGGCCCCTACTCCTCTTCTTCCGGGATCGTGTAGCTCGTCAGGGACAGGATCGTGGTGTCCCCGTCGGTGTTGGTCATCGAGCGCTTGACCAGGCCGTGCCCGGGGCAGTACCAGTCGACGAACAGCGAGGTGAACTCGGTGGCGCCGTAGGTCGAGGTCTTGTCGCGGCTCAGCTCCCAGCACTGCTCGAAGTCGCCGGCGGCGACCGAGACGTCCGCGCGGCCCTCGTAGGTCAGCACCGTCGTCGACTCGTTGCCCGTGCCGATGTTGAGGTGCTCCCAGCTCAGCCCGTCCTCGGCGGGCAGCTTGAGGAACACGTCCGGCTGCTCCTCGCTGGGCGAGACCTCGTGCCAGCCCTCCTCGCCCCAGTACAGGTCGTGGGGGAACTGCGGAGTGTCGGTGCCGCCCGAGGAGACGGTGAACACGAAGTCGAACGACGGGTCCCCGTCGAGCCCGTCGCCCGGCACCACCTCGACGAACCAGGTGTCGTCGGTGACGTCGGACTCCCACTCCCAGCGGGCGCCTTCGGCGAGGGGCAGCAGGTCGTTGAACTCGTCGATCTGCTCGCAGCCGGAGGAGGCGGCGAGCAGCAGCGCCAGGATCGGGAGCAGGGAACGGGTCATCGCCTTCGTCTCCTAGAACGTCATCCCGGCGCGCACCGCGAACCGGTCGACGTGGGGGACCGGGTCGAGCCAGCCCTCGGTGAGCGCCGGCCCCGGGAACAGGTGACCATACTCGATCTTGAGCCCCACGCGCGCGCGGCTGCCCACCGCGGGCGCGACGGGGACCTCCAGCCGGGCGCTGGCCAGCAGCTCCCCGCCGAGGAACGGCTCGCCGCGAACGAACGACGTGCCGAGCACCGCCGCGTCGCCCTGCAGCGGCGCGACGATCGTCGGCCCGGCGATGGACCCGGCGAGCAGCCCGCCGACCCGGAACTCCAGCACCGACACGGGCCGCAGCGCCACGTGGGGCAGCACGAACAGCGCCCCCGCGACGGCGCCCTCCTCGGCCACCCGCGGGTGCAGGCCGTCGGTGATCTCCATCGCCGCCAGCGCGTTGCGCGCGCTCACGCCCGCGAGCACCTCGTCGAACAGGATCAGGCCCGCGTTGTAGTCGCGGTCCAGCGCGAAGCGGGTGTCGCGCGCGTCGCCGGTGTCGCCGTCGTCGCTGGCGATCCCGCCGCGGACGCCGATCTCGACCCGCCGCCCGGCGAGCAGCAGCGCCGCCTCCCCCACCGCCGCGCCGGCCACCACCCGCCGGTCGTCGGCGACCTGCGGCCAGCCGCTGTCGCGGCGATCGCGCCCGGCCCGCCCGGC
>CAZOYV010000543.1:0-1535 GCA_964584075.1 uncultured Rickettsiales bacterium | reverse complement strand
GCGACGACGCCGACCCCACCGTCGGCGACGGCTTCCCCGAGCTGTGCGACGGCCTGGACAACGACTGCGACGCCGTGATCGACGAGGACACCGGCGCCGACATCGACGGGGACGGCTTCACCGCCTGCCAGGGGGACTGCGACGACGGCGACGGCGCGGTCTACCCCGGCGCCTTCGAGGCCTGCGACGGCAAGGACAGCGACTGCGACGGCGCCCTCCCCGCCGACGAGGCCGACGACGACGCCGACGGCCAGATGGTCTGCGCGGGGGACTGCGACGACGCCGACCCCGACACCGGCGACGGCTTCCCCGAGCTGTGCGACGGCCTCGACAACGACTGCAGCGGCGCCGCCGGGGCCGACGAGGTCGACGGCGACGGCGACGGCTTCATGGTCTGCGACAACGACTGCGACGACGCCGACGGGGCGATCCACCCCGGGGCCGCCGAGGCCTGCAACGGCGTCGACGACGACTGCTCCGGTGCCCCCGGGGCCGACGAGGTCGACGCCGACGGCGACGGGGTGATGGTCTGCGCGGGCGACTGCGACGACGGTGACGGGGCCAACTTCCCCGGCAACCCCGAGGTCTGCGACGGCCAGGACAACGACTGCGGCGGAGACATCGACGAGGACGACGTCTGCCTCTGCACCTGCGTCGACGGCGACGGGGACGGGCACTACCTGCCCAGCTGCACCGACCCCAACTGCCTCGCCACCGACGACTGCGACGACACCGATCCGGACATCCACCCCGGCGCGCCCGAGGGCTGCAACGGCGTGGACGACGACTGCGACGGCAGCCCCGCCGCCGACGAGGTCGACGCCGACGGCGACGGCTTCATGGTCTGCGACGGCGACTGCGACGACGCCGACGGCGCGGTCCACCCCGGCGCCGCCGAGGCCTGCAACGGCCTCGACGACGACTGCTCCGGGGCTCCCGACGCCGACGAGGTCGACGCCGACGGCGACGGCTCGATGGTCTGCGACGGCGACTGCGACGACGGCGACGCGGACAACTTCCCCGGCAACGCCGAGGTCTGCGACGGCCAGGACAACGACTGCTCTGGCGCCCCGGAGGCCGACGAGGTCGACGCCGACGGCGACGGCTACATGGTCTGCGAGGACGACTGCGACGACGCCGACGGCGCGGTCCACCCCGGGGCCCTCGAGGCCTGCAACGGCCTCGACGACGACTGCGACGGGGCCCCCGGCGCCGACGAGGTCGACGCCGACGGCGACGGCTACATGATCTGCGACAACGACTGCGACGACGCCGACCCGGCGGTCTATCCCGGCGCCAGCGAGGCCTGCAACGGCCTCGACGACGACTGCGACGGCGCCCCCGGCGCCGACGAGGCCGACGCCGACGGCGACGGGGTGATGGTCTGCGACGGCGACTGCGACGACGCCGACGCGGACAACTTCCCCGGCAACCCCGAGGCCTGCGACGGCGCCGACAACGACTGCTCGGGTGCCCCCGAGGCCGACGAGGTCGACGGCGACGGCGACGGGGTGATGGTCTGCGACGGCGACTGC
>CAZOYV010000542.1:0-1542 GCA_964584075.1 uncultured Rickettsiales bacterium | reverse complement strand
GCGCCCCCGATCGCGGCGGGCTGCGAGGGAGGAGTGAGCGATGGGCGACCCGAGACCCCAGCCGCTCTGTTCAGTAGTAGGGACGCAGGCCCACCGCAGGTCCTTCGAGACCGGCGAGGGTGTCCCAGGTCGTCGACCGGGCTCCGTCGTCGGGTCCAGCCAGCCCGACCAGCCGCCGCGCGGCGATGGGATCGAGGGGCGTCTCGGCGAGCTCGGTCACGCGCTCGATCACCAGATCGCGGCCGTGACGCAGTCGCACGGTGCGGAACGGATTCCGGTACGTGACCGACGGCACGACGAGCGCGCGCAGATAGCGCACCCGCGGTCGCGAGGCGGTGTCGATCTCCTCGCACAGCTGTTCGGCGGTCACGGTCCGGCTGCGGGCGCCCTCCCCGACGGTGATGCGGCGGATGTACCCCGCCGCGGTGATCTCCTCGCCCGGATCGAGCGCCAGGGCCGCCGCCTGCCGCATCGAACCGGCGGACTGGTAGCGGTGCTTGAAGATGTAGGCGCAGTAGTTGATCGACAGGTCGATGCCCTGACGCGAGGCGGTGCGGATGTGCCGCAGGGCGCTCAGCTCCGAACCGAACACGGTCACCGACGGCCCGTGCAGGAAGCGGTGCCCCCGGCGCAGGAGCCGTGCGCAGTTGTGCGGCGTGCAGCGCAGCTCGTGCAGGTTGAGGTGCCGGACGCCCAGCGCGGCCAGCTCACCCAGCAGCGCGGTGACACGCTCGTGGTGCTCCGGGACCGCCGGGATCTCGACGGCGACTCGCCGGAACGAGCCCACGGCGCGGGCCACCGGAGCCAGGTCGAAGCCGTTGCCGTAGAGGTTGAAGCGGATCTCGTCGACGCCGGCGTCGGCGAGCTGGCCCAGCAATGCCTCGTCGGCGTACCGGCCGTTGGTGTACAGCCAGAGGTACAGCTCCGACCCGAGGCCCCGGCGTAGCGCCCGGATCCAGCGCAGGGTCCGCTCGGGGGTCGCCAGCGGCTCCCCGCCGCTGATTCCCACGCCGCCGATCCCGAGGCTGTTCGCCAGATCGACGTAGGCCTGCGGGCGGGTGAAGGTCAACCCGCGTGCCGCCGGTTGTCCCAGGCCCTGCTGCTCCGCAGGACAGAAGAAGCACGAAGCCGGACAGCGGCCGTTGATGAACAGACAGGACCACCGGCCCTCGGCGCAGCAGACGCAGCCCGGTGACAGATCGCGGCAGTCGAGCTTGCTGCCTCCGTACCCGAGCACCACGCTGTCCGAGACGTCGGCCAGGAGCCGATCCCGTTCGCGCTCGCCCCGCGCCGCCTGCTCCGGCTCGACGAAGCGCAGGTGCGCATACGACGCCCCGAATCCACCCCGACTCTGCTCGATCTGCTGCTCGGCTGGTAGCTCCACGGCCATGGCGGCTCCACCACCTCGGTCCTGGCTGTGCTCGGCTCGCCCCCCTCGTGCCGGCCGACCCGCGCCATGGCAATCGTCCCCGCAACGGCACGCCACTTGCCCCGGGATCTCAAGGGGCGGGTCCGCACGGCCGTGGCCGGCAACAGCTTCGA
>CAZOYV010000541.1:0-1545 GCA_964584075.1 uncultured Rickettsiales bacterium | reverse complement strand
GACGACGCCGACGACGACGTGGGGGACGACGACGGGGCCGACGACGACCTCGGCGACGACGACGGCGGCGACGACGACACGTGGGGCGACGACGACACCGGAGACCCCGGCGCCCAGGGTCCGCCGACGCTCGACCCCTACCCGGAGTACACCAACGGCTCGCAGGTGGTGCTGTCCGGGACGGCCGAGGTCCCCGGATCGCTGGTCACGGTCTACGGCCAGGGCACCTACACCGACACCGCCGACGGGACCACCGGGGCCTTCGCGGTCCAGGTGGCGCTGCTCGCCGGCGACAACCACTTCGACGTCACCGCCACCGACAGCTCGCTGGAGAGCGCCGCGGTCCACGCGATGGTGGAGCGCTGCGATCCGGGCGACACCCACGAGTCCCCGCCCAACCAGACCTGCGCCGCGGCCCACGACCTGGGACCGATCCCCGACAGCGGGGCCTCGGTGGAGGTCACCGGCAACCTGGTGCCCGACGGCGACGGGGACTGGTTCCGGTTCGTCGCCGCCGACGATCTCGCCGGGGACCAGTGGGCGGGCGAGGACACCTGGGAGCCGAGCGTCGAGTTCACCCGCAACGACGACGGCTTCTTCGTCTTCGAGGTGTTCCGCGGCTCGTGCCAGGCCCGGGAGTGCCCGGAGCTCGGTGCGGGCTACACCGAGTACTCCTACAACCTCGGGCTGGGGCCCTGCGACCCGCCCCACGACTTCTGCGCCGACCACACCACCGAGCTGTTCGTCCACGTCGTGCCGGTGGGCCAGGGGGAGGCCCGCTGCCGGGCCTACACGCTGCGCATCGCCAACGGGCTGTGACCGGGCGGCGCGCTCCCTCCTCGCGTGCGCCCGTTCACGAAAAACCACAGAAAAAGGACTTTCCCCAGATCCCCCAGATCCCTAGAATGCACTCGACGGGAGTGGACCGAACCGCCGTCCGGCCTGTCTCGACCGGGGGGAGGACGGGGAGCACCGCATGCGCAGGAACCAGCAGAGACCGCAGACGTGGCCCGCGGCGATGGAGTCGTTGCCCTCCCTGTACCAGGCGGACGACGCCGTCACCAGCGGGATCCGCCCGCCGACGGCGCCTCCGGAGGTGGAGGAGGCGGTATCCGGCGAGGTGGACGTGGCGAGCCTCGATCCCGCCGCCGCCGAGCTCGCCACGGCGAGCCTCGAGGAGCCCACGCTGGACCCGCCGCAGCCGCCGCCGCGGGGCGTCGAGCGCCGTCACTTCGAACGCCGTCCGTTCCACGAGGCGTTCGGCATGACGATCAACGGGGAGCAGCTGGAGATCGAGGGTATCGACATCGGCCGCGGTGGCCTGCAGTGCGCGCCGCTGCCGTCATGGGCCCGGCGCGGCGATCCGGTGCTGCTGCACCTGCCCGAGCCCCACCGACAGGTCCTCGGCCGCGTGGCGTGGGTGCGGCCCCGCTCGCGGATCGAGACCGAGAAGGTCGCCGGGATCCGGTTCTCCTCGCCGCTGCCGTTCCTGCACTGAGAGCTTGTGAATCTATCCCCTCCCGTCGCCTGAGCACCGCATCATCC
>CAZOYV010000540.1:0-1576 GCA_964584075.1 uncultured Rickettsiales bacterium | reverse complement strand
ACTTACGTCAAACCTGGCGCGATTTTACCAGCGCCCCCTTTCGGCCGATGCGCCCTAGAGCTGCTCGGGGGACTGCAGCGGGGGCGGCTCGGGGACGGCGGCGGGCATCTCGCCGCGGGCAGGTAGCGCCAGCGCCAGCCACGCCAGCCCCAACGCCGCGAAGGCGGCGCCGGTCGGCCACGGGGGCAGGGTCACTCGTATGGTCATCTCCACTCCACTCGCTCGGAATGGACATTGGTAGCGTGAAACCAAATGTCTACACAAGTAATGGACATTCGGACCGATGGGCAGGGGCGACGGCCGGTCGCGGTGGGTCAGCCGCCGAGGATCGCCAGCACCATCGCGATCGCCGGGCCGATGGTCCGTCGATCGCCATGATTCCTCCCGCGCGATCCGTTCCACGCCACTCCGTGGAGATCGTTCCCCGGCGAGGGAATGGCGCCCGTCTCACCGCGCGCAGCGAAAGCCGACATCCGAGAACCAGTCCCCGGGATACTCCACCGGCACCCGGTTCGCGCATCGCAGCTCGTCCTCGGCGGCGCTCCCCCAGCTCCCTCCGCGGGCAACCCCGCCCTGGAGACAGTCCTCGGTCCAGGCATCCCCGTCGTCCGGCGCGGCGATCGGGTCCTCGTGATCGTCCAGGGCCTCGTAGCCTCCGTGGTAGCAGTCCTCCACGAACTCCCACACGCTGCCCGCCATGTCACACACGCCCTGGTCGGTGTCCCCGGCGGGGTGGTCGCAGACCCGCCACGCGCCGATCGGGGTGAACAGCCCCGGGGCCCAGCGAAACACGGCGTGGTCGGCGGTCGGCTCCTCGTCGCCCCACGGATAGCGCCGGTCCAGCCCCCCGCTCCTGGCAGCGAACTCCCACTCTGCCTCGGTGGGGAGCCGGGCCCGATCGAGCCACTCGCAGAACGCGCGGGCGTGATCCACCGACAGGTGGGTCACCGGCATGTCCTCCTGATCGTCGTCGTCCGTCGCCAGCGAGTCCCAGCCATGGGCGGGCGTGTCGCAGCCGCCGTCGTCGATACACTCCCGGTACTGGGCCACGGTGACCTCGGCGCGCAGCAGCTCGAAGTCGGGGACCTCCACCTCGTGCACCGGAAGCTCGTCCTCGTCGCCGTCCTCGCTGCCCATCTCGAACGAGCCCCCCTCGACCGGGATCCACTCGATGGGCAACGGCTCCGGTGGTGGGGTCGGCGACTCGCAGGCCGCGAGGCAGAGCAGCAGGGAGACACACGCAGGAACCGCGACACGCATGATCGAACCTCGACGAGTCCCCGAGGGAGGCGATGCAAGCCGTGTGCCCCTCGAGGGGGCCAGGTCGGCCCGCCCCGGCCATCTCCTCCCATTTCGTGAAAGGACAAGCAAGTGGAGGGAGTGGATCGCGCCCCATACGATGCTGGCGAGGGCGTGGACCGACGTTGGAGGTCTGCGATGACAAGGCATGGCTCGAGGGTGCGGCGCGACCCCTGGTGCGGGGGACGCACGGTGGGAGTTGGGGTCATGGGGAGTTGGTCAGAGTTGGGGTCAAAGGGGTATGCCCTTGACTCCAGTGACCACTACCCCTTGTGGT
>CAZOYV010000539.1:0-1580 GCA_964584075.1 uncultured Rickettsiales bacterium | reverse complement strand
CAAGTCGCGTGTTGTATAGTTGGGTCCCCAACTATACAACACGCGACTTGACCCCACCTCCACCGCCCCCCAGAACGAGGACTCCCCCGCCGGCCGGGCCGACGGGGGAGCCGAGGTGTGTGTTCCCTGGAAGCTCGCCGCCCTACTTGGTGAGCTTCTCGATCAGGAAGTCGGTGGCCTGCTCGCAGGTCACGCCGTTCTTGCCGCCGTTGGGGATCAGGTTCGCCTCGGTCAGCGCGTCGAGGGCCCGCAGGATGTTCTTGGCGTGGTCCTCGTAGCCGATGAAGGCGAGCAGCTCGCCGGTCGCCTTGACGACCGCCACCGGGGAGGCGAAGTGGCCGCGGTTCTCGGCCATCATCCGGGTGCCCGTGCCACCGCCGGCCTCGAACATGCCCTGGCTGAAGCTGATGTTCGCCGAGCCGACGCCGCCGATCCCGCCGACGTACATCCCGGCCTCGTCGCCGGCCATGTCGCCGACGATGTTGTTGCAGACCACGGTGGTCATCCGGTACGTCTTGCCGGTCTTCTCGCCGGTGAACTGGTCGAGCTTGTCGGTCTGGGTCAGCGTG
The DNA here is from genome assembly GCA_964584075.1 of uncultured Rickettsiales bacterium. Taxonomy (GTDB): domain Bacteria; phylum Myxococcota_A; class UBA796; order UBA9615; family CAYRNR01; genus CAZOYV01. The sequence goes on along the minus strand of CAZOYV010000539.1, from coordinate 1,011 downwards.
TAGGAGAAGTCGTCGGGCTTGACGCCCCGGTAGTCGATCTCCGGGAAGTTGGCGTCGATGTACTCCTTGGCCCAGTTCAGCGCGGCCGCGTCGGGCCGGATCACGTTGTCCTTGAAGTTGAGCACCACGAAGGGGTTGTTCATCTTCTTGGCGTGCAGGCAGGCCAGGTGGGTCAGCCGCTCGATGTCGATCCGGGCCTGGGGCCAGAAGCACATCGCGTACTCGGTCTGGCCGCCCATCTCGGCGACGCCCGCGGACTTGGCGTCCTGGTACGGGGTGCCCAGGTTGCAGCGGAACACCGACCAGTCCATGTTCAGGTCGTCGTTCTTGATCCGCCGCACGCACGCGAACAGGTCCATGTACTGCCGCATCCAGACGTTGGCGCTGGGCACGTTGGGATACTTGGAGGCGTCCGGGGTCTCCAGCGGCATCTTGAGCACGACGTCGCACTGGTCGATGACGTCGATGGAGGTCTGCGGAGCGACCCGGTCCTGCTCGATGCGGGTCTCGATGAAGAGGTCCGGGATCTCGACGACGGAGATGTCGCCCTTGGCGATCTCGTCGGCGAGCAGGCTCTCCATGATGGTCTTGGCGGCGACGGCCACGATGGGGCCGATGCCGTCACCGGGGGCGAACCCGATCTTCAGGGGGCGCTTGGTGCTGAGGTCCACCGGGTTGAAGTGGCCCCGCTGCTCCATCGCCTTGCGGACGCGGGGGAGCTCCTTCTCGAGGAGACCCTGCAGCGCGGCGAAGGGATCGTAGGCGCCGTCGAAGGGATTGGTGTACTCGGCCATTGCTGGCTCCTTTCGTGGGTTTCTGAACCGCCCTCGGTTGGTTGTCGCTGACCGTCGTCGACCGGCGGGCAGCGCAGGCCGCCCAGCCCATCGGACTCGCAAGTGAGCCTCAGCCCGGGGGGGCTTGTCAAGGGGCCCTGCGGACCGGGCCGCGGGCGGGCCAGCAGCCTGTCGCAGATTGCCACGCACCGCCCGCATCTCGCCTGCCGGCCGCCTC
>CAZOYV010000538.1:0-1586 GCA_964584075.1 uncultured Rickettsiales bacterium | reverse complement strand
CAACCGCCGCGCCTTCGCGGAGGTCGCGGCGCGGTTCCACAGCGAGGCCGTCCGCTACCGCCGCCCGTACGGCGCGCTGATGGTCGACGTGGACCGCTTCAAGGCCTACAACGACCGCTACGGCCACCCCGCCGGCGACCGGGTGCTGGCCGACCTGGCGCGGGCCCTGGCCGGTGCGATCCGGCTGGAGGACCGCGTCTTCCGCTACGGGGGCGAGGAGATCGTGCTGCTGCTCCCCGAGCAGCGCGAGGAGGGCCTGCGCGCCCTGGCCGAGCGGCTCCGCGAGCGGGTCCGGCAGCTGGCCATCGAGCACGCCGACGGCGTCGGCGGGGTGGTCACCGTCAGCGTCGGCGGGGCCGTGTTCGATCCCGGGCGGGACGCCGGCGAGGAGGGCTGGGAGGCCGTCGTCGAGCGCGCCGATCGGGCCCTCTACCGGGCCAAGCAGGCGGGGCGCGACCGGGTCGAGATCGGGCGGCGCGCCGCGTGAGCAGCTCCTCCACCGGACCCCCGCCCCCCTCGCCCGTGGCCCGCGTCGGCTCGACGATCACGTCGATCGTGCTGCAGCCCAACTCGTCCGAGGCCGTCGGGGCGCTGATCTGGATCCGGCTGGGCGTGCTGGCGCTGGCGCTGGCGCTGCTGGTGGTCGTCGGCCGGCTGTGGGCCGACGTGCGCGGCCCCTACGTGGTGCTCTCGGCCGCCATCGCGGCGTGGCTGCTGGCGGTGACCGGCGCGCTGGCGCTGCTGCGCCGGGTCCGCTCGGCCCGCACGCGGGAGCTGGTGGTCCTGGCGTCGTTCCTCAGCGACATCCTCATGGAGCTGGTGCTGCTCGGGGCCGCCGACACGACGCGCTCGGCGTTCCTGCTGTTCCCGCTGCTGACGGTGGTCAGCGCGGCGCTGATCGGCGGGACGCGGACGGCCCTGATCTGCCTGGGCGTGCTCTCGGTGGGCTACCCGATCGCGGTGTTGCTGGGGATCCGCGGGCACCTCGAGGCGCTGGCCCCGCCCTACGAACGGATCGAGTCACTGCCGCAGGTGCTGTACCACACCGTGTCCCAGATCTCGCTGGTGGCGATCGCGCTGGCGCTGTACGTCTACGTCGTCACCCGGCTGCGCTCCCTGGCCCAGGTCTACGACGACGAGCTGCAGCGCGCGCGGCGGCAGATCGAGGCCGACACGCGGCGGCGCGCCGAGGACCAGCACCTGGTGCAGATGGGGCGGATGACGTCGTACGTCGCCCACGAGCTGCGCAACCCGCTGACCGCGATCCTGACCTCGGCCGAGCTGATCGAGATGGACATCGACGACCGCGCGCTGATCCGCGAGAGCACCACCGACATCAAGGCGCAGACGCTGCGGCTGTCGCGGATGCTCGGCGACGTGCTCGACTACACCCGGGAGTTCCAGCCCGCGACGCGCAACCACGACCTGTTCCCGGTCGTCGAGGACCTGCTCGACGGGCTCGACAGCGCGGCCGGCGTGGCGTGGGACGGGCCGCTGACCCTGCCCGTGTTCGTCGACCCGGACCACGTCCAGCAGGTGCTGCACAACCTGCTGCGCAACGGGGCGCAGGCGGCCGGGGCGGGCGG
>CAZOYV010000537.1:0-1593 GCA_964584075.1 uncultured Rickettsiales bacterium | reverse complement strand
CCCTCGTCGACGACCCCGTCGCAGTCGTTGTCCCACCCGTCGCAGGCCTCGACCCCGAGCGGGTACACCGAGGGGTTGTCGTCGTCGCAGTCGCCGTCGAGTTCGGTGTAGCCGTCGCCGTCGTCGTCGGAGCACTCGGTGCCCTCGTCGACCAGGCCGTCGCAGTCCTGGTCGTCGCCATCGCAGACCTCGATCGCCCCGGGGTGGACCGCCGCGTCGCCGTCGTCGCAGTCCCCCGACGCCTCGGTGAAGCCGTCGCCGTCGTCGTCGGCGCACTCGGTGCCCTCGTCGACGGACCCGTCGCAGTCGTCGTCCACGCCGTTGCAGACCTCGACCCCCGACGGGCTCACCGCCGGGTCGTTGTCGTCGCAGTCGGCGCCGCCCATGAAGTGGGCGTCGTGGCCGTCGCCGTCGACGTCGGTGAGGTCGAAGCCGTCGCAGTCCTGGTCGATCCCGTCGTACGGCAGCTCCGGGGCCCCGGGGTGGACGCTGGCGTCCGCGTCGTTGCAGTCGTCCCCGCCGCAGGCCGCCGCGACGTGGCCGTCGGCGTCGGCGTCGACGTCGTCGGTCACGCCGTCGCAGTCGTTGTCGATCCCGTCGCAGATCTCCGGCGCCCCTGGGTGCACCGCGGCGTTGCCGTCGTCGCAGTCCCCGCCGCACTCGGAGTAGCTGTCGCCGTCGTCGTCGGTCTCGAGCGGGTCGGCCACGCCGTCGCAGTCGTTGTCCAGGTTGCCGTCGCAGATCTCCGGCGCCCCCGGGTAGATCGCCGGGTCGCCGTCGTCGCAGTCGTCGCACAGCGTCCAGCCGTCGAGATCCACGTCCGGCAGGTCGTCGATCACCCCGTCGCAGTCGTCGTCGATCCCGTTGCACACCTCGGCCGCGCCGGGGTTGATCCCCGCCACCGCGTCGTTGCAGTCGCCGTCGCACTCGGTCCACCCGTCGCCGTCGTTGTCGATCTCCTGGGGGTCGTCGAGCCCGTCACAGTCGTTGTCGAGGATCCCGTCGCAGATCTCCGGTGCCCCGGGGTACACGTTCGGCTCCCCGTCGTGGCAGTCGTCGCAGGCGTCCCAGCCGTCGCCGTCCATGTCGGCGGCGTCGTCGACGATGCCGTTGCAGTCGTCGTCGATCCCGTTGCACAGCTCCGGCGCACCGGGGTGGATGTTGGGGTTGTTGTCGTTGCAGTCGTTGCCGCCGCAGCCGACCCACGAGTAGCCGTCGCCGTCGTTGTCCTGGCACGGGCTCGGGATCGAGAAGTCGAACACCACCGCCCCCACCGCGATGCAGTCGCTGTCGCTGCCGCTGTAGGGGTCGATCTGCACGCTGGTCATGCCCACCGAGGTGTAGCCCAGCACGTTGTGGGTGTCGTCGTCCCACATCCCGCCGTCCCCGCCCGAGATGCCCTGGTAGCCGTCGTCCTCGATGGAGTTGCCGTTGAACGTCTTGACCCCGTCTCCGGCGCTCTGGCCGTCGCCGGCGAGGAAGTGCAGCGTCGCCTGGGTCGGCGTGTCCGAGACGTTGAACCCGCTCATCGTGAACAGGCTGGTCCCGTCGTCGACGCGGTCGGCGCCGTCGTAGATCACGATCGTGCCGTCG
>CAZOYV010000536.1:0-1593 GCA_964584075.1 uncultured Rickettsiales bacterium | reverse complement strand
GGGATGATGCGGTGCTCAGGCGACGGGAGGGGATAGATTCACAAGCTCTCAGGGCCGCCTCGTCCGGCGGGCGAAGCCCCAGCTTGCGGACCGCTTCCGGCGATATCCCCAGGGTCGCAGCGATGTCCCGTGCTCGGTACCCCGCGGGGCGCCCGAGCTGGACCACCACGACCCGCGCACGGGTCACCGTCCTCGTCCGGCGGTCCAGCTCGGGCGGTGCGCCGACGGCGAACGCCGCCGCCCCGCGCAACGCCGAGAGACCGGCGGACAGGGCGAGCGCGTCGCTGGCTGGCGAGACGCCAGCGGGTGGCAGCCCCGCCGCTCGCCACGCGTCCGCGCTGCGGTAGCGCGGCAGGACGTCGGACGTCCGCAACGCGAGTCCCTCCAGGGCCCGGGCGCCGGCGAGGTCGGAGAAGCAGCTGCCGCTCCACAGCGCGCGATGCTCCTGCAGCCCGTGCTTCTCGGGCTGCTCGATGCAGTAGTCGATGAGTCGCAGCAGGTGGGCCCGGCTCTCGACCGGCTCGAGGTAGGAGGGCTCGAAGCCGAGCCCCGAGAGGGGCCGCAGCCCGAGCACGATCGCCCGCGACAGCTTGCCCGCTCGTGCTCGGGAGCAGACCACCACGACGTGGATGTGGTCGTCCACGATCCCGAACGCCACGAGCCAGGGTGCCGCGTGTCCCACCAGGACCAGGACCGCCGCCCGCCTCGCCCGCTCCGAAGGGAACAGGGGATGGCGGCCGTCCGAGGAGAACCTCAGGCGCCGGATCTCCATCAACCTCGCCTCTCCGGGGGGTGACGACACCATCGTCACGCCGGCGGCTGGCGCAACCCCGGGCGAGGGCGGAGCCGAGCGCGCCAGCTCAGTACAGGAACCGCACCCGCAGCGTGCCGTCGATGGCGCGCGGCTCGTCGCGGATCGCGGCGCCGGCGACGGGGCGGCCGGCGACGTCGACGACCACGCAGCCGATGGTGCCGTCGGTCTGCAGGTGCTGGCCGGCGATCTCGAGCGCGTGGCGGGAGAACACCTCGTTGATGCGGGACAGCACGCCGGGGACGTCGCGGTGGACGTGGAGGAGGCGGGTGGTGTCCTGCTGCACCGGCAGGGCGACCTCGACGAAGTCGACCGCGCCGGCAGTGGCCCCGCGAGGCGTCGATCAGGAACGCGCCGGGCTTCATCGCGCGGATCTGGGCGGCGCCCATCGTCCCGGCGGTGTCGGGCGTGGCGGGGACGTGCAGGCAGACCACGTCCGACGTGGCGAGCAGCCCGTCGAGGGAGGCGCTCGGCACGGCGTTGCCGAGGCTGAGCTCGTCGACGATGTCGAAGTACTGGACCTGCATGCCCATCGCCTCGGCCAGCACCTCGGCGCTGAGCTGGGTGCGCGAGCGGATCCCGACGATGTGGGCCTCGGCCAGGCGCTGCCGCAGCACCCCGGCGTCCGGCGCGGTGGTCAGCCGCTCGACGTTGGTGTAGCCGGCGGACGCGAAGGCCTCCACGGCGTTGGTGTGGATCCCCTCGAGCAACAGGATCTGGATCTTGTGCTAGTACGCCGTTTCAGGGATTATGACCGGTTGAGCGGGTAGACACCCGCGAAT
>CAZOYV010000535.1:0-1628 GCA_964584075.1 uncultured Rickettsiales bacterium | reverse complement strand
GGGATGAGGGCGGAGGTGCCGGTCTCAGGACCGGCCCTCCGCTACTCTACCGGTCGTCATCGCCGGCCCGGGAGATCTCGAGCCGGCGAACAGGGGAGGCTACGCCACGTCCACCTTGAAGACCGTGGCCATCGCGGAGTCGCCGGCGGCGCAGCCGGCGAACAGGCCCACGCCGCCGCCGTTCATCACCAGCTCCTCGATCATCTCGATCATCAGCCGCATCCCGGTGGGACCCTGCGGGTGGCCATAGATCATCGAGGACCCGTAGTGGTTCATGTCCTCGGGCTTCACGCCGGTCTCCTTGCAGAAGAACACGTCGTTGACCGCGAACGGGTTGTGGGTCTTGATCGCGTCGAGCCGGGTGACGTCGACGCCCGCGCGGTCGCACGCCTGCAGCGCGGCCGGCACCACCGCGGCGGCCATGAACGCCTTCTTGGTGCGGTGCTGCCCGCTGCTGATCACCTGGATCGTGATGCCCGGCCTGGTGGCCAGCTCGGCCGCCTTGTCCCTGGTCGTCACGATCATCCCGGTGTTGCCGTCGGCCGGGTGGGTCTGGGACCCGAACGTGATCGTGCCCTCCGGCGCCACCGGCTTGAGCTTGGCCAGCCCCTCGCGGGTGGTGGGGAACACGCCCTCGTCCTCCTCGACCACGCCGAGGACCTTGCGGCCGGAGGGGTTGACCTCGCAGGGCACCATGTAGCGCCGCTGGAACGCGCGGTCGTCGGCCAGCGAGTCCTGGTACTGCTCGTAGCGCAGGAAGGCCACGTCGTCCTGCTCCTCGCGGGTGATGCCGTTCTCCCTGGCGACGTTCTCGCCGGTGATGAACATCGGGCTGCCGGCCCACGGGTCGCGGCCGAAGTTGTCCATCACCCAGTCGTCGACGATCGGCTTGGCGCCGGGGCCGAAGCGGTTGGGGTAGACCAGGTGCGGGCCGTTGCTGCAGCGGTCGGCGGCCACGTTGAGGATGCACTCCAGCGTGCCCTGCTCGACCTCGGCGGCCGACGAGCAGACCATCCGCGCCGAGGTGGCGCAGGCCTGGCTGAAGATCGGGCCGGTGACGTGGTCCGCGCCGACCAGCGCCGCGACCCACGGGCCGCCGTAGAAGCAGTGCGGCGACGGCACCGTCCAGCCGAGGAACACCGAGTCGAACTGCTTGGGATCGATGCCCTTGTCCTGCAGCGCCTTGGCGCCCACCTCGCCCGCGAGCTCGAGCGGGTGCAGGTCGGCGAGGCCGCCCTGCCACTTGGTGAACGGGGTGCTCCAGTAGCCGCCGTAGGGGACGAAAGCCTTGGTGAAGGACATGTTCTCTCCGAGGGTTGGGGTGGTTTTCCGAGATGGCGAGGCGCTGCAGGCCGGCGTGCAGCGCCCGGCGATCCCGCGCGGGCTACGCCCGCGAGCAACGCATTATGGGCCGCCGCCCGCCGGGGCTCAAGCGCGCCGTGTGGTGGGGGATCTGTGCCACCTGGGTCAAGATGACACACCTGTGTCGGGGCGGCCGTGTGCCGGCACAGGGTACGTTCTCGTCCAAACAATCGAAATCAAAGGGAAATCTGGATTGGCACGCGGCTTGCTGTCTAAGGGGTATGCCCTTGACTCCAGTGACCCCAAGATGTAGTGCCGAGTCGTGG
>CAZOYV010000534.1:0-1629 GCA_964584075.1 uncultured Rickettsiales bacterium | reverse complement strand
CGGAGTAGAGGAACGCCGTGGCCGGGCCCAGCCCCGCGCCGCGCTGGCGGATGCCCGCGAACAGCGGCAGCACCGTGCACGAGCAGACCGCCAGGATCGTCCCCGACGCCGCCGCCACCGGGTACGCCACCAGCTTGGAGGCCGTCGGCCCCAGGTAGCGCATCACCGCCCCCTGGCTGACGAAGACCCCGATGGCGCCGGCGATGAACAGCGCCGGCACCAGGCACAGCAGAACGTGCTCGCGGGCGTACCAGCGGGTCAGCACCAGGCTCTCGCGGATCGCGCCCTGGAAGCGCGGGCTGTCCACCGGCATCAGCCAGCAGGCGGCGAACACGCCGAGGAACAGCAGCGCCAGCTTGCGGTCGCTCATCGTGCGGGGGCCTTCCCGTCTCCCCCGGTCACGCCTCGGACCTCGGGAACCAGCCCTGGGTCCGCAGGCAGACGCGGACCAGCAGCAGCATCACCGGGACCTCGATCAGCACGCCGACCACCGTGGCCAGCGCCGCCCCGGACTGCAGCCCGAACAGCATCACCGCCGTGGCGATCGCGACCTCGAAGTGGTTGGACGCGCCGATCATCGCCGACGGAGCGGCGTCCTCGTAGGGCAGCCTCAGCAGCTTGGCCCCGGCGTAGCCCAGGCCGAAGATCAGCACCGTCTGGAGGAACAGCGGCACCGCGATCCACAGGATCGTCAGCGGGTTGGCGAGGATCACGTCGCCCTTGAACGAGAACAGCAGCACCAGCGTGATCAGCAGCGCGGTGATCGTGATCGGGGTCAGCACCCCCAGGAACTTCCTGCGGAACCACTCCTCGCCCCTGGCCCCGATGATCGCCCTGCGGGTGGCGTAGCCCGCCGCCAGCGGCAGCGCCACGTAGACCCCGATGGACAGCAGCAGCGCCTTCCACGGCACCGGCAGCTTGCCCACCCCGAGCAGGAATCCGCCGAGGACGCCGAACAGCGCCAGCATCACCAGCGAGTTGATCGCGACCATCACCAGCGTGTGGCCGTCGTTGCCGCGCGAGAGGTAGCCCCACACCAGCACCATCGCGGTGCACGGCGCGATGCCCAGCAGGATGCAGCCGGCCAGGTAGCTGCGCCACAGCGGGACCTCGAGCATCTTGACGCCGTCGACGAGCAGGACCGTGCCGGCGCCGTAGGCGTCTCCCACCGGCAGGTCGAGCCCGAACGGGAGCTTGACCAGGTCCATCTCCTCGGGGCCGATCAGGCCGCGGAACAGCACCCCGAGGAACAGCAGCGAGATGGCGTACATCGTGAAGGGCTTGATCGCCCAGTTGATCACCAGCGTCAGCCCCACCGGCTTGAGGTTGCGCCCCGCCCGCAGCACCTCGGCGAAGTCGATCTTGACCATGATCGGGAACATCATGAAGAACAGGCAGATGGCGATCGGGATCGAGACCACCGGGGCCTCGCCGACGTCGAGCGTCATGCCGTCCAGCGCCCGCGCCACCCCCGGGGCGAGCTTGCCCAGCGCGATGCCCGCGCCGATGCACAGCAAGACCCACAGCGTCAGGTAGCGCTCGAAGAACCCCAGGTCGCGGACGGGGCGGGTGTCCTCGCTCATATCTCCACCTCCCCCGTCAAGGGGTGGGGGTATGGGGATTCAGAAT
>CAZOYV010000533.1:0-1636 GCA_964584075.1 uncultured Rickettsiales bacterium | reverse complement strand
GCATCGCGCTGCTGCCGCTGGCGCTGATCGGGCTGCTGCTGATCGCGCGCCGGCGCTCCCTCTGATCCGCTCCTGGGCCGCCCGGCGCCCCCCCGGTGCCGGGCGGCCTCTGGCGGGCGGACCCCCCGAGCCGTGGGCACCCTCGACCACCTCCTGACCCCTCCTCGAGCGCTCGGCGGCGGCCAGCGCGTCCTGCTGTGGCTCGGGATCGGGGTGCTCCAGGTCGCCCTGCTGCTGCTGCTGCTGCTCGAGCCGATGCTGGCGTTCTCGCTCGTCGGCGGGCTGCTGCTGTTCGTCGTGGCGCTGCGCCACCCGACGCTGGCGATCCTCGGGGTGCTGGCCGCGCGGCTGATCTCGACCAACGCCCTGTCGCTGCGGGTCGGGCCGGTGTTCCTGTCCGCCTTCGAGCCGATGTACGGGATGGCGTTCCTCGCCGTGATCCTGCGCTCGGTGCAGGACCGCGCCTCGCGGCTGCACGACTTCCCGCTGTCCCGGCTGATGCTCGCGTTGCTGGTGTGGACCTTCGTCTCGCTGGCCTGGACCCCTGCCAAGGGGGACGGCCTGATGGTCGCGATCCGGATCGGGATCGCGTTCGGCCTGGTGTGGCTGCTGGCCAGCGAGTTCCGGACGCCGGAGAAGTTCGAGGGCGCGATGTGGACCTGGTTGCTGGTCTCCTGCGCGGTGGGGGCCGCCGGGATGGTGGTGGGCAGCTACGGAGGCGCGGTCTACGGCGACGTGGAGTTCCAGGCGATGAGCGGCGGCGGCCGCATCGGCGGCCTGGGCCAGCACCCCAACTGGTTCGCGATGGGGATGGCGTTCGGGATCAACCCGGCGTTCGCGATGGCCTACGCCGAGCCGCGCCGCCTGCACCGCTGGGTGCTGGTCGCGATGGCGCTGTGGCTGCTGTTCGTCACCGTCGCCACCGGCAGCCGCGGGGCGGTGTGGGGCACCGCCGTGGGATCGCTGTTCCTGGCGCTGCACAACGCCCGGCTGCGGTCGTTCCTGGTGCGCTACTGGATGATCATCGCCGCCGTGTTCGCCGTGGCGCTGGTCTCCGGGATCGGCTCCTACACGTCGGCCTTCGTGCGGGTCGCGACCCGCGGCCTGTCGACGATGTGGAAGGGCGACGTGCGGTTCGCCAACTGGCAGGTCTGCTGGGAGATGCTGACCTCGACGCTGGGGCTCGGCATCGGCGCCGGCGGCTACGAGACCCTGGTCCCCAAGTTCAACGACCGCCTGTCCCTGAGCCAGTACGTCTACCCCCACGGGATCGTCTGGGACGTGATGGCGCACTACGGCGTCGTCGGGCTGGCCCTGCTCGGCGCCTTCGGCACCCAGCTGATGCTCCGCACCCGCCGCGCGATGCGCGCCGTGGCCGGCACCCGCGTCGAGCTGTGGCTGATCGGGATGGGCGCCGGCGTCGTCGGCTACTGGGCCCACGCGCTGGTCGAGTTCCGCCTCGAGGACAAGCCGGTGTGGGCCTTCATCGCCCTGCTGCTGGGCCTGATCGTCGCGGCGGAGCGCCTGTCCCGCGACCCCGAGGCCCTCGAGCGCTACCGCCGAGGTGGGGTCAGCCGAGGTGGGGTCAAGTCGCGTGTTGAATAGTTGCGGCCTCGCAACTATTCAACACGCGACT
>CAZOYV010000532.1:0-1640 GCA_964584075.1 uncultured Rickettsiales bacterium | reverse complement strand
GGTGGTCCCTAGATCGTGGCGCGGAGACGGTCCCATCCTCGTGGCGCTTGACACGAACGATGAGCCGCAGGGTGTTCCGGAACGCGATTCCTAGGGGTGCGCTCGGAACGGAACACCCCCAGGGGACCAAACGATGTCAGGCGACATGCAACGACTCATGCGGCTGGGCGTGAAACGCAACATCCGCCAGCCCGGCGGCGGAGGAACAGCAGCGCGTCGAGGGCGTACGAGAGGTCGCGTCAAGCCCCCTCGGGGTGCATCAGCGGCGCGATTGGCAAGGACCGCGGACTCCGACTACCGTCGAACACCTTGGAAAAGCAGGGAAATCGCCGACAGGCGCCATCGAGCCCGCGCGGAGCGCACCGGTCTGGCGGCCGCGGCGGCCTTCGCGGCAGAGCGGCATCAGGAGAGGTAGAAGACGGGTTCGCCGTCGTCATCGGGCGGGTCGATGTAGTCCTCGTCGCTCGTCGGAGGGTCGATCCCGTCGAACTCGTCGTTCGGGACCTCATCGAAGCCCAGGTCCTGCTGATGCCACGGAGGCGCCCGGGCCGGCTTCAGCTCGGGAACCTCGGTGTCGAGGCCGTAATGCCGTGTGATGCGCTCCAGGGAGTCCGCGTCATGGATGGCGGTGACGATTTCGAGCCGGCCGCCGCAGTCGGGGCACTCAAGGGGATCGAAGCCCCATGTGCGGGATAGCAGCGCGGCCCACGCTGAGGTGCACCGGCTTCGGCCGGGCTTGGGCGACGCGGCGGGATCGGGTGCGGCTGCGTCTGCGGTATCGCCGCCGACGTCGGCGTCACGCAATGCGCGCCAACGCGCACGGGTGACTGCGGAATAGGCGCCGTACTGGCGCCATGCCTTGAACCCCAGGGGTGGGAGGTGCTGCAGCAGCCTCGCGAGGAACTCCAGGGGCTGGAAGACGAGTTTGCGGCTACCTGTACGCCAGTGAGGTCGCTTGAGACGAATGCGAACCAGGGGATCGCGCTCGCCGCCGTAACGCATCCTGGACAAGGCGACCGGGGGCCTGGCCAGGTACTTTGCCAGGTCGATCACGCCCTCCCGGTCGCCCGGCAGGATCTTGACGTCGTTGTGCACCGCGAAGCCGCTGTGCGGCCACGACAGCATGGTCTCGACATCGTCCTCGGAGAGAAGGTCCCGCCGGCGCAACAGCGCGAGGACCTCCCGCCGAAAGTGCTCCACGAGCATCGCCAGGTCGCGATTGCGGTGGATCGGCAGCGGGGTGAACGTACCATCAGGCCCCAGCACACCATCGGTAGCGATCAGGTGAGGATGCGGGTTGTACGTGAGGTCGGAGTTGAACGTCTGTAGCGCGGCTGCGATTCCCGGGCGCGCTTCGTCGTCGCCGAGGGCCTCGCGGTAGAAGTCGGCGATGACTTTGGCCGCCAAACGCGGGAGTTCGCCGAGCAGCTTGCTGTCGAAGCGGAAGTACGGCCGGATCTGCTTCGGGATGGTGAACACCCATTGGCGGTGAGGGACGTCGGCCAGGATCTCATCGGCCAGCCACTCGGCCCACAGCGTGGACTTGCGCTGGTGGCATGACGGACAGAGGAACCGGACCTTGCAGGAAAAGGAGTGGGCGTCAGACTGCACCTGTCGTGAACGAGCTGCGACAGCAGGTG
>CAZOYV010000531.1:0-1674 GCA_964584075.1 uncultured Rickettsiales bacterium | reverse complement strand
ACCCGAACCACCCACCCGGCACCCGCCCTGTGGGAGATCCAGCCGCTGCATCCCCCGCGGGTGTGGCGGCCTTGCCCGCGCTGCGGTGCCGCGCGCCCGTTCGCCAGCCGCGACCGGTTCCGGCTCAACGCCAACGGCCGGCGGATCGACATCTGGCTGGTGTACGGCTGCACGACGTGCGGCGCGACCTGGAACCGCGAGATCGTCGCCCGGCGGCCGGTACGCGAGCTCGACGCCGTCCGCGTCCAGCGGATGAAGGAGGACGACCCGGCCACGGCGTGGGCCTGCGCCTTCGACGTCGACCCGCTGTCCCGCGCCGGGATGCGGGTCGACGGCGACGTGCCGTTCCGCGTCGCGCGCGACCCCGACACCGCACGCCCGACCCTCGTCCGGGTCCGCCTCCGGCTCCCGCTGGCGATCCGCCTCGACCGGCTGCTCGCCGAGGGCCTCGGGCTGTCGCGCAGCGCGCTGGCGCGGATGGTCCGCCGCGGCGCGATCGGGGTCTCGCCCGCGCGCAAGGCCGCGCTTCGCAAGCCGGCCAGCGATGGCCAGCAGATCGAGCTGTGCTGGGAACGGGCGGGACGCCAGAGCACCGAACAGGGAACGGACCTCTGAGTCCGTCCCTTGGACGAGGAATGCTCGAGACGGCTGACGGAGACGTGTGGGAGCCCCGAGGGGGAGGACGAGGAGTGAGTGCGCAAGCGGATATCCTCGGAATTGCTGAGGAAGCGCTGATGTAGCTGGCGGGATCTGGAGGCGCCTGGAGGGATGGTGGGGGATCGGGTTGTGTCGTTGGTGTGTCATGGGCGAGGGCGAGCAGCCTCGCCCGGAATCAGGAGTCGCCTCCGTACAGGTCGACCAGGCTGTGATGGCGCACACCGGGAGATCGCCTCGATTCGGGCACGGGATCCCTGGTGAAGAGCCGTTTCCCAATCGTGGCATTGCGCGGATTTGGATACCTCTGGACCTTGGTCTCCAGCTCATCCGCGACGGCCCTGGCTGAACGAACCTTCCCGAACCGGCACTCTCCCAGGTCTGTCCAGTTGTCGTCGCGCACGCCTACGACGTCGATTTGGACCTCCGGGCTCCAGAACTCGCCCACCTCGAAGGCGGCCGAAACCCCTTCTTGCTGGTACAGGGCGGGCAGCGCCTGGCGACAAAGGCGTTCGAAGCCCTCCCCGTAGAACGCATCGAGCTGCGGTGAAACGCGCTCGGTGAACGCGCGCTCGTCTCCCATCTGGAGGACGAAGCTGATGTTGGGAAAGACGAAGCGGAACCAGAATCTCAGCAATGGATCGGCCACGGCGAACCGCACGTGCCTCGTGGCCGGCGGCTTCCCGGTGAGGGGGTGTCTGCGGGCGACGTAGCCCAGCTCGATGAGCTGGTTCAGGTAGTAGGGTAGGCTGCTTGCCGCAATACCGCTCCTCGCCGAGATGTCCGGAGCCGTCGCCGAACCGCTGGCCAGCGCCATCAGAACAGCGTGGTAGTTCACCACCTCCCGCAGCTCCTCACGGAGCAGGAAATCGGCTTCCCGGAACAACGGCGCGAACTCCTCGAGGAGGCAGGCCCGGATGTTCATCTCCACCGACCGATCAGGGGTGAAGTAGCGGTGGTACAGGGCTGTTAGGCGACCGCAGAAACTGACCCCCCGACGACATCAGGATTTGACCCCCC
>CAZOYV010000530.1:0-1681 GCA_964584075.1 uncultured Rickettsiales bacterium | reverse complement strand
CTGGCCTCGACCCGCGCGGTGAGCTCGTGGTCGGCCAGGGCGGTCTGGTCGCGCAGGTTCTTGGCGTGCTCCCTCGAAGCGACAGCCCAGGCGATGGCCGCGACGCCGAGCACGATGCCGCCGACGATGAGCAGCGGGACGATCACCCCGCTGACCTCGGCCTGGCCCTGCCGCGCCTGCTTGGCCTTCTCCGCGTCGGCGTAGATGCCCGCGGCCAGCAGGTGGTAGCGCTGGTACAGGGCCGCGAACAGCTTGGCGGCCTTGGCGCGCTCCTCCACGTTCTGGATCCGCGGCAGCACCGCCTGGATGCGCTGCAGGTGGGACCTCGCCGCCACCAGGTCACCGAGCGTGGCTTCCACGTGCGGCCGGAAGGACTCGGGGTTGCGCTTGATGGCGCTGCTGAGCTTGGCCAGGGCCTGGCGGTGCAGTTCCTTCCAGCCCGAGGACCAGCGCGCCTTGATGTCCATCCAACTCGGCATGGCGGCCTCCTACTCCTCGTACTGGTTGAACTTCCACATCAGGTACTCGAGGGTGTTGGGCTCCTCGAGCCTGGGCGCGTCGCCTTCGCCGGCCAGGTCCCCGGCCCAGTCCTCGTCCCCCATCCAGCGGACAGCGTCTCGCTTGAGCGGGGTGCCGTCGCCGCCCGAGCCCATCGCCGCGGCGTAGCACTGTCGCAGCCGCTCCTCGGCGCGCTGGACCCTGGCCTCGCGGATCTGCAGGGCCAATTCCCGTTGCTGGAGCGAAGCCAGCTGGCGCTTGTAGGCGCTGGAATTGGACTTGCTCGAGCGCTTCTTGGAGCCCTTGGACTTGGACGAGATGGCGTCCACGCCCTTGGAGGCGGCCTTGAGCAGGCTCTTGGTCACGTCCAGGGCGCCTGCACCGAACTCAAGCGCGTCGCTGCGCAGCTCGCCGACCACGAACAGCCCCGGCTTGACCTCCAGCGAGGCGGCCCGGTAGGGCGCCTTGGCTCGGATCTCGATGTTGTCGCCCAGCTTGATCGCCTGGCTCCAGTTCTTGTCGCGGGGCCGCGGGCGGCGCTTCGCGCCCACCTGGTGACGCTTCGGGCGTCGCCGGGCCCCTTCCATCCGCTGTCGCCGCTTCGACTTGCGCCGCTTGCGGCCGATCTCTTCGCTCGACATGGCGTTGTGCCTCCTTCTCCAGTCCCTCACGGTCATCACGCGCACCAGGGCCATGGCCTCACCTCGGCTTCCGCGGGGCGTCGTACATGCCCAGTCGCGCGCTGGGGTCGTCGCGATACCAGCGGCCCGCCACGCAGTAGCGCACGATCACGTGGTACAGCCCCGGCCGGCCGCGCCTCGTCCGGGTGCGCAGCATGGTCTCGG
Organism: uncultured Rickettsiales bacterium; assembly: GCA_964584075.1. Taxonomy (GTDB): domain Bacteria; phylum Myxococcota_A; class UBA796; order UBA9615; family CAYRNR01; genus CAZOYV01. The sequence continues at coordinate 338 of CAZOYV010000530.1, read as the reverse complement.
CGCGGATCGACCGCAGCCGCTGTCGCCGCGCGTCGCGGTAGCCCCCGTCACCCGGCTGCAACGCCCTGTAGCCGCGGGCCATCAGTTCGCCAGCGCGGGCCGCGGCCAGGCCGTCGCAGTCCTCGTGCCCGCGGGCGAGCAGGTTGATGTAGTCGCACCAGGTCTCGCCCCGCTCCCGCTGGTAGACCACGCCGGACTCGTACAGGCCGGGGAGGTTGGGGCGGTAGCGCAGGATGCGGGCGTTCTCGTTGGCCAGCCAGTTGAGCAGCCGCAGCGCCGCGCGCTCGTCGAAGGTCAGCTTGACGGCGATGCGCATGGCTACATCCCCAGCGTGCAGA
>CAZOYV010000529.1:0-1696 GCA_964584075.1 uncultured Rickettsiales bacterium | reverse complement strand
CATCGCGGCATTCGCGCTGAAGCCACGGTGCGTTGCGACCCGGGATCGTGGGCTGAGCGGCAACCACGGCCGGCTGGCAGCCGCAAGGACCGGGCCAACGTCGAGCGGTCGGGCACTGGCGAGGCGCGGCAGCGCCCGCAACGAGTGATGATTCCTAGGTTTCAGGCGTGGAGGAGTGGCGCTGGCGGTGCTTGCGTTCTACCGGGAGGGAAAGGGGGCCAGTGCTCGCAGCAGACCGGGAATCGAACACACCGACCGGAAACCAGTCGGACACCACGACATCGCCGACCACTGGGATCGAGGTTCTGCTGCGCTCATGTCTCCTCCTCCTCCCTGTCACGACGCGGCCTCGTCTTCTCGATGGATCTGGTCCCGCGGATCGCCTCCTCGAAATCCGCGTCCACCGGCTCGGGGAGCGCCTTGCGCTCGGCGCGCCAGCGCTCCAGCTCGGCAACGGCGTGTTTCCTGGCGGCCTCGGCGCTGATGCTGCCGGCGTGGGTGAGCACGTCGCGCTCGGAGAGGCGGAGGAAGTCGTCGAGCTTGGTGATCCAGGCGTCCATTGTCATCGCCCGGCGGTTCATGGCCTGCAGCTCGGCGAAGTCGAGATAGGCGGACACGATGCGGTTCAGGGCCTCGATCTCGTCGACGTCGAGGTAGTTCTTGGCCACACCCACGTCGGACTTGCGGATCGCAGTGCCTGTCCAAGAGGTCAGGCCCATGTTCGGAGCATCTGCGTCGGCCCTCGCGTGGATGACCTCGGCGGCGGTATGCCCGTGCGCGGCCCAGTGCATCTTGTTCTGCACGGTCTGGAAGAAGCGCTGGGACGCCTCCGCTCGCGGATCGTAGTCGACGCTGGTGGCGTAGATGTCGAGCACCTTGCGCCAGAACACGCGCTCCGAGGAGCGGATGTCGCGGATCCGGGCGAGCAGCTCCTCGAAGTAGTCGTCGCCGCCAGCGGCCTTCAGCCGGCGGTCGTCCATCGCGAAGCCCTTGACGGCGTACTCGGACAGCACCTCGGTGGCCCACTGACGGAAGCGGGTGCCGACCGGGGAGCGTACGCGGAAGCCGACCGCGAGAATCATGGCGAGGTTGTAGTGCTTGATGCTGCGCCGGACCTGTCGTTCGCCCTCCCGTCGAACCTGTAAGTACGGCTTACAAGTTGCGTCGGGGTCTTGCTCGCCCTCGTCGTAGATCGCCGCGATGTGCTGCGTGATGTTCTGCGGCGTGGTGCCGTAGAGGTCGGCCATCATCGCCTGGCTGAGCCACACCGTGTCGCCGTCCAGACGAACCTGAACCCTCGTCAGCCCGTCGGCGTCGGTGTAGACCAGCATCTCGCCGGCAGGATCGGTCATCGGTGGCCCTCGTTTCCACCCGAGCTTCCGGTCCTCGTTCTGGATTCCTGTCCCTGTCGCCGTACCCAGTCCATCAACGTCTCTCGGTCGATTCGCCACTGATTGCCGACCTTGACGGCGCCAGGCAGATCGCCCCTCCGAGCCAGGGTGTAGACGGTTCTCTCGGCGACCCGGAGCAGCCGCGCTGCCTCGGGAATCGTCAGGAACGTCTCGGGCATGGTCCTTGTCTCCCTAGCTGGCATCGGTTGCCAGAGTTTGCCAGATTCTGAACGTACCTCCTGGAACACTTCTGGACAACCTCGCGGATGGGCTGTCGGGCTATTCGCGAGTCGCTGTTTTGCGCG
>CAZOYV010000528.1:0-1702 GCA_964584075.1 uncultured Rickettsiales bacterium | reverse complement strand
TCGCGCACCAGGATCAGGCGAGCTTCCGGGTCCAGCGCGACCCGGTACGGGCTCCACTGCAGCGGCGCCGAGTCCACCGAGCGCACCCCGTGCGCGTCCACCTCGAGCACCTCGAGGGTCCGGTGGCCGACCACCGCCACCAGCGACACCGGGTCCGAGCCCTCGCTGTACTCCCACAGGGCGCCCGCCACGTCGGCGAGCTCGGCGCCGCTGCCGTTGCGCCGGCACGCCAGCCAGCTCGGCGTCACGGTCACGTCGGGGCCCTGCTGGGCGATCCCGATCAGACCGTGGTAGATGGACGCCGCCACGAGCAGCGGCCGGTCGCCGGTGGTCGGCACCACCTCGAGCCGCGGCAGGTACACGATGTCCTGGTCGCTCAAGCTGCGGCAGGGCTCGCGATCCCGCGCCCAGTCCCGCAGCTGAGTGCTGGTCAGGTTGGCCAGCGGCTCCAGGGTGTAGACGCCGCCGGCGCCGATCACCAGGTGCGCCGCCACCACGTGGCCGCCCATCTCCGTGGCGTAGACCACCGTCTCGGCATGGGCACGCAGCTGCAACGGGTGGTGGAGCCCAACGGAGTGGCTGTTCGGAATCAGCAGCTCGCCGCTCGCCGGCGCCACCCCCTCGAAAAGCACTCGGCCGGTGACGGCGTCGTGCAGCAGCACGGGGTGGTGCGGCGTCATCAGGCTCTCGGGGACCCTGAGCATCAACCACTCCGTCTCGTCGTCGTCGAGCTCCGTCTCGATCCCGGAGATGGGGAGCTCCGCGCTGAAGTCCACCTTCTCTGAGCGCACCTCCACCTCCAGGTCGCCGGGCCCCTGCTGGCCCTGCAGCACCGACCCGATCTGCAGGTGGGCGCGGCCGTCTGGCGGCCCGAGGAACGGCCCACCGCCGGCGAGGAGGTCGTCCATGTGCACCATCCGGATCACCGAGGCCTCGCTCGTCCGTCCAGACAGCGCCAGGACGTGACCGAAGCCGTCGGTGGCCACCGACACCACCGGCGTCATGCTCCCCGACACTGCGAGCGCCGTCCCGAGCCGGACTGGAGCGCCCGGGTCGGACACGTCCCAGACCTGCAGGCCGCCGTCACGGGCCGCCGCCAGCAGCACGTCGCCGACGACCTCCGAGTCCACGATCACGGCATCGCCGCTCACCGGCGGCGCCGACGCGATCCCGGCGGTACGAAACGGCAGCGAGACTGTCAGATTGCTATCCGGATCGCCCGTCAGGTCCTGGAACAGCTCGGCCTTCAAGCGCACCATGTACTCCTCGTCGCCGCGCCAGCTCTCGTTGGCGGCCGCATCCGGCGCGATGACCATGCGCGGACCCTCGAGCCGGACAGCGATCGCCGGCGCCGCCGAGCCGGCGCCCTGCAGCTCGACGTACCTCGTGGCGTCTTGATGGCTGACCGGCAGCTCGTCCAGCAGCCGGTTGAGCTCCACCCAGATCTCGGTCTCGCCCACATCCAGCGTCCCCTCGATGGCGAGCAGCATCATCTCGTCCGGATCAGCAGCCACCAGCTTCTCGGCTGTGGCCTCCCCGCCGATGAACGCCCCGGTCGACAGATTGGTGAGCTGGACTCGCGCTCCATCTGGTTCGTCGAAAACGACCCCGGACCGGTCTCCCGCGCGCTTCACAGTCATGCCGTGCGCAAGCGGCAGCCCATCGTTGCCGGCGCGGAAGGTGTACACCCGGAACGGATTGC
>CAZOYV010000527.1:0-1715 GCA_964584075.1 uncultured Rickettsiales bacterium | reverse complement strand
CGGAAGCGAGGCGGCCCCGGCGCCGGTCGCAGGGCTGGATCGGTCCTGGGATCGGTTCGGGCCGGCCGCTGGATATTGCCGGGTTGGCCGAGATCCGCGACCTGTGGCTGGCGGGAGACGCCCCGGGGCGATCCAGAGCTCGCACCGCCGAGGAGATCGCCGGGGCCTGGTTCGGCGAGGGGGCCGGGCCGGACGAAGCGGTCACGGTCCGCGAGTTGCTGGAGACCGATCGGTCCGCGTTCGAACCGGACCGGGAGCTGGCCTTCCGCTACCGCCCTGTTGCGCCGAAGACCGCCCGCACCGGGCCAGCACCCGTCTCGGAGCTGTTCGAGATCATCGACCAGAGGCTACCCCGGGAGACGTCGGGGCTCTACCGCCGTTCGGCTCACCAGGACGAGCACCGGATCGTGCTGAGCTTCGAGTTTCCGGATGTCCAGGGACCCGCTGCGGCAGACGCGATCAGCGCCATCGCCGAGAAGACCGGATGGCGCGTCGACGTGCATCCCCAACCACACCAGGGGCGGCTCGGTGAAATCGTGCGGGAGCTGCTGACGGGCGTGGCCACTGTGACCGGTGCTCCATCGCTGATGCTCGATTCACGGATCGTTCGCATCGGGGTGGTTCCGAGGCCACCTGGCATCACCGAGATCGCGGCACGGTACCAGGAGATCACCGGGTGGGCGTTGGAGATCGACGCTGGCGAGCAGCTTGCGACCGGCGCCGTCAGCCGCGGAGAGGGGGGCCAGACGGAGCTGTCGCCTCAGGAGGCGAAGACCGTGGTGAACGCGTTGTTCGCCGACGTCGAGGAGCGCAAGCGACCGTCGAAAGTGTCCTTTCCGCCTGGAACCCTGGTCCTTCACCTGCTCCACCCGGGTCTCGCCGTCCAGCACGAGGAGCGGATGGCCACACTGGCGGAGCAGACCGGCCGCGACGTCCGGGTCCATCCCCATCCGGTCCAGCAGCGCCTGGTCGAGTTCGTGAGGGAGCGACTCCCCAAAGAGTGGAGCGTCACGAAGCCCCCGGCCTACGTTCCACAGCTCGGCGCGGTCCGGGTCCAGGTCTGGTCCTCCCCTCCCGCCGACCAGGTCGAAGAGATCCGTCGTCTGGTCGAACACGACACCGGGTGCCCCCTCGTCGTCGTCGAGGACGAGTGATCCAGGCGGAGCCTGCAGCAGCTCCGGGCGTGATCGGTTCGGCGGTGGTGGAGACGCGCAGGAGATCGCCAGATGCCGTTCGAGCAAGGCCAACCTCTTGTCATCAGGGTGGTTTTCGGCGCGGAACCTCGCCACGTCATCGGGCCATGACACGCTGGTGACACGTCATGACGCGCAAGATCCCGTGGAAACGCGGGCGGTGGCTGGGCTGGCGGAGACGCATGGGAGCCCCGAGGGGGAGGACGAGGAGTGAGGGCGGAAGCGGATCTGCTCGGAATTGCTGAGGAAGCGCTGATGCGGCCAGCGGGATCTGGAGGCGCATGGAGGGATGGTGAGGGATCGGGTTGTGTCGGTGGTGTGTCACGCGGCGGCGAACTTGGTGGGTGACTTGGGGGGTAACTTGGGGGGTGGAACTTGCGGGGCATCTTGCGGGGTGAATTGCCGGGTCGCAACTTGCTCGGTGACATGCGCGGTGACTTGCTCGGTCGACTTGTTCGCGAACGAGTCCGGCGCCCGGCTTCCGCAGCCCTGATCACACGCACCCGCGAAACCCCTTGAGAT
>CAZOYV010000526.1:0-1752 GCA_964584075.1 uncultured Rickettsiales bacterium | reverse complement strand
CGCGCAGTCGTTGTCGAGCCCGTCGCAGATCTCGGGGTTGCCGGGGAACATCGCGTCGTTGCCGTCGTCGCAGTCCCCGTCGCAGATCCGGTGGCCGTCGCCGTCGTCGTCGGCCTCGTCGGCCGGGACCGTCCCGTCGCAGTCGTTGTCGAGGCCGTCGCAGGCCTCGGTCGCGCCGTCGTAGACCGTGTCGTCGCCGTCGTCGCAGTCGCCCTCGCACTCGGCCATCCCGTCGCCGTCGTCGTCGGTCTCGTCGGCCGGGACCTGGCCGTCGCAGTCGTTGTCGAGCCCGTCGCAGGCCTCGGCGGCGCCGTCGTAGATCGTGTCGTCGGCGTCGTTGCAGTCTCCCTGGCACTCGCTCATCCCGTCGCCGTCGTCGTCGATCTCGCCGTCGACCGGGTCGTTGGGGATGGCGTCGTCGCAGTCGTTGTCGAGCCCGTCGCACAGCTCGGGGGCGCCGTCGTAGACCGTGTCGTCGCCGTCGTCGCAGTCCCCCTCGCAGATCCGCTGGCCATCGCCGTCGGCGTCGGCCTCGTCGGCGGGGATCGTGCCGTCGCAGTCGGTGTCCTTGCCGTCGCACAGCTCGGTGGGGGCGCCGGGGTACACGCTGGCGTCGCCGTCGTCGCAGTCCCCCTGGCAGGCGTTGTAGCCGTCGCCGTCGGCGTCGACGCCGACGTCCTCGTCGATGTCGCCGTCGCAGTCGTTGTCCAGCGTGTCGCACAGCTCGGGGGCGCCGTCGTAGACGGTGTCGTCGCCGTCGTCGCAGTCGCCCTCGCACTCGCTCATCCCGTCGCCGTCGTCGTCGATCTCGTCGGGCGGGGTGGTGCCGTCGCAGTCGCTGTCCGCGCCGTCGCAGATCTCGCTGGCCCCGGGGTAGATCGCCGGATCGGTGTCGTCGCAGTCGGGCGCCGGCGAGGCGCAGGTGGTGAAGTTGTCGCCGTCGGCGTCGTCGAGGTTGAGCGCCGGGTCGGTGTCGTCGCAGTCGTCGCACGCGCTGGCCCCGTCGCCGTCGCCGTCGGGCTCGTCCTCGGTGGCGGGGTCGCAGTCGTTGTCGGCCCCGTCGCAGGTCACCTCGGCGGCGCCGGGGTTGATCGCGGCGTCGGTGTCGTCGCAGTCGCCGGCACAGATCCGGTAGGTGTCGCCGTCGTCGTCGGCCTCGTCGGCCGGCGTGGTGCCGTCGCAGTCGTTGTCCAGCCCGTCGCACAGCTCGGGCGCGCCGGTGTAGACCGTGGCGTCGCCGTCGTCACAGTCGGTGCACAGCGGGTCGTCGTCCCCGTCGGCGTCGGGCTCGTCCTCGGTGGCGGGGTCGCAGTCGTTGTCGATCCCGTCGCAGGTGGTCTCGGCGGCGCCGGGGTTGACGGCGGCGTCGGTGTCGTCGCAGTCGTCCTCGCAGATCCGGTAGCCGTCGCCGTCGTCGTCGGCCTCGTTGCCCGGCAGCGTGCCGTCGCAGTCGTTGTCCAGGCCGTCGCAGATCTCGGGGTTGCCGGGATACATCGCGGCCTCGTCGTCGTCACAGTCGGTGCACAGCGACACGCCGTCGCCGTCGGCGTCCGGGGCGTCCTCGGTGGCGGGATCGCAGTCGTTGTCGATCCCGTCGCAGGTGACCTCGGGAGCCCCCGGGTTGACCGTCGGGTCGTTGTCGTCGCAGTCGACGGTGACGTCGTAGCCGTCGTTGTCCGCGTCGACCGGCGGAGGTCCGGTGTCGTCGTCGCCGGTGGTGTCGTCGTCGCCGGCGGTGTCGTCGTCGCCGGC
>CAZOYV010000525.1:0-1765 GCA_964584075.1 uncultured Rickettsiales bacterium | reverse complement strand
GGACTCAGCAGCATGATTGGAGGTCCGAAATGCCCCCTCTCGGAGGATGCGCCCTCCGGTTTCTGTACTCCAGGAAGTCGGCAGCCTGGGGGAACTCGTCGGTATGGCGCTCGGGGTGGTTGGCCCAGATGTGCTCGACCTCGTAGCGGGCGCTACCCGTGCCACCGACGTACTCGGTGAAGCGCCCAGGCATCCCGCTCACCCGCTCGACGTGGTCGGTCATGCGCGCGAGGAGCTGGTGGATGTAAAAGCGGTTCTGCTGGTGGACACGGAGGTTGGGATTCCCGGCGAACGTCTCAGGCACACCGTCCAGCCGCTTTCTAAGTGCTTCCGAGAGGTCGGGAACGGACAGTCCGCGGATGTCTCGCATCACCAGGAACATCGCGTACTGCATCGTCGAGTAGGCGATGAGCCGGAAGTTCCAGAGCCGCCGGGCGAGCAGGATGTCGAGGTAGTCCGAGACGAGCCGGATCTTCAGCGAAGCCGTGGGTTCCGGATCGTCGGTACGAAGCGGCGCGAGCAGGAGCGGGTACTGCAGCGTGAAGCCGTATTGCCCCAAGTAGAACACGGACTCGAAGCCCGGCGTCAGCGTCGTCGAGGCTAGCCTCAGGCGTTCGTACCAGCGGGAGTAGTACGTCATGTCCCGGTGGATGAACTGGAAGACGGCCTCGTCATCCGTCAGCCCCACCGTTTCCCGGTGTTCGCGCAGCCAGCGGTGGAACTCGGTACCCAGGCGGTCGAAGTCGCGGGGCCTGGCGTTCTTCTTGCGATCGCGGATGCTCTCGGCGTACTGGCTGCGCAGCCAGGCCTTGACCGCGTCGGTGTCCTCGTCCTTGCCGAGCTCCTTGAGGGCGGCCACGCGCTTGACCCAGGTGTTTCCGGCCTGCGTGCGCTTGGTGTCGTGGCTGATGCTGGCGAGCAACCAGCCCTTCAACATCTCGAGGGGGGTGAGGGACAGCCCGCGGTCGTTCATCGTCTCGAAGATGGTGTACGCGTCGTCGTCCGCGAACGCGGTGATCTTGACGAGGGCGACCTTCTCGATCAGCCAGTCCACGAACCAGGGCAAGGCCTCGTCGGGGATGGCATCGGAGAACAGGCGTTCGATGTCGGCGTACCGTCCGATGATGTTCCGGATCGACTCGGGCGCGCCGTTGGGATCGGGTGACTCTCCGCGGAAGATCGCCTCCATCGTTGGCGTCCGCTCGTCGACGTCCAGGTTGAACGCCCGCTCGCCATAGTCCCAGGAGTAGATGTAGTCGTCGAGCTTGCGGATGTCGGGGCGCCCCTGTGCTCGGTGGTGCAGGTACATGATCAGCAGGGTGAGGGTCGTCAGGCGCTGCTGACCATCGACGATGAGGCTCCGAGTGTCCCGGTGGGACAGCACGATCGATCCCAGGAAGTACCCGCCGTACTTCTGGACCGCCTTGCGTTCGTCGCCGTCGGTCCACTCCTCCTGGAAGCGCGTGGACAGGTCGGTGAGCAGTTCCTCGACGTGCTTGCTAGTCCACTTGTACTCGCGCTGGTAGTCGTCGATGGCGTAGCGACCGTCGTGGAGCATCTCGCCCACGGTCTTGGGTTTGGCGTCGATGGGTCTCATGTCGTCACTCCGCCTCGCGTGTACCGCCCTTGTCGATCGCGCGATGACAGCGGCGATCTCGACGAGCAATGGTCATGACTGGTAGCCGTCCGATTCTACCGAGTTCGAGTCGAGGCTGTCAAGCGCCACGAGGATGGGACCGTCTCCGCGCCACGATCTAGGGACCAC
>CAZOYV010000524.1:0-1807 GCA_964584075.1 uncultured Rickettsiales bacterium | reverse complement strand
ACACGCGACTTGACCCCAATGGCCCCCAATGGCCCCCATGGCCGATGGCCGATGGCTCAGGCCAGGTCGATGCGCTCGACGCCGTCGACGCCCAGGACGTAGTCGGCGCCGAACACCGACGAGGGGGTTCGGAACCCGGGCTCGGCCGCGCCGTCGAGGACCCGCGTCGCGATGTCCACGGCGGTGGTCGCGGTCAGGGTGTAGCCGTTGGGGGTGCGCATCCGGGCGGTGACGACGCCGCCGTGGCCGTCACGGGCCTCGCCCCACAGCAAGCTGAAGGCCTGGTCCCGCTGCCGGGAGCTCGGCCCCGGCTCTCCGGCGCGCACGCGCCGCAGCAGCGCGCGCTGCACCGCGGGCCGCGACACGAGCCAACCCATCCGCCCCAGCGCCCGGAACGCCAGCGACCCACGGCGACCCAGCGGCATGTAGACCGCGATGTCGGGGATCCCGGTGGAGTGGTACGCGGTGCTGACGTCGCCCCACGGTATCGCCACCGCGGCCTTCGGTCCGCGGCCGAGGTCGACGTCGCGCCGCAGCGAGCCGAGCCGGATCGGCGTCAGCCGCCCTCCCCTGCGCACCACGCTGCCCAGCGACAGCCCCTCGATCATCGTGGCCAGCGTCCCCACCGAGAACCCGGCCCCGACCCCGGAGAACGCCAGGTCCAGCTCGGTGGCGGCGGGCAGCCGCCGGGCCAGGTGGGCGGCTAGGCAGTCCGAGGGCACCACGTCGAAGCCGACCCCCGGCATCCACATCACGCCGGCGGCCTCGGCCTCGGCGCTGCGCCGCGCCAGCCCCTCGAAGACGACGACCTCGCCGGTGATGTCCAGGTAGTGGGCGCCGGCGCGCAGGCACCCCTCGGCCATCGCCTCGTAGGTCCGGTGGAACGGCCCGGCCGCGTGGATCACGACCCCGATCCCGCGCAGTCCGTCGTCCACGGCCGCCGGGTCGTCGAGCGAAAACGCCCGGGTCGGCAGGTCCAGTTCGCGGCCCAGCGCGTCGAGGCGCGCGGCGTCCCGGCCGGCCAGCACGGGCGTCAGACCACGCTCCTGCGCCTGGCGGGCGATCAGCTCGCCGGTGTAACCGTAGGCTCCGTAGATCAGCACCGCGTCCATCGAGAACCTCGCTCTGGGACGATCCGTTTCTACTCACCCCACAGGGGTGTGGCAACCGGGGCGGCTCACGGAACCGCCACCTGGAAGGTCAGCAGGAAGTCCACGTGGTGGTTGATCGGAATCCTCATGTTGGTCACCGCGTCGGACTCCAGCGGCCCGTCGGTGGGGTGCTCGTAGACCGCACGCACACCGTAGCGGCCGCCGCCCCACATCGGGTAATTCATCGGGAACTCCTCGGGGGGCTTGTCCTGGTCGGGGACGTACTCGGTGTCGACGCCGTGGAACACGTCGAAGCCGGCGACCACCCGCTGTCCGGCCTCGTCGCGGACCTCGACGGAGATGTTGTGGTTGCCGGCCGAGTTGCAGCATCCGTACTGGTCCAGCGTCGCGTCGAACTGGGTGTAGTCCACCAGGCAGCGCGCGCTGGGCGGGTCCTGGTCGGTCTCGAAGCGGGCCGAGACCAGCCGCAGGTAGCGCTGCCCCGGGGGCACGGCAGCCGGGCAGAACCCCAGCGGGCCGTAGCCGTCGTCGTGGGAGTGGGCCGGGTCGTAGGTCAGCGTCATCGCCCCGTCCTGGGACAGGATCGGTGACCAGCCGGGCAGGTTGACCGGTGGGACGTTGTAGTCGGAGGTGCACGGCACGGTGTCGTCGTCGGCGGTGTCGTCGTCGGCGGTGTCGTCGTCGCCGCTGTCGTC
>CAZOYV010000523.1:0-1876 GCA_964584075.1 uncultured Rickettsiales bacterium | reverse complement strand
CATACTGAGGACTTAGTGTGTGATATCAATTATATATTTCCGGCGGACCTCTCAGCGGAGCCCGAGGATGTCCCACAGGTTGGACAGCATCCGGTAGGTCAGGCCCCAGATCGTGAACTGCTCGACCCGGTAGCAGGGCAGCATCACGTCGCCGTACTTCCACGGCATCTCGGCGTCGTGGTCCCCGCGCACCAGCGGCGTCAGCGGGATCCACACGGTGTCGTCGACCTCCTCGTTGGGCCGCAGCTCGACGGGGCCGTCGAGGCGGTACACGTGGGGGCGCACGATCAGCGGGATCGCCCGGCCGCCGGCCCAGGCCTGCAGGTCGTCGAGGCGGCCGAGGTAGGCGGCGGCGGACAGGTCGACGGCCACCTCCTCGCGGGTCTCCCGCTCGGCCGCGGCCCGCGGGCCGTCGTCGTCGGGCTCCACGCGCCCCCCGGGGAACGCCATGTGGCCCGACCACGGGTCGCGCTCGTCGCGGGCGCGCTGGATGAACAGCGCCTCGGCCCCCGCACCGTGGTCGCGCACGATCGCGGCGACCGCGGCGCGGTGGTACTCCCCGCCCTCGATCGCGGTCGCGTCGTAGGCGGCGAGGCGCCGGGCGATCAGGTCTGCGGTGACGGGGGTCAAGGCGAGCGTTCCGCGGTCGCGTCGCGGGGCGGCATCTCGGCGTCGAGGCCGGGCTGCTGCTCGAGGCGCCAGTCGATCAGCGCGCGGCGCACGGCCCCGCGGTAGCTGCCCAGCGGGCCGTGGATCGGCTCCAGCCGGCTGCTGTGGGCGGCGACGAAGCGGCCGCTGCGGCGGTCCACGAGCAGGAACGCGACGTCGACGCGGTCCTGCTTGCCGAGCTCGGTGGCGCGGCGCTTGCGCTCGGCCTCCCGCCGCTCCGCGCGGCGCTCGACGGGGCGGCCCTTGGCGTCGGTCAGCTCGCTCTTGTCGAGGTTCTCGACGTCGTGGGGGGAGGGCAGGTCCGGCTCGGCGTCGCCGACCGCCTCGTCGAGCTTCTGCACGAAGCCGGCGAAGCCGGTGACCTCGCCGGCGGCGCCCATCAACCGCGCCAGCGTCTCCTGCATCGAGGGCTGCACCGCCACGAGCAGCACGTAGCCGTCGGCGCCGAACTGGGCCTCGGTCGCCGACGCGTCCCCTTCGTCGAGGCGGTGGTCCTCGTCGGGGAACGAGTTGGGCGCGTGCCCCAGCAGGTTGCCCGCCACCTCGTCGGCCCGATCCCAGGACTCCCGCGACCAGCCCAGCGCCGCGGGATCGACCACCTCCGCGGAGAGGAACGGCCCCTCGACCTCGTCCACGATCGCGGCCTCGAACCGCGCCGCGAGCTTGCCCCACGGCAGGTCCGGATCGTCCGGCCGGGTGGTCACCACCGGCGCCACGACGGCCACCGGGGCGTCGGCCACCAGCCGCGTGTCGTACGGGGCGTAGACCTCGAACGTGTTCCAGGACGCAGCACAGCCCGCGAGCTGGGTCGCGAGCAACAGCAGGATCAGGCTTGCGGTTCGCACGGCGGGAACGGTGCCAGAACGGACCCGCGCGCGCAAGGATGTGGAAGTACGCAGATGGGGAGAGAAGACGCAAAGGGAGCCAAGGCGCGGAGGGTTCTCACGCAAAGGCGCAAAGGCGCAAAGGGGGTGCGGGGAGAAGGCGCGAGGGGGGCAAAGGCGCGAAGGGGGCGAAGGCGGCGCTTGCATCTCTCTGGCGTCACGGGCCCACGTCACGGATCGCACACGCGGTCGTCTGTTCTTCCCCCTCATTCCCGACCCTTTGCGTCTTCCTCTTTGCGCCTTTGCGCCTTTGCGTGAGAACCCCCTTTGTGTCGCGCGCCACGAACATACTCCCGCCTGAACGCCAGTCGCGCCACGAACTA
>CAZOYV010000522.1:0-1885 GCA_964584075.1 uncultured Rickettsiales bacterium | reverse complement strand
ATCCAGCATCCGCTCGATCCGCGCACGCAGCTCCGCCGGCGCCCGCTGCGGCGACGCCATCGCCCGACCGACCGCCTCACGCAACTTCCGCTGCTCAGCCACCCGCTGCGCCGCCCCGGGCGTCGCCGCCGCTTCCAGCACCCGCTCGGCGTCCTCGGGGCTCACCTCCCCGTCGGCCAGGCGGTGCAGCAGCGCCTCGGTCTCGTCACCGGGTCGCCACGCGCGCGTGCTGTCTGGTTCTTCCTTGGGCATTTGCTTACCTAACCCGCCGCGGCCCCCGAATGTTCCCGCGGCCCGGCACCGCCCCGCCCCCCTTCCCAACCTATTTCTCCCCCTCCGTGTCCACCGCGATCCGGTACTCCGCCGCCAGCTCCGCCAGCTCCCGGCTCAGGATCGCACGGGCCCGATAAAGCCGGCTCATCACCGTCCCCAACGCCACCCCCAGCACCTCCGCCACCTCCCGGTACTTCAGACCCTCCACCGCCCACAACAGCAGCACCTCCCGGTAGTGCTCCGGCAGCTCGTCGATCGCACGCTTCAAACGCTCGTCCACCTGCTCCCAGTCCAGGTGCTCCAGGTCCCACGCCGGCGGCGGGTCGTCCTGCTCGCTCGACACCGCCGGCCCCTCCACATCGTCGCCCAGCGTCGGCTCCCGCCGCCGCTTGCCCACCCGCGTGTAAAACGTGTTGTGCAGGATCTTGAACAGCCACGGCCGCACCCCCCGCTCCCGCAGCTCGAAACCGTCCTCGGCCCGCAACGCCTTGAGGTACGTCTCCTGCACCAGGTCCGACGCCTCGTCCGGGTGACGCGACAGGTGCATCGCCATGCGATACACCGCGTCCATCTCCGCCAGCAGCAGGTTGCGAAAGTCGTCGGTGTCCACCCGCCCCATTGTACGCACCCACACGCCCGGCGACGCCGGCCACGTTGAGCCCGCGGGCCTGCCCGCCGCTGTCCGCGTGCCGCCTTCGCCGGGATCGGCCGGCCACGCGCCCCCCGTTCGGACCGGATCACCGGATCGGCCGGATCCACCGGATGAGATCGGGCGATCGGCATTCCCGCTTTCCAGTTGTCCAGCTTTCCAGCTTTCTCCACGCTGGTCCGCAAACTGGTCGGGAAACTGGTCCGCTTTGCGGGGCGCGCTCGTCCAAACGTGACCAGTGGCCGAGTGACCAGCGGCCAGCGGCCCGTGACACGGTGAATGACGCCATCGTCTGTCACTTCCAGCTTCCCAGGCTGCATCTCCCGCCTCCCGACTCCTTCCCTCCTAAATCCTCCCCTGCTGACTCCTCCCCTGCTCACTCCTGACTCCATCTTTCTACCCTTGGCCGCACCGGCGGCCCGGTGCGCGCGCCGGCGACGCGTTCACGCAGAAACGCCCGGACGTGTCGTCCAAATCCGCCCGCCACGCCCGCGCGCCGACCTGTCGTCACCGTGCCTTTTCTCCCTCTCCGCCGGGAGAGGGCCGGGGTGAGGGCGGAACGAGCTCGACGCCCGCCACGCCGTCAGACGCCGCGCTCCGGCCGACTACGCCCCCGCCGGCCGCGGCTCGCCCTCGGCCTCCGCCTCTGTCGGCAGGGCGTACGGCTCGGGCGAACGGCCCAGCGCCCGCCACCGCCGGAACACCCACCGCGGCAGCGGCCGCCGGTCCCGCCACAGCAACGGCCAGTCCCGCCACAGCTCCGCCAGCACCCATCGGCAGCCGTACTCGGCCGGCAGCGGCTCGCCCCGCCGCACCCCGTGCCGCCGCCGAAACCGTCGCAACTGCCACAGCCGCGCCGGCAGCCCAGCCGATGATCTATGATCGGAGGCAACCAGGGAAAAACCGGCTGAACTTAATCTTAAAAAGGACGCGGTAAAAAAGTACAAGCCGGGAATAGAAGAT
>CAZOYV010000521.1:0-1912 GCA_964584075.1 uncultured Rickettsiales bacterium | reverse complement strand
GACGACGACGCCGGGGACGACGACGGCGCGGACGACGACGCCGGGGACGACGACGGCGCGGACGACGACGCCGGGGACGACGACGCCACCGCCGGCTGGCTGTACACCGACGGCAACCGGCTGATGCTCGACGGCGCCGAGTGGCACGGCCGCGGGGCCAACGTCCACGACACCCGCTCGTGCTGGGCCTGCGCCTGGAGCCAGCCCGACGTGGCCGAGGTCCAGCGCCGCATCGACGAGCTCGTCGACGGGTGGGGCGCCGACTTCATCCGCCTCGATCTGGAGAGCTACGCCGCCCCCGACCCCTACATGGTCCAGTGGCAGGGCGTGCTCGACGACCCGGCCTACCTGTCCGACGTGGTGGCGATCGTCGACCACGTGGGTACCAAGCCCGGCGTGTACGTGCTGCTCTCGCTGTGGGTCGACGCCAGCTTCGCGACCAACGGCTACCCCACCGCCACGACCAACGCGGTCTGGGAGCTGCTCGCCGACACCTTCCGCGACGATGCCCACGTGCTGTACGGGCTGTGCAACGAGCCGCAGTACAACTTCGGCGGCGAGGACGACGCGGTGGTGTGGCAGGCGATGGACGACGCGGTGGCCGCGATCCGCGCGGTGGAGGACGCCGAGGGCTCCCCGCACCACATCGTCGCGGTGCAGGGCACCGGCGGCTGGGCGCGGCGGCTGGAGTACTACGTCGACCACCCGATCACCGCCGGGGGAGGGGACAACGTGGCCTACGAGATCCACGTCTACGACCCCGCCAGCGAGTTCCAGGCGATGCTCGTCGAGCCGGCCGAGACGCTGCCGGTGATCATCGGCGAGTACGGCCCGGCCGATCCGTACATGACCCTGCAGGACTGCCAGCAGCTGATGACCCTGGCCCTGGCCGAGGGCTATCCGCACCTGGCGTGGACCTTCCACCACTGCTGCCCCCCCAACCTGATCGTCGACCACTCCGGGGGGTGCGCGTGCGGGTCGGGGATGCAGCTCGAGCCCACCGAGTGGGGCGAGGCGCTGCAGACCCACCTGGCCCAGCCCTGGTAGGGCGCTACCCGGCGTTCTCCACCGCCGCCGGGCCGGCCCCACCCTCGTCCTCCACCGGGAAGCGGCGGCCGCGGAGCACCTCGCGCAGCTCGCTGGCGTCGCGCACCGTGCCGCCGCGGTCGCGGGAGACGTCGAGCAGCACCAGCACCTCGGGGCGCCCGCGGGCCAGCGCCCGCAGCCCGGGCAGCAGGCGCTCCAGCTGGGGCAGCCCGTGGCGGCCCCCGCCGTGGCGGGGCGTGGGGACCCGCGCCAGGCCGGTGGGGCCGGTGGTCACCGGGAGGCGCGGGTGGGCCGGGTCAGCGTGCCACGTGACCGACACCGCGATGCGCTCGAGCCACTCCAGCACCGGGGGGTCCTGCCAGGCGCCGCCGGGCAGATCGACCACCAGCCCCTGGTCGGCGAAGATCTTGGCCAGCCGGCGCAGCCGCCGGGCGTGCTCGCGGGAGGGGGCCAGCCGCGGGTCCAGCGGCAGCCGCACCCCGGCGACCCGGCCCGCCGCCGCGAGCTCCTCCAGCGCGGCCAGGCCAGGGTGGAACGGGAGCTTCCCCGGCGGCAGCTGGATCCAGGGCGCCGGCAGGGCCACCAGCACCCGCAGGTGGGGTACCTCTGCGCGCACCACGTCGCGCAGGTCGGCGACGCTGTCCAGCGACAGCTCGACGGCGTCGAAGCGGCGGGCGTAGTGCTCGAGGAACGCCTCCGGGCGGGTGCCCTGGGGGTACAGCGAGCCGACCCAGTGGGGGTGGACGAAGCCGACGGTGCCGACGCGAATGGCCATGCACCGAGAGAACCTGAACAGATGTACAGTATCAACCGGACATGGATATCTGGTTGGCTCAGCCTCGAGGAAATATGGCTACGTTCGTCC
>CAZOYV010000520.1:0-1925 GCA_964584075.1 uncultured Rickettsiales bacterium | reverse complement strand
GCCGGCCCCGAGCAAACGGGCTCGGTGCTCTCTCCGGGCGGCGTCACTCCTTTAGCTGCGAGGCCGCCGTCCCAGGCGCCACCAGAGACGCACGCACAACAGACCAGCTCGTTACCATCAACGACCCGCAGCGCAGATCCCACAGCCGACAGCCCTTCCAGCAGTCCTTCCGACAGCCCGTCCGCCACGCCGGCGCCGCCGCCGCCAGCGCTCGACATCGACGCCGAGGTCACCGACACGGAGGTGATCATGCGCTTCGGGGACCGCCGGTGGCGGGTGCGGGGCCTGGCCAAGAGCCTCAGCTTCGAGCAGCTACGGGTCAACGTCCTGGTTTCGCGGCGCGGGGCGGAGGGCTTCCACGTCGACACGCTGGATCTGTATGCGGCCAGGGCGCGGGCGGCGTTCATCAAGCTGGCGGCCGGCGAGCTCGAGGCCGAGGAGGCGACGGTCAAGCGGGACATGGGCAGGCTGCTGCTGAAGCTCGAGGAGCTGCAGGAGGCCGAGATCCGCAAGGCGACGGCGGCTGAGGAGCGGCAGGTGGCGCTGAGCGAGGCGGAGCGGGCCGAGGCGCTGTCGCTGCTGGAGGACCCGCGGCTGATCGAGCGGCTGATGGAGGATTTGGAGCGCTGCGGGGTGGTCGGGGAGGAGACCAACAAGCTGGTGGCGTACCTGGCGTCGGTGTCGCGCAAGCTGCCGACGCCGCTGGCGGTGGTGCTGCAGTCGTCGTCGGCGGCGGGTAAGTCGGCGCTGATGAACGCGGTGCTCGACCTGGCGCCGGAGGAGGAGCGGGTGCAGTACTCGGCGATGACCGGTCAGAGCCTGTTCTACATGGGCACAACCGACCTCCAGCACAAGGTGCTGGCGATCGCCGAGGAGGAGGGCGCGGAGCGAGCGAGCTATGCGCTCAAGCTGCTGCAGTCCGAGGGGCAGCTGTCGATCGCCTCCACCGGCAAGGACCCGGCCACGGGGCGGCTGGTCACCAACACCTACCGGGTGGAGGGGCCGGTGGCGATCATGCTGACGACCACGGCGATCGACGTGGACGAGGAGCTCTTGAACCGGTGTCTGGTGCTGACGGTGGACGAGGAGCGGGAGCAGACGCGGGCGATCCACCGCCTGCAGCGGGAGCGGCGGACGCCGAAGGGGCTGGTGGCGCGGGCGGCGAAGGAGCGGCTGACTCGGCTCCACCGCAACGCGCAGCGGCTGCTGGAGCCGCTGGCCGTCGCCAACCCGTACGCCGAGCGGCTGACGTTTCTGGACTCGGCGACGCGCACGCGCAGGGACCACGAGAAGTACCTGACGCTGATCGAGGCGGTGGCGCTGCTGCATCAGCACCAGCGGGAGATCAAGTCGGTGACCGACCCTTACGGCGGCGAGCCGGTGAGCTACATCGAGGTCGCGCCAGAGGATGTGGCGATCGCCAACCGTCTGGCGGACGAGGTGCTCGGGCGTAGCCTGGACGAGCTGTCGCCGCAGACGCGACGGTTTCTGGAGCTGGTGTGGCAGCTCGTCCAAGGTCGCTGTGCCGAGCTCGAGGTGGACCAGGAGGAGTACCGCTTCAGCCGCCGGGAGGTGCGCGAGCACACGGGCTGGAGCCTAACCCAGGTACGGGTGCACCTGGAGCGGCTGGTGGAGATGGAGTACGTGCTGGTGCACCGCGGGGGCCGCGGTCAGAGCTTCGTGTACGAGCTGCTGTGGCGCGGCGGCGGCCTGAACGGCAAGCGGTTCATCATCGGGTTGATCGAGCCGCAGGGGGTGGAGGCTGGCGGCTCGACGACCGGGTACGACAGCAACCTGACGAGGTCTGGCGCCGTGGTGGCGGCCGAGGAGGCCGAGGTGGCGGGGGGGTGGCGGGGTCAAAACGGCCCCAAGACGGCCCCAAGACGGGCTCGGGGATCGAATCTAAACCTCTCTGAGATGGAGGG
>CAZOYV010000519.1:0-1933 GCA_964584075.1 uncultured Rickettsiales bacterium | reverse complement strand
GCGGGGATGATGCGGTGCTCAGGCGACGGGAGGGGATAGATTCACAAGCTCTCACTCCCCCATCAACCAGCCGATATCCTGATCACAGTCCGTCATGATCCGGTTCGTGTCCCGGTCCTCGAAGTCGTGGAAGTCCGACCCCCCCGTCCAGCGCAGCCCCCGCTGCCGCGTCACCGCCGACAGCCACGCGACCTCCTCGCCGGTGTGCGCGTAGTTGATCGTCTCCACCCCCTCGAGCCCCGCCGCGACCAGCTCGTCGAGCACCCCGTGGAGCTCGGCCTCCCGCCGCGCCGGGTCGGCGAACGCCCGCAGGTCCAGCGCCGGGTGGGCCCACACCGGGTGGCCCCCGCAGCGGCGGATCGCCGCCACCGCGGCGGCGCTCTCGACCTTGCGCTTGGGGACGTGGGCCGGCCCCCCGTCCTCCAGGTAGGCGCGGATGAAGGTCCCGATGTCGTGGACCCCGTCGCGGCGCAGCTTGCCGGCGTTCTCGGGGCGGCCGAGGGCGTCGCGCACCACGTCGGGCTTCCCCGGCGAGGTGGCGCCGTCGAGGATCCGTGCGGCGTCGATCGTCAGCCCGATGGCGGCCAGCGCGGTCTCGTAGTCCCGGATCCGGATCTCGCGGGCGCGGCGCAGGCCGTCCAGCATCTCGCGGAACGCGGCGTCCGGGGCCAGCGCGTAGCCCAGCACGTGGAAGCCGAGGCCGGTCCGGGCGTGCCCCGTGGAGAGCTCGATCGCCGGGACGGTGATCAGCCCCTCGGGCAGCCGCTCGCGCGCGAGTACTTCGTTCTGTTCCCACGCGTCGTGGTCGGCCACGGCGATCGCGGCCAGGCCGCGGGCACGGCAGACCCGCGCCAGCTCGAGGGGCTCGAGGGTGCCGTCGGAGCAGGTGCTGTGGAGGTGCAGATCGGCCAGCATCGGGGCTCCCCGCGGCGCCGCCGGGCGCCGGCTCGTCGGGATTTTGTCAATCTTGGACCACACGGCGCCGGACGAGTGCGTCCGATCCCGCCCACGGGGTAGCCTATCCGAGAACCAGGATGTAGTTCTGCTAGGATTCTGGGATCGAGGGGAAGAGGAGGTGACGATGGACCGGCCGGACCGGTCCCGGGTGTCGGGTTCGCTCGCGCTCCCGCTCGCGGTGACGATCCTGTTCCTGGGTTGTGCGTACGAGGAGCTCGGCGCGGAACTCCCCTTCGACCCCGACCTGTACGAGCTGCAGGGACACGGCATCGTCGGTGGCACCACCACCACCGCGTGGCCGGCGATCGGCGTGTACTTCAACACCGCGGGGTACATGTGCACCGCGACGCTGGTGGACCCCGGCGTGGTGCTGACCGCAGCCCACTGCACCGACGGCTCCGGCAACCAGGACTACTTCTGCCGCGGCAGCAACATCAACAACATGACCGGGAACGACTGCCACCTGGTCGACGACGCGATCAACCACCCGAGCTACAACTTCAACAACCAGCACCCCCACGACGTCGCCGTGCTGACGCTGTGGAACCCCACCAACGTGGTGGACCCGATACGGGTCAACACGACGTCGATGAACTCCTGGACCGGGGACTGGCTGCACTACGTCGGGTTCGGCTCGAACACGACCTACGGCGGCGGCGGCTCCGGGATCAAGCGCGAGACCGATCTGCAGATCGACGCCGTCGGCAGCTACGAGTACCAGAACTACACCCCGGGCACGAACATCTGCTCGGGAGACTCGGGGGGGCCGGGGCTGGTCCAGCTCGGCAACGAGTGGCACGTCGCGGGCGTCAACTCCTCGGTG
Organism: uncultured Rickettsiales bacterium; assembly: GCA_964584075.1. Classification (GTDB taxonomy): domain Bacteria; phylum Myxococcota_A; class UBA796; order UBA9615; family CAYRNR01; genus CAZOYV01. The sequence goes on along the minus strand of CAZOYV010000519.1, from coordinate 153 downwards.
TGGGCCCAGTCGGGCGATCCCTGCTCCGGCTACAGCATCGACATGCGCGTCGACGCCGAGCTGAACTTCCTCGACGACTTCTTCGATCCGTACGCCGGCGACGACGACGCCTCCGACGACGACGCCTCCGACGACGACGCCTCCGACGACGAC
>CAZOYV010000518.1:0-1944 GCA_964584075.1 uncultured Rickettsiales bacterium | reverse complement strand
AAATCTTGATTTATTGTATTCATATTCTGTTGTTTGATTACTTTTTTTACTATGAAAATCTGTTACTTTATCAAATGCAGATTTATAGTTATCATAACAATAACTACAGTTTCTTGAAATGTCATCTTTAGTAATTTCTTTATTTAGAGTTTCTTCTAAGAAATCCTTTACAAAACCACCTATTCCACATGTATTATCACATAAATGTGGTGGAGCAATTTGAGGTATATCATTATCTTGTATTTCCCCATAAAACGCACACCATACTTTCTTACCTGTTAGTGGGTGTTGTCTTACAAAATTTGCTTCTTTTTCTATGTTACATTTATTTTGCATAATAATAATATAGAAAGAAAGCTTTATAAATTCAGCTAGAAGAGTACTAATTAATACTACGTGAAAATCTATGATTTTCACTAAATATCGAAATCGGAGATTTCAATGGGAAGAATCAGAACAGGGTTTGTTAAGAGAGCCGCAGATAAATTAATGAAGACTCATGAAGGTGGATTTAGCAAGAAATTTGATGATAATAAGAAATTAGTATCAGAAAGAGCAGATGTTCCTACAAAAAAATTAAGAAATTTAATAGCTGGTTACATAACAAAAAGAGTAAAGACAGCCAAAGAATATTAGATCATTGATTATAGTCTTTTATAGACAACAGAGTGATACACTACACGAATTGTAAAACAATTCAATAAGTGTCAATTTGATGACACAGGAGAAACAGATTAATATGGCAAAAGAAGAAAAATCAGACTACGCAATTTACATTGGTGGAAAACCATTTATGAATTATGTAACAGCAGTTGTAATGCAATTTACTACACATGATGCAAGCAAAGTTGTTGTTAAATCAAGAGGTAAATTCATTTCAAAAGCAGTTGACGTTGCAGAAGTTGTTAGAAACCGATTTCTAAAAGATCAAGTGAATGTTGAAGACATTCAATCAGGTTCTGAAGAATTTGAAAACAAAGAAGGTAAGAAAGTACAAGTATCAACTTTAGAAATTTCTATTATAAAGGTCGCCAAGTAGGTCTTTTAATTCTTATTTATTTTCTTTACGCAAGATAAAACTTTGTTTTATTGAAAATTAACAATTTTCAATCCTGCAAAATTGCTACGCAATTCTGCGTTATCTGCGCCTAGCTGAATGAGTTCAGCTCGGGTTTTTCTTACTAGCGCTTATTGAAGCAAAATCTATTTTCATTCCATCTACTGCAGCTAGTGTTCTTACTCCTGATTTTCTTTGGATTTCTCTTGCTTCATAAATTGGTTTTGCTCTAATCATTTTTGCTCCAAAATGATATATAATTGCTAATTCAGGCTTTATTTTAGAGACAATATCTACTACATCATCTGAGCAAAGATGCGTTTTCCATTTATCTTTTCCAGGTCTAAGAACATTCATAATTAATATATCACAATCTTTATAGATTTCTGTTAGTTCTGGGAATACTGCAGTGTCTGATGTATAACCAATTGTTAATTTTGGAGTTCTTATTTTAAACCCAATAGTTGTTGTATCATGATCTGCTTTAGTCATTTCAAATTCTAAATTTCCAATTTTTACTTTATCACCTACATTTACAGAGAAAAATTCTTTCAAAGCTTTTTTGTAAAATGGAGTTAGAATTGAATTTTCACCTTCAATAACTGTTGGTGGAGCAATTAATATTCCTTTTTTATGAATTCCACCTAATGTAATTGCATCTATAGTAGCATTAACATCGTTGCAATGATCTAAATGATGATGTGAAGAAAAAATTATATCTGTCTTTGTAGCTTTAACTTTAAACTGCTTTGCTCTTGCTGTAGCTCCTGGTCCAGGATCTACATGTATTTGATATCCTTCAAGGTTTAAAATGAACCCACCGGTTGCACTTATCTGGTTTGCGACAACTATCCTGCGATTCTCGGTCTGCTTCACTGGGCCTTGTT
>CAZOYV010000517.1:0-1952 GCA_964584075.1 uncultured Rickettsiales bacterium | reverse complement strand
GTGGCGCTGCGGCACTCAGGCTCGGTCCGGGGATAGATTCACAAGCTCTGAGCCCGCCGGTCGGCGTCACAGCAGCGAGACCAGCGCGGCGCCGGACAGGGCGAGCATCGCCAGCATCACCAGGGCACCGACCACGAATGTCAGGATCCCCAGCTTGCGCCGGCGCTCGCGGCGCTTGAAGCCCACGACGGCCAATCCCATCAGCACCACCTGGCCGAGGATGATCAGCGGCCCGCCGAGCAGGAACGACAGGGCGCCGAGCGCGTCGTCGCTCTCGGTCAGGACCACCGAGATGCCGAATACCGCGGGGCCGAACGCGCAGAACACCAGCGCGGTGCCGATCGCGGAGATCAGGCCGAGGTTGCCGGGGTGCTCCCGGGGGGTGTCGCCCGCGCCGTCTCCGTCCATGGGGCCGCTCCCTTCCTGGGGTCGTGCGTCGGCTCGCGTCCCCGACAGGAAACCAGCGCCGCGCGGAGCCGCTAGAATGGCGCCCTCTGCGACTTCGAAGGAGGCCGCCATGATCGGGTCGAGCGACGCGGCGGAGAGGCTCCGCTGCGAGCTGTGCGGGGCCGAGGACGACCGGCTGCAGCGCATCGCGGGCACGGCGCTGTGCAAGGGCTGCCGGCGGGGCCCGCTGGACGCCGCGCTGCAGCGCTGGGGCCTGCGCGAGGAGCACCGCACGGTCCCGGTGCCGGCGGGGGGCACGCGCGGGCAGCTGTTCGCCGTCGAGGTGCAGTGGCCCACGGCCGTGGAGCTGCGCACGCGGCTGGGGGCCGAGGGGTTCGTCAGCCGCACCATGGCGTTCTTCGGCGCCGGGGACCCCGAGGTGGGGGTGCCCGACTTCGACGACACGGTGCTGATCGAGCCCGACGACGACACCGAGGCGACCGTGATGGCGCTGCTGGAGCGCGAGCCGGTCCGGCTGGCGGTGCTCGACCTGCTGGCGCTGGGCTGCACCGCCGAGCTGGTCACCACCTCGCTGACCGTGCGGGCGCGGTCGGACCGGCAGCCGGCGGAGCTGCCCGACGAGCAGACGGTGGTGATGCTGGCGGTGATCCTCGCGGCGCACGTGGAGCGCTTCGCGCGGGAGCGAGTGGGCTGCTAGTCGCGGCGCTCCACGGTCCAGCTGCTGGTCTGCTGGCCGGCGCTCCCCTCGTCGAGCCCGCTGTCGCCGAGGTACTCCTCGACGTAGCCCTCGTCCCGCAGCCGCTGGCGGCTCTCCTCGTGGGCCTCGTCCAGCGCGGCGCTGAGGGCGGCCATGACCTCGGCGGTCGCGGACGGATCGTCGATCACGAACGTGGTCTGCGGCTCTGCGGCGGAGGTCGCCGGTGCCGGCGCGGGCTCGCGGCCGGGCATGCCGAGCTGGTCGGCGGAGGTGGGCTCGTACAGCCGGCAGGGCTGCTCCTGGGCAGCCGGGCTCTCCTGCGGAGGCTCGAGCCAGGTCACCTCCATCGGCTCGTCCACCGGCTCGGCGAGCTCCGGCTGCAGCTCCTCGGCGAGGTCCACGGAGATCGAGACGCCCGTCTGCTCGGCGACGCCGAAGCGGGGGTCGGGGGCGGTGCCCGCCGGGGCCGCCTCGGTGCGGACGACGAGCACGCCGTCCTCGAAGTAGACCTGGTGGCTGGGCTCGGCGCCCTGGCAGTGGATCTCCAGCTCGACGACCCGGTCCCCGGCGCCCTCGCCGACCAGGCCGAGCTGCTCGAGATCGAGGTCGACGCGGACCCGCGTGACGCCCTCCTCGGCACCCCGCGCGACGTGGGCCGCGGCCAGCGCCACCAGGGCGGCGAACAGGACGAGCTGCAGGAGCGTTGCGCGCGGCCGGGTCATGGCATCACCTCCGACCACCACGGTAGCGGTCGATCGGGGGTGGCCCTACTACCGGGCGCTTACCCTCGGAGCGTCAGAGCTTGTGAATCTATCCCCGGACCGAGCCTGAGTGCCGCAGCGCCACG
>CAZOYV010000516.1:0-1969 GCA_964584075.1 uncultured Rickettsiales bacterium | reverse complement strand
AGTTCGTGGCGCGACTGGCGTTCAGGCGGGAGTATGTTCGTGGCGCGCGACACTGACCGATGACGATATTCGCCATTGTTCAATGACCCGGGTGACCGGCCGTCGATGGACGACCATCGGCGCAGTTCCGGCTGGGCTGGTAGGCGAGATCGGGGCCGAGTTCGAGGGCGAGGGCGAGGGCGAGATCGAGGGCGAGATCGAGGGCGAGATCGAGGGAGAGGGAGAGGGAGAGGGAGGGAGAGATCGTGAGAGATCGTGTGTCTCTGGGTTCCCGGTGGAAAGTGACCTGGGTTGCCCTCACGGCGACGGGGGCGAGAAGGGGCAACGGCCGAGATCCGGGTCGACCGGAAGCGGGCGACGGGGGCGAATCGGTAGTTCAGCCCGTGCCTCCTGGGGCTTCGGTGGCGGTTCGGGCGGTTTGTTCGAATCGGTATCCAGCTGACGGTGGCGGCCTTCAGCCCGTGCCTCCTGGAGCCACCGGGCGGACCGGGCACTTGGTGCGTGGTGGATTCCGGCTGAGGGTGGCGGCCTTGGTGGCGGACCTTATTTTGCCCCCCGCCTCAGCAGCACCACCGGGATCGTCTTGAGCAGGATCTGGACGTCGAGCCACAGCGACCAGTGCTCGATGTAGTAGATGTCGAGCTCCACCATCCGGTCGAAGCCCAGGTCGCTGCGGCCCATCACCTGCCACAGGCCCGAGATGCCCGGCTTGACGTTGCTGCGCTGGTCGAACCAGTAGCGCCACTCGGGCTTGCCGTCGAGGCCGGTGACGTCGTCGATCGGCAGCGGGCGCGGGCCCACCAGGTTCATCTCGCCGATCAGCACGTTGATCAGCTGGGGCAGCTCGTCGATCGACCACTTGCGGATCACGCGGCCGACGCGGGTCACGCGGGGATCGTGCTCCATCTTGAACAGCATCCCGTCGGCCTCGTTGCTCTCGGTCAGCTCCTCCTTGCGGGCCTCGGCGTCGACGACCATCGAGCGGAACTTCAGCATGTTGAACACCCGCCCGCCCTTGCCGTAGCGGCGGTCGAGGTAGAACACCGGGCCGGGCGAGTCCAGCTTGATCGCCACCGCGGTGAGCAGCATCAGCGGCAGGATCAGCGTCCCGCCGACGACCACCGCCGCGATGTCGACGGCGCGCTTGATCCGGTAGGCCACCGGCGGGTACTCGACCGGGCGGAAGACCTCCAGCTCGAGATCGCCGATGTTCTGCGTCACGATCCGCGACGAGACCACGCCGTGGAGGTACGGCACCTTGAGCAGCCGCACGCCCATCCGCTCGAGCTCGACCGCCAGCCGCACGGCGTCCAGCCGCGGGTAGGCGAAGTCGGACAGCACCACGAGGTTGATGTTGTGGCGGTTGACCAGGTCGCGGATCTCGTAGATCGAGCCCAGCACCATCGCCGGATCGACCCGCTGGCCGGTGACGTCGTGGGCCTCGCTGGGCTTGCCGTCGTCGATGAACCCGACGATCTCGAACCCGAGGCGCTCGTAGGCCCGCACCCGGCTGGCGACGTGCCCCGCGATGCTGCGCGTCCCGACCACCGCCACGCGCTGGGGCAGGACCCCCTGGATGTCGCTGGTCTGCACGCCCCAGAACACCGCCAGCCGCAGCGATCCGACGGTCAACAGCGTCGAGAACCCGAGCAGCGCCGCCGCCACGCGCCCGAAGTGCTGCTGGGGCAGCAGGAACGCCACGATGATCACGCCCACGACGTACAGCGCGACCCCCTCGGTGACCATCTGCAGCAGCCGCGGGGTGGAGACGTTGCGCTGGGGGTCGTAGAGGTTCAGCCGCGACGCGATCAGCAGCCACATCGGCAGGCAGATCACCGCGGGGGGGACGATCAGCCCGAAGATCAGCAGGTTCGGGAACGGGATCGGCGCGACCTCGGCCAGGTCGGGGTGCAGGTGGCTCCAGCCCTGCAGCGTGATCCAGTAGGCCGCGACGATGGCGATCACGTCG
>CAZOYV010000515.1:0-1969 GCA_964584075.1 uncultured Rickettsiales bacterium | reverse complement strand
CACCACCGAGACCCCGACCGGCTCCTCGCTGAGCGTGTAGTACAGCTTGAAGTCCTGGTCGAAGCGGGCGCCGATCTGCTCGAAGCCGGCCACCACGCTGCCGTTGCTGCGGGACACGTCCACGGCGTGGGTCGGCGAGTACACGGTCTTGACCGGGATGTCGCTGTGGATCTCGGCCTTGACGGTGAGGTCGCCGGTGGTCCCCGTCAGCGCCCCGGGCGCCTTGAGCGGATAGTCCACCCGCGCCATCGCGCCGTCCACCTCGACGAGGCTCTCGAAGATCACCTGGATCTGCTGGTCGCCGTGGGGCGCGATGGGGAAGATCCGGGCCTTGATCAGGTCCTGCCCCGCGTACTCCAGCACGCCGGGGTCCTTCATCCGCCGCACGATGTCCTCGTAGATCGCCACCGCCTGCTGCCGCTCCAGCAGCTCGCCCCTGGTCTTGACCCCGTTGACCCACAGGCTGAACTCGGCCAGCGAGGCGCCCTCGGGCAGCGGGAAGTAGAACGTCGCCTCCAGCTGGCTGGCGGTGTTGTTGTGGAACACCTGGTCGACCTGGTAGCTGGCGACGCCGGCCTCCACCGCGATCAGCACGCGCTGGCTCTGGAGGCTGAAGGTCCCGCTGGCCGGCACCGGCCCGTCGCTGGGCGGCACCAGGAACCCCTGGGCGGCGGCCAGGCCGGGCAGCGTCAGCAGCGTCAGCAGCGTCAGGAGCGAGGCGAAGAGGGCGGTGCGTCGAGCGTCCATGGCGTGTCCTCCGGGGGGTAGGACAGCCCGGCGCCGATCCGGTTCCACGCGAGCGGAAGACGGCTCAGAGGGCCCAGATCTCGAACGACGACTCCACGGGGCAGAGGGGGGGGGCCCCGTACCGGCAGTACGTCGGGGGCAGGCTGTGGCCCGTCCCGCCGGGGACGGGGCCGATGTGGGTGTCCGTCCAGTGGTACCCGAGGGCCGCGTCGACGTACCAGCGGGACAGGGTCGCCTGGCTGCCGCTGGAGAGGTAGTCGGTGGCGTTGGGCCCGGTGGTCGTGCTGTCGAGGCAGGCGTGCCCGAGGGGGAGGTTCTGGTCGCTGATCAGCTCGCAGCTGCTGGGGTGCCACGAGACCCCCAGCAGGGCCTGCTCCAGGTAGATCACGACCTTCAGGTCGTTGACCACCGAGCCGGTCCGGAGGGCGTTGATGTCGGCGTCGGAGAGCTTGTTCTCGCCCGTGGTGGTGGGGGTGATGGGGGTGCTGCCGACCGCGTCCCGCGTGGTGACCGAGGCGTTCTCGGCCACGCCGCTGTTGGTCGCGCGGTAGACCAGCGTCCACCCGCCGCCGGCGATGTCGCACCAGGCCTCGAGCGGGGCGGTCCCGGTGGGGTCGATCCAGAACACGCCGTCGAGGGCCGCGGGGTCCGACTGCGCGATGGCCAGGCAGCCGTGGCCGGGGCAGGCCTGGCTGCCGCCGAGCACGCCGTCGTCGGCGTAGCCGTCGCAGTCGTCGTCGACGCCGTTGCAGGCCTCGGGCTGGCTCGGGCCGATCGTCGCGTCGCCGTCGGCGCAGTCCACGTCGCAGGCGTCCCCGTCCCCGTCCCCGTCGAACACGTCCGCCGTCGCCGGGTCGCAGTCGTCGTCCACGCCGTTGGCGCAGACCTCCGCCTGGCTCGGCCCCACCGCGGCGTCCCCGTCGGCGCAGTCCACGTCGCAGGCGTCCCCGTCCCCGTCCCCGTCGAACACGTCCGCCGTCGCCGGGTCGCAGTCGTCGTCCACGCCGTTGGCACAGACCTCCGCGGCGCCGGGGTGGACGGCCGGGTCCCCGTCGTCGCAGTCGACCGTCTCGTCGTAGCCGTCCCCGTCCGCATCGACCGCAGCGGTGTCGTCGTCGCCGCTGTCGTCGTCGCCGCTGTCGTCGTCGCCGCTGTCGTCGTCCGCGGTGTCGTCGTCGCCGCTGTCGTCGTCGCCGCTGTCGTCGTCCGCGGTGTCGTCGTC
>CAZOYV010000514.1:0-1973 GCA_964584075.1 uncultured Rickettsiales bacterium | reverse complement strand
GCCGCTCCGATGATGGGCATGGTGGGCTCCTTCCTACTCCGCAGGTTTACGTAATGTCGTCGTTCCAACCACCGCCTTGCGCAGCGCGGACTCCAGGGATCCCAGCGGAATGCAAGACGCCCATCCGATCGCCGACGGGGTGCCGGACTGGGTGAGCGTCTCGCCAACCCTCGGTATCCGGGGGCGCCTGACCTTCTTCTTTTCGGGGGTTTCCGAGTGCCTCCGATGCTCCTTCCCCACGGCGCGAGCTGACTCGACGACGTTGCCCTGGGATTGCTGTTCGGAGGTCGCGACAGACACCGGCCCTTCTCCCTGCGATACCGAGGCCGCCCTGTCGCACGGCGACCATCTGGGTAGAAATTACCCTATTCTCCTTGCGCGAGTCAAACTCATTGGGGTATTTTTTACCCAATCTATATGGGCAGGATCATGAACATCCCGAACGCCGTCGATCTCTCCAGCATCATCGGGCGCATCGTCGCCGCGCTCCGCCAAGAGCTGGGCCTGTCCCAGGCCGCGCTCTCCGGGCGCATGCAGTGGGACCGCAGCCTGCTCGCCCGCATCGAGGCGGGCCGCAACACCGCGAACATCGACAACCTCTTCGAGCTCGAGGAGGTGTTCATGGCCGAGGACCTGATCGCCAGCCACGGCGATCTGCTGGAGCTGTGCAGCCGCGTCGCCCACGAGGCGAAGCGCAGGGGGCTCCGGCCCGTCGTCGGGAGGACCGCGAAGCCGGAAGGCCAGGTCAGCGTCGAGACCGCGACGCTCGACCGCATCGTCGCCCGGATCGTCGACGACTGGCTCGAAGCCATGAAGGAGGAACCCGAGCCGGAGCCACGGCGAACCGGGAAGAAGCGGCGCTGAGCCCGTGCAGGAGGACGAGATGGAAGACTGGGACGAGTTCGACGACGACGAGGACGAGGCCAGCGAGGACCGGCTCGCGATAGAGGCCTTCGACGCCTTCATGGAGGTGGAGGGCGACGACGAGGTCGCCCAGGCAAGCAGGGAGGCCCTCGCGGCGATCACCGAGAGCGCGCTGGCACTCAAGGCCAACCGGGAGGCCCGCGAGCGCCGTGTGGCGCAGGAACACGCCGCCGAACGCAAGCGGCAGGAAGCTCTGGCGCGGCAGAAGAAGGAACGGGCTCGTCAGAACGCCCGAGAGAGGGTGAAACGGCGGGAAGAGGCAGAGCGACAGGAACGCGCCCTGCTCGCGCAGGAAGCTCAACGCCTGGCCCGGGAACGCGAACTCCTGCGACTCGAGCAGGAGCAGTTCGAGGTCCGCCGTCGCGGGGAGGAGGAGCGCCAGGCCAGACGACAGCGGCGCGGTGCCTTGGCTGTGCAACGGCAGCCGGTGGCGAAACAGCCACCTGCGGCGGCCCGGAAGAAGCCCAGCAGGCGACACAAAGCTGGTGCTCGGCGATCAGATGCCACAGCCAGGCGAGCGGCGCGACCAGCGACGACCGTCGCCCAGCCATCGAAGGAGGCAAAGGCTCGTTCATCGCGCTCGCCACAGCATCCATCAACACCGCGTCCCGACCTTCAACGAGCTGCCAGCGACTTTCGGGACGCCGTCGCGACCGCCACGGCAGACCTACTGAAGCGGCCCGCCCAGGTAGAGCCACCTGCACCAAGGCCAACCCGTTCCGAGAAACGAGCCGAGCTCACGGGAGCCGACCTGGCGAGCTGGCGCTCTCGCCTCGGATTGACCCAGCAAGCCGCCGCGAGCCGCCTCTGCGTCGGCCAGGGCACCATCTCAAAGGCCGAGGCGAAGGGCTCCGCCAGTCTCGGCCCGACCCTCCTTCGCGCACTCGCCGCCGCACTCGCACAGGAGCGACGCACAGCGTGACAAAGGAGGGATATTCCTTGGAATGACGGGGAATATTCCAGCTCGACAGCTCGATTCCTGGTTGGAATATTACGCGCAAAACAGCGACTCGCGAATAGCCCGACAGCCCATCCGCGAGGTTGTCCAG
>CAZOYV010000513.1:0-2001 GCA_964584075.1 uncultured Rickettsiales bacterium | reverse complement strand
GATGATCGGCTGCGGATGCATTGTCTCCTCGCCCACGTCAATGCCCAGGGGACCAAGTCCGGCGTCTCCTTCATGTGGATGGGGGCGTGGGAGTACGACCAGATGTCCGGCACGGGCACCGCCAAGCTCGGCAAGGATGGTAGATTGAAGGGCAAGATCAGGATCAAGAACGGCGATGACAGCACGTTTGTCGCCGAGCGGACCGATCCACCCGATGAGCCAATCCCCGACCCGCCATCGTACCGGGACAAGTGGCGTCGCTGGTAACACATCGAGATTGAAGGCAGCCTGCGCCAGGAAACATGCACGCGGCACATCCGTCCCGTTGTCTATCGCTGAAAGAGCCGACGTTGCTCAGGCCACGCCGGGGTGCGAGCGAGCTTCCGCAGCCGTCGCTCGGTGGCCGGGCCGGAGCCGCCGACCAGAATGTCCTCCTGGATGTCCGGCGCGAGGAGCAGCAGGTCGAGGATCTGGGTCAGGCGGGCGCGGGTGAGGCCGAGCTGGCGGGCGAGGGTGGCGCGGTCGGGCACCTCGCCGCTGTCGACGAGCCCCTGGAGCTCGTGGGCGAGGGCGAGCATCTGCGCGGCGCGGGAGATGCGGGGCTTGGGTGGCGGCTCCGGCTTCGCGTCGCCGGACGAGAAGGCGACGGCGCGGCCCCGGCGTATGCGGTGCAGCGAGACCGTCAGAACGCGGCCCCCAGACTCGGCTGGCGGCTGGGGGGAGGCCGGGTGGTCCTTCGCGGCGGTCATGGGGACACCTCCGCGTTGCGGGTCGGCGGCGGCGGCGGGGAGGTGGCTGCCTCGTCGGTCGCGTTGGCTGTTTCCGAGTCGTCGCTCGTCTCGGCGTCGAGATCGGCCAGGGCGATCTCGACCTTCCCGGTCTCCTCGTCGACCACGACCTCGCGGACGAGGGCGTGGACGAGGCGGTAGCGGTTGGTCGGGGTCATCACGTCCCACAGGGCGTCGAAGTCCCGCAGGACGGACGCGACCCATTCGGCCTCGGCAACGGTCTCGTCGAGGGCGGTGATTTGGCGCTCGACCTCGGCGAGGCGCCGCTCGCTGCGGGCGAGCTCGGCGCCCACCTCCTGCAGTCGCTCGTCGAGCAGGCGCGCGGCCGGGCCGGCTGTCTCGTAAACCTTGCTCGCCAGGGCCTGGCCCTCGGCGGCGAGGGCGGCCACGGCCCTGGGGAGCGCCGCCCGCTCCTTGGCCAGCGCCTGGCGGCGCGTATCAGCGCCGGCGGTCGCCTTCGCGAGAACCTCCTTGGCCAGGGCGCCCCCGGCGGTGGCCCCGCGAAGCTTCTTGACGACGACTTCCTCGATGGCGGCCGCGGGCAGGGGGCGGGCCCGGCAGTCGGCCTTGCCCTTCTTGTCCCGGACGATGCTGCGGTAGTAGCGGTAGGACTTGCCGCTTTTGCGGGTGGAGGCGGGCGAGAGGGCCTTGTGGCAGCAGGCGCAGCGCAGCAGCCCGCGCAGCAGGTAGTCGGGGTTGCGGGGGCGCGTCTTCCTCCGGGTGCCGTTTCCGAGCAGGGACTGGGCCCGCTCCCACGTCCGGCGGGGGACGATCGCGTCGTGCTCGGCCTGGTACAGCTCGTCGCCGCTGGGCATGAGGCCCGCGTAGAGCGGGTTTCGCAGGAGGCGCAGCACCACGTCCTTGGTCCACGGGCGGGCCTTGCGTACGTTGCCGTTCTGAGCGCGGTGGCGCTTGGTCATCCGGCCCTGGTCGTTGAAGATCTGGGTCACGGCCAGCGCCGAGCAGCGCTCGAGGTAGAGGTCGAAGGCCTCGCGGACCACGACGGCCTCGAGGTCGTTGACGACGAGCTTCTTGTCCACGACGTCGTAGCCGAGAGGCACCGGCCCGCCGGTCCACTTCCCCTTGCGGCGCGAGGCGGCGATCTTGTCCCGGGTGCGCTCGGCGATCATCTCGCGCTCGAACTCGGCGAAGCTCATGAGCATGTTGAGCGTGAGCCGTCCCATGGCGTCGGCGGTCGAGAAGTTCTGGGTGA
>CAZOYV010000512.1:0-2006 GCA_964584075.1 uncultured Rickettsiales bacterium | reverse complement strand
CCACCAGCCAAAATGCCCGAACTGACCGAAATACGATTCTGGTCAGTCGTCCAGCGATGGTGAAGCCGGCCCCCGATCCCGAGAAGCGCGAGCGGATCCTCCGCGCGGCGTGGCGTCGCATCCGCCAGTACGGGTTCGCCAAGACGACGATGGAGGAGATCGCCGCCGACGCCGGGATCGGCAAGGGCACCGCGTACCTGTACTTCCGCGGCAAGGCCGACATCATGCTGGCGCTGACCGAGGAGACCAACCGGCGGATCCTCGACCAGCTCGAGGCCATCGCCGCGTCGGACCGGCCCCCGGTGGAGCGGCTCCGAGAGGTGATGATCCACCGCGTGCGCGCCATCGCGCGGCTGGCGGACGAGCACCCCCACGGCGACGAGTTCTTCCGCAGCTTCAAGCCCGACATCGTCCGGCGGGTCCAGGCCTACGTGGACCGCCAGGGGGCGCTGGCGGCCCAGCTGATCCGCGAGGGCAACGCCGCGGGGCAGCTGCGCGTCGCGGACCCCGGGGCCACCGGCGCGTTCCTCGCCGAGCTGTTCGAGCGCTTCACCCCGCCCTACGACCACGGCACCACCGAGGCCGAGGTGGTCGGCTTCGCCGAGCGCACCTTCGACCTCGTCCTGCACGGCATGAACGGAGAGACCCGATGATCCTCCCCCACTTCGAGGTCCTGGAGCCGACCACGGTCGAGGAGGCCTGCGGCCTGCTCGACGAGCACGGTGCCAGGGCGCGGCTGCTGGCCAACGGCACCGACCTGCTGGTCACGATGAAGAAGCGGACCCTGTTCGACGCCCACCCGCCGCCGCGGGCCGGGGAGCGGTTCGTCGGCCAGGGGCACCCGCTGGCCGGGCCCGAGGCCCCGGAGATCCTGGTCTCGCTGGGCCGGATCCCCGGCTTCGACGGGATCGAGCAGCGGGACGACGGCCGCGTCGCGATCGGGCCGATGGCGACGATGGCGACGCTGGAGCGCTCGGCCCTGCTCCGCGAGCGCTACACCGCGCTGGCCCAGGGCGCCGGCTACGTCGGGGCGCCGACGATCCGGAACCGAGCGACGATCGGCGGGAACCTGTGCCACGCCCGGCCCGCGGCCGACACCGCGCCGCCGTGCTACGTCCTCGCCGCCGAGCTGGTGGCGCGGTCGACGGCGGGCACCCGGGCGATCGCGGCGGACGAGTTCTTCCTCGCCCCGGGCCGCTCGGCGCTGCGCCCCGGCGAGGTCGTCGAGGCGGTGGTGCTCCCCGCACAGGCCCCGTACCAGGGCAGCGCCTACGAGAAGCTGATCAACCGCGCGACGCTGGAGATCTCCATCGTCGGGGTCGCGGCGTCGCTGACGCTGGACGCCCCGGGAGGGGCGATCACCGCCGCGCGGATCGCGCTGGGCGCGGTGGGGCCGACCCCGCTGCGGGCCCACGCCGTGGAGGCCGCGCTGGTGGGCAGGACGCTCGGCGAGGCCCTCGACGCGGCCACCGCCGCCGCCGTGACCGACGCGCGGCCGATCGACGACCACCGCGGGTCCGCCGCGTTCCGCCGCGACGCGGTGGCGACGCTGACCCGCCGGGCGCTGCTGGCCGCCCACCGGCGGGCGTCGCTGCGCCGCCCGGGAGGTACCGATGCGTAAGCGGATCATCGAGCTGACGGTCAACGGCGCGACGCGCGAGATCGCCGCCGCGCCCAACCGGACCCTGCTGGACGCCCTGCGCGTCGACCTGGGGCTGACCGGGACCAAGTGCGGCTGCGGGGTCGGCGACTGCGGGACCTGCACGGTCCTGCTCGACGGCGAGCCGGTGAACTCGTGCCTGATCCTCGCGGTGCAGGCCGCGGGCCACGAGATCACCACCATCGAGGGCGTCGCCGACGGCACCACGCTGCACCCGGTGCAGCAGGCGTTCATCGAGCACGGCGCGGTGCAGTGCGGGTTCTGCACGCCGGGGATGGTGCTGAGCAGCCTGGCGCTGCTGCGGCGCAACCCCTCCCCCACCGAGGCGGAGGTCCGGGTCGGGCTG
>CAZOYV010000511.1:0-2007 GCA_964584075.1 uncultured Rickettsiales bacterium | reverse complement strand
TGGCCCATGTGCAGGTTGCCCGTGACGTTGGGCGGCGGGATCACGATGCAGTAGGCGCGGTCGTGGTCGCCGGTGGCCTCGGCGTGGAACAGGCCCTCGCGCTCCCAGATCTCGTACCACTTGCGCTCGACCTCGAGCGGGTCGTAGACCTTGTCCAGATTCAGCTTCTCTTGGTCCATCACTCTCGGGTCCACTTCTTGGGGTCCGGCCCGTCCTGCGCGGTCCTCGCGGACCGTCGCTCGCGCGCGTACGCGGGAGGCTATGGTTTCCGCTCGCGCAGCGCCGCGTCAACCTTGTCGGCGACGATCCGCTCCAGGTGCTCATCGAGGTACGCGCGCACGACGTCGCCCACCAGCGCCATGATCTCGGCCCGGGTCGGGAGCGAGGCCGGCGGCGCACCGCCGGCGCGGGCCGCCGAGCGGCGCAGATCGGCGATGTCGGGGTCCAGCGAGTCGCCCTGGCTGTCGAGCGCCTCGATGTTCCCCGACGGGATCTCGTCCTCGTAGAGCTCTCGCGGGATGTCGCCGAGGGTGTCGAACGAGGCGATGAAGTCGGACTGCAGCGGGCGCGCCTCCTCGGAGCTCTCGCCGAGGAACCGCGACTCTGCGCTGGTCAGGGCGTCCTCGCCCGAGGTCAGCGCGCGGGAGATCGAGTCGCTGTCCAGCGACGTGATCGGGTCGGGGCGCCCGTCGAGGAACCCCTCGCCCATCACGTCGTGGATCGTCTCGAGCAGCTTGCTGGGCTGGAACGGCTTGGACAGGGCCGCCGCGGCGCCGGCGCGATCGGCGCGCGCCTCGTCGAACAGGTCCATCGACGAGTAGGTCAGCAGCACCCGGGTGGCCGCCAGGGCCGGGTCCTCGCGGATCATGCGGCACAACTCGTAGCCGTCGCGCTTGGGCAGCCCGACCGCCGAGACGACGAGCCCCGGCCGGTGCTCCTGGGCGGCGCGCAGCCCGAGGTCGCCGTCGTGGGCCTCGACGACCTGCAGCCCCTCGAACTCGAGGGTCACGCGCGCGTTGCGCAGCGCTGCGCCGCTGACGTCAACGAGGAGGACGCTGCGCTGATCCATGCCCCCTCCAATGGGGTGGGCGGGGCACACGGGCCCCTCTGACCTCGGGAATGTAGCCACCCCCCGGAGGGGCTGTCAAGCGAGGGCCCAGGCGGCCGGAGTTTGCGGTAGGCTGGGGCTTTGCGGGGGGATCGGGAGGTGTCGATGTCCGCCATCGAGGAGGCCCGTCAGCGCCTGCGCGACGCCCACCGCGTCGCGGTGATGACCGGGGCCGGGATCTCGGCCGAGAGCGGGGTCCCGACGTTCCGCGGCCCGGGAGGGCTGTGGGAGGGCCACCGCCCCGAGGAGCTCGCCACCCCGAGCGCCTTCGCCGCCGACCCCGAGAAGGTCTGGCGCTGGTACGACTGGCGCCGCGGCCTGATCGCGGCGTGCGAGCCCAACCCGGCCCACCACGCGCTGGTCGAGCTCGAGCGCGCGCGCGGCGACGTCACCCTGATCACCCAGAACGTCGACGGCCTGCACCGCCTCGCCGGCAGCGAGGACCCCGTCGAGCTGCACGGCAACATCTGGATCACCCGCTGCACCGCCTGCGGCGCGATGGCCGAGGACCGCCGCGTCCCGATCCCGGTGCCCCCGATGTGCGACGCCTGCGGCGCGATGCTGCGGCCCCACATCGTGTGGTTCGGGGAGTCCCTCGACGCCGCCGTGATCGAGCGCGCCGGGGAGGTGGTCACCGGCTGCGACCTGTTCCTGGTGGTGGGGACCTCGGGGATCGTCTACCCCGCGGCGGGGTTCGTCGACGTGGCGCTGCGGGTGGGGGCGACCGTCGTGGAGGTCAACCTGGACCCGACGCCGGCGAGCGGGCGGGTGCACGTGTCGGTGCAGGGGAAGGCGGGGGAGATCCTGCCCGAGCTGATCGGCTCATGAGCCACGTCCGATGTCTCCAGGCTCGGGTGCCGTGACCGTGTCAGGGTCAGGGTCAGGGGCAGGGTCGGGGT
>CAZOYV010000510.1:0-2063 GCA_964584075.1 uncultured Rickettsiales bacterium | reverse complement strand
GACGACGACAGCGGCGACGACGACAGCGGCGACGACGACAGCGGCGACGACGACAGCGGCGACGACGACGGCGGCGACGACGACGGCGGCGACGACGACGGGGCCGACGACGACGCCACCGACGACGACGGCTCCGGATGCATCGCCGAGGGGCGCGGGGCGGGCTTCACCTTCGGGTGGCTGCTCCCCGCGCTGGGCTGGCTCGGGCTGCGTCGCCTCCGCTGAGCCTCCCACGGCGGTACACTGGACCCGCCCCGACACGGCTGGGGAGGGGAGGAGGTCCGGATGCCGATCCACCGACCCCGGATGGACGAAGCGCTGCAGCAACAGATGGAGCGCTGGCACGAGGTCGAGCAGCGCCGCATTCCGGCGCGGGACATCGACGTGCGGGTGATCACGTTCTCCCGCGAGGTGGGCAGCGGCGGCCGGCTGATCGCGGCGCGCGTGTCCCAGATCCTGGACCTGCCGTTCTACGACCGCGAGATCATCCAGCTGATCGAGCAGGGCGGTGATCACGACGCCGTGAACGCCGACGACCTGGTGGTGCGACGCTGGGCCCGAGAGTCCGAGGACGACCTGGACGGCGGGGACCCGCAGGGGCCGCTGGAGCTACCCCCGGGGGAGTACCGCGAGCGGCTGCGCCAGGTGATCGAGACCATCGCCGACGGCGACGGCGGCGTGGTGCTCGGCCGCGGGGCCCACTTCATCCTGCCCCGCGAGCGCTGCCTGCGCGTGCGCGTCGTCGCCCCGCTGGACATCCGCGCCGAGTACCTCGCCGCGATGGCCCAGGTCGGCCGCGAGGAGGCCCGCGCCGCCGCCGCGCGCGGTGACGCCCGGCGCCGCGCGTTCACCCGCGAGACGTTCGACGCCGACGTGGACGACGCCACGCACTACGACCTGGTCGTCAACATGGACCTGTACAGCCTCGACGCCGCCGTCGTGCTGGTGCTCCAGGCGTGGGGCGCCGCCCGCCAGATCTGGAACCTGTGACCTGCCGGGCTTGCCGCGGCGCCGCGCGACCGTAGGCTAGGGGAACGACCGCGGAGGGACTCGAGATGAAGCTCGGCATCGTCGGGGTCGGCCGTGTCGGCGCGACCATCGCCTACGCGGTGGTCGTGCGGGGGCTGGCCACGGAGATCGTGCTGGTCGATATCGATCGCGCCCGCGCCGAGGGCGAGGCCCTCGACCTGCTGCACGGCACCCCGTTCTCCCGCCGCGCCACGATCCGCGCCGGCGCCGTCGCCGACCTCGCCGGCGCCGACGTGGTGGTCCTCGCCGCCGGCCGCGCGCGCCGCCCCGACGAGTCCCGGATGGCGCTGGTGGAGGCCAATGCGCGCGTGATCGGCGCCCTCGCCGCCGAGATCGCCGCCGCCGCTCCGGGGGCGATCCAGCTGGTGGTCAGCAACCCCGTCGACGTGCTCTCCCACGTGGCGTGGCGCGCCTCGGGCCTCGACCGCGCCCGCGTGATCGGCTCCGGCACGGTGCTGGACACCGCCCGCCTGCGCTCCCTGATCGCCGAGCGCTGCGGGTTCTCCCCCAAGTCCGTCCACGCGACCGTGATCGGCGAGCACGGCGACTCCGAGCTCGCGGTGTGGAGCGGCGCCCGCGTCGGCGGCGTCCCGATCCGCGAGCTGTGTCGCGACTGCGATCGCCCCGGCTGCACCCCCCACCGCCCCGAGGATCTGCTGGAGCAGACCCGCAACGCCGGCCGCGAGATCATCGCCCGCAAGGGCGCCACCCACTTCGCCGTGGCCCTCTCCGTCGCCGAGATCCTCGAGTCGATCCGCCACGACCAGCGCCGCGTGCTGACCGTCTCGACCCTCCTCGACGGCTACCACGGCGTCTCCGGCCTCTTCGCCGGCGTCCCCGCCGTCGTCGGCGCTGCCGGCGTAGAGCGCGTCCTCGAGGTCCCCCTCGACCCCGAAGAGACCGCCGCCTTCCTCGCCTCCTGCGCCCTGATCCGCACCACCCTCGACGGGCTCCCCCGCTGATCGCGGAGCCCCATCGCGGCGGAGACGTATCGGTCTCCGCCAAAGAACATGCTCCCTCCGCCGTCCTCCCTG
>CAZOYV010000509.1:0-2076 GCA_964584075.1 uncultured Rickettsiales bacterium | reverse complement strand
GCGGCCGGCAGGCGAGATGCGGGCGGTGCGTGGCAATCTGCGACAGGCTGCTAGCGAGGGGCTAGATCCAGGAACGGCATGGCTGCAGGACCTTCCCATCCCCCGACCTTCGGACGCTACCGGCTGCTGTCCCTGCTCGGCGCGGGAGGGTACGCCCGGGTGTACCGCGCCGAGGAGCTCGACGGCGAGATGCGCCTCGTGGCGCTCAAGGTCGCCCGCGACTGCGGCGAGGGCCGGACCCGCAAGGTGGTCCGCGCGCTGACCAACGAGGCGCGGATCATGCTGCGGCTGCACCAGCAGAACCTGGTCGAGGTCTACGAGTTCGGCCAGGTCGAGGGGCGCTACTTCATCGCCATGGAGCTGGTGGTCGGGCTGACGCTCAAGGAGATGCTCAAGCGCGCCAAGCGGCGCAACATCTTCTTCGGGCCGGCGGCCGCGATCCAGATCGCGCGCGGCATCGCCGGGGGCCTGCACCACGCCCACCACCTCGAGGACGACGAGGGCACCGTGCACCCCGTGGTGCACCGCGATCTCAAGCCCGGCAACGTGATGGTGACCCGCGACGGCCAGGTCAAGGTGATGGACTTCGGCGTGGCCAAGTGGCCGCTGGCCGAGGTCTCGACCACGGCCGGGATCATCAAGGGCACGCCGCTGTACATGGCCCCGGAGCAGGTGCGGGCCAAGCCGGTCACGCCCCAGTCCGACATCTTCAGCCTCGGCGCCGTGCTGTACCAGATGCTGACCAACCGGCCGCTGTTCCAGGCCAACTCGATCCGCGAGGTGCTGCGGCGGGTCGCCACGGCCGACATCGCCGCCCAGCTGCTGTGGATCCCCGAGGACAGCTGGCCACTCGTGGCGGTGCTCAAGCAGGCGCTGCAGCGCGACCCCGCGGACCGCTTCGCCAGCGCCGCCGCGATGATCGAGGCCCTCGACGTCGCGGCCGGCGAGGTGGACGACGACGGCGACCTGACCACCCTGGCGCGGGCCGTGTTCGGCCGCGAGCCGGCGGTGGACGAGGAGGCCCCGACGATCATGCCCACGTCGGTGCGGACCACCGGCGGCAACTGGTCGGTGCGGCTGAAGCACAAGGAGGTCGTCGCCGAGTACGAGGGCACCCCCTTCGAGGGCGAGCGGTAGCCGGGGCGCACGCCCTCCCCTTCCCCATGACCCACCGCATCGGGTACGCCCAGTTCACGCCGACGTTCGGGGATGTCGCGGGCAACCTGGATCGCCTCGAGGCGCTGGTCGCCGGCGCCGCGGCGGACCTGCTGGTGCTGCCCGAGCTGGCGCTCAGCGGCTACCAGTTCCGCGATCGCGCCGAGCTCGAGGCGCTGGCCGTGGCGCCCGGCGGAACCGAGTGGGAGCGGCTCGCCGCGCTGGCGGTGGCGCGCGGCTGCGTGCTGGTCGCCGGCGTGGCCGAGCGGGCCGGGGGCGCGGTGTACAACGCGACCTGGTGGTGGGCGCCGGACGGGACGCACGGCACCTACCGCAAGGTCCACCTGTTCGCGCGGGAGAAGGCGATCTTCGATCCGGGAGATCTGGGCTTCCCGGTCTGGCCGATCGGCGGGCTGCGGCTGGGCGTGCTGATCTGCTTCGACTGGATCTTCCCCGAGGCGGCGCGGACCCTGGCGCTGCGCGGCGCCGACGTGATCGCCCACCCCTCCAACCTGGTGCTGCCCCACGCCCAGCGGGCGATGCCGGTGCGCTGCCTCGAGAACCGCGTGTTCGCCGTCACCGCCAACCGCTGCGGCGCCGAGGCCCGCACCGGCGAGGAGCTGGTGTTCACCGGGCGCTCCCAGATCAGCGGGCCGGACGGGGAGATCCTGGCGAGCTCGGGGGCGACCGGGGACGAGGTGCGGGTCGTCGAGGTCGACCTGGCGCGGGCGCGGGACAAGCACGTCACGCCGTTCGACGACGTGCTGGCGGATCGGCGGCCGGATCAGTACGGGGGGGACGAGTAGCGTTCGGCGTTTCTCGTTTCTCGTTCGAGAGATCGAGACCGACTTCCCATTCGATCTCGAGGTCGACTCAGAGCTTGTGAATCTATCCCCGGACCGAGCCTGAGTGCCGCAGCGC
>CAZOYV010000508.1:0-2077 GCA_964584075.1 uncultured Rickettsiales bacterium | reverse complement strand
TGGGATGAGGGCGGAGGTGCCGGTCTCAGGACCGGCCCTCCGCTACTCTACCGCCCCGGACGGGCGCCCTCTGCGCCCTCGCGCGTCCCGGACGGCCGCGCATCACAGGTCCCTCCGGCGGAACAGCGGGGTCGTGGCCACGGCGTACGCCAGCCCCAGCAGCAGCAGCACCGCCAGCCCCAGCCCCCACTGGGGCCACGGGTACCACAGCTTCCAGGCCCACTCCTGGGGGGTCAGCAGCCGCAGCCCGTCCCACAGCCAGCCCAGCTTGCCGTCGTCGTAGTCGTAGGACAGCCCCAGCAGGATCCAGCTGGCCACCACCGTGCCCAGCGCCAGCACCCGTGCCACGTTGGGCGAGCTCGTCACCTGCGAGAACGCCACCCCGATCCCGGCGAACGGCACCGCCAGCGCCCACACCAGCGGGGTCACCACCAGCAGCGTCCACAGCAGCTGAAGCGGGTCGTTGCCGGTCATCGCCAGCATCCCCACCACCCAGGTCCCCGCCACCGCCAGCAGGCTGGCCGCCGCCAGCAGCAGCAGCTGGCCGAGGAACCGCCCGGTGACCAGCTCGAGGCGCCCCGTGCGGAACGCCTCGAACCGGATCGCCCGGTTGTGCAGGTCCACCGCCACGCACTCGGCGGCGGTGGTCGCCGCCAGGAACGGCATCAGGATCACCGCCAGCCACAGGTGGAACATCGTCAGCAGCGGCCAGCCCAGCACCCGCTCCACCACCGCGTCGTCGCCGGGCAGCATCTCCTCGAGCATCTGCTCGATGTCGCCGCGCTCCTGCATCACGCCGATCATCGCGCCGGGCTTCTTGGTCCGCGGCACCTCCAGCACGTCGGCCAGCGCGTGCTCCATCCCCAGCAGCGCGCGGGTGAAGATGTAGGTGCCCCCCGCGGTGGAGGCCAGGTACAGCAGGCACAGCGCGATCGCCCGCCAGGTGCGCAGGTTGCGCAGCAGCTCGAAGCGGGCCACCAGCAGGGTGTCCCGCAGCGAGGTCAGCACGCTCACCGATCCAGCTCCACCAGCACCTCGAGGATCGACGGGTCGATGTACGAGAACGGGTCGATCGCCTCGTCGTCGACGGCGGCCAGGTCCACGCCCGGCATCGCCTGGTCCGCGGCGCTCTCGGCCTCGATCATCACGTCGAGCACGTCGGCGGCGAACACCATCAGGTCGCGGCGGGGCACGTCCTCGATGTCCTCGACGCCGTCGACGAACTCCCGGGAGATCGACAGCAGGTCCTCGTTCATCGCCGCCATCGCCTCGTCGAACGTGGCCAGCTCCTCGTCGGTGGGGTCGGCCTGCTCCACCAGCGCCGCCCGCGCCTGGCTGCGCCGCAGGTCCTGGGCGGTCATCAGCAGCTCCAGATCGGCCTGCACGTCGTCCACCCCGTCGGCCAGCTCCTCGCGCGCCTCCTCGCCGGCGCGGTCCAGCTCGTCGGCCAGCGCGGCGGCCTCGGGGTCGACGGGCGTCTCCTCCTCGAACGGCTCGGGGGTCGAGCGCTCCTCGGGCTCCACCATCTGCACCGGCTGCCCGTGCATCGCCGCGGCCAGCCCGCGCCCCAGCCCCTTGCCCCCGCTGCAGTCCCGGGCCTCGAGCTCTTGGATCCGGTCCTCGGCGCGCTGCAGCGGCGCGCGCTGGGACAGCACCCCGGCCAGCACCCCGGCCAGCAGCGACAGCCCGATGGCGAGCACGTACTTCATCGCGATCCCCTTCCTGCGTCGGCGTGCCGTTCCCTACGCAGCGGCCCGGCGGAACATTCCAGCCGGCGAGCCCCGTGGGGGGATCATCGTCCCTGCCGCGGGCCGCGTCACCCCCCTGGCGCCCGGGGACCCGTCTCGCTGGCCGGCATCGATGGTGCCTGGAACGCGGCAACAACGCGCGAGATGGATCGCCATCTCCGACGTCTCTGGTGCGCCAGGCGAAGTCTGGCCCAACTTGCTGTCTGAAAGGAGGCAGCCATGTGAATCGCTCGCTCGACATGTAGCCGACGAGGCGGCGGCCGGGGTGACCCGCGTTGTTAGGCGACCGCAGAAACTGACCCCCCGACGACATCAGGATTTGACCCCCC
>CAZOYV010000507.1:0-2086 GCA_964584075.1 uncultured Rickettsiales bacterium | reverse complement strand
AATGCCAGTCAGATCAAGGGCTTGTGGGGGTGCAACCGAATCTGGACGCGGTAGCCGTTCAGGCCGTACCCCCCCGTCACCTCGCGGACGAACACGTCGCCACCGGCGCGGGCGACGATCCGGGCGCCGATCGCGGACCGGTTGGCGCCCCCGGCGCCGGCGCCCTCGAGGTCGATCATCAGCCGGTTGCCGTCCTGGCCGACGTCGTTGCGCAGCAGGACCATGTACGCCGCGTCGGGGCGCGGCGGATCGTCGTCGGCCTCCCAGCGCATCAGCGAGGTCCCGAGCAGCACGTCGAGGTCGCCGTCGCGGTCGTAGTCGATCAGCGTCACCCCGTGGGCGCGGTGGACCAGCAGGCCCGATGCCTCGCTGACCTCGGTGAACGTGCCGTCTGCGTCCTGGTGCCACAGCAGCGAGTGGGTGTACGGGTAGTCCGAGGAGGTGACCAGCACGTCGAGCCGCCCGTCGTGGTCGAAGTCGAACAGCGCGCCGCCGAGGTCCCCCTCGTTCCAGCTGGAGAACACCGTCCCACCGTGCTCCCGCTCCAGCCCGGTGGCCTCGTTGCCGGGGCGGGCGAACGCGCCGCCGTCGCCCACCCCCTCGTTGATCAACAGCTCGGTCATGTCCGAGGACTGGCCGGCCCACTCGTGGCGAAGCTCGATCTGCAGCAGGTCCAGGTCGCCGTCGTTGTCCACGTCCCCGCAGACCGTGTTGGACGAGTTGCCGCCGAGCCGGAACGGCTGGTCGTCGAAGCCGTCGTTCCAGTTCTCGGTGCCGTACATCAGGTTGTCGCTGTAGTCCTCGTTGTCGTCCGAGGCGAACCCGACGTCGCGGGCGATGTCGGTGTAGCTGCCGTCGCCGTCCTGGCGCCACAGCATGTTGAACTGACGTCCGTACGCGTCGGTGATCAGCTCCCGGTACCCGTCGCCGTCGATGTCGCAGGCGCTGACCCCCCACGACGGGCGGTGGTTGATGCCCTCCGTCAGGTCGGCGACGAACGACGACGCCACGGTCTGCAGCCCGACCTCGGCGGTGACGTCGCTGAACCCGCCGCTGCCGTCGCCGACGAACAGCGAGTCCTGGCCGGCGCTGCTGATGTACCCGTAGTTGTTGTAGTGGTGGCCGACGTACAGGTCGACCACCCCGTCGAGCTCGTGGTCGGTCATCGCGGCGCCGGACGCGGCGTCGTAGGTCGGGTCGTCCGAGAACCGCTGCTCGGGCCCCAGCGTGAAGTGGCCGCTGCCGTCGTTGAGCATGATCTCGGACTGATCGCCGGTGTCGGTGGTGTCCACCGCCAGGTAGGTGGCGGTGAACGCGTCCTCGTCGCCGTCGTTGTCCACGTCGCCGAAGATCGCCCACTGGATCGCGCGCCCCTGGCTGCCGTCGCGGGTGTCGGTGAGCCCCGACGAGAACGTCACGTCCTCGAACCCCGTCCCGCCCAGGTTGTGCAGCAGGCGGACGCGGTAGACCGGGTCGGCGGGGTCGTCGCGCACGCCCGCGTTGCCCCGCGAGAGGAACAGATCGGGCCAGCGGTCCCCGTCGATGTCGGTGGTGGCCACCAGGCCGCCCTGGATGTCGAGCCCGTCGATCCCGAGCCCCAGCTCCGCGGTCACGTCGGTGAACCACGGGCCGTCGCCCAGGTCGGCGCCCTCGTTGCAGATCTCGGGGACGGGGTTGTCGTCGTCGTCGTCGCCCTCGGTGGGGCAGCCGATCGAGAGCAGGATCGTCGCGCACAGGGCCAGCGGGAGCAGGGTCGGGTGTCGTGGCATCGAATCTCCTGGATCCCCTGCAAAGTAGAGGATCCGCGGCCGATCGTCGAGGGACGTCCGCGACCCCTGCATCCCGGCCGGGACGTCCTCTCCCGCTTCCCGCCCGCGGCCGCTGTGCTAGCCTGCGCCGTGAGGCGACCGCCGCCGCCGGGGAGGTGACCATGATCCGCTGGCTGACCACCGTTCCACTCCTGCTGATCCTGCTGCCGTCGGGCTGCCGGGGCACGATGACCTTCGGCGAGCTCGACGACGACGACGCCTCGGACGACGACACCGGCGACGACGACACCGGCGACGACGACACCGGCGACGACGAC
>CAZOYV010000506.1:0-2098 GCA_964584075.1 uncultured Rickettsiales bacterium | reverse complement strand
CCCGCACTTCTCGTGCGCCAGGCAAAGCCTGGAGGAGGAGGATGCCATGACCTAGGAAATGGCGGAAACCTTCTTTGGGACCCTGTGGGTACCAGTCCCACCCGGCCAAGGTTGACCCGCCAGCCGGAAGCGAGTGTTGCGTGGTCGAGGGGTGACCCCGACTGCGAAGCGTACACAGCGAGCGTGTGAGCCGCGTGATGGAGCCCCGAAAGCAGGGCATTTCGTGGAGGCCGACACCGTGAGATTGGTGGGAGGCACCACCGACGCGCCGTACTGGGTCTGGCGCGGAGGCTCCACCGGGGTCTGAGAGCGGGGCACGCGCGCGAGGGTCCCCCAGGAACCTGGGAGGCCC
This sequence comes from uncultured Rickettsiales bacterium, assembly GCA_964584075.1. GTDB lineage: Bacteria > Myxococcota_A > UBA796 > UBA9615 > CAYRNR01 > CAZOYV01. The sequence goes on along the minus strand of CAZOYV010000506.1, from coordinate 1,746 downwards.
GGGCATCTCCTCGACGGAAGGACCCGGCACGAGGGCGCCGGGAAGACACGAGAGCCCTGGCCCCGTCGCCGAGGCGTGTCGCGGCGACGGGGAGCGAACGAGGACACGCAGTCGAGGTACCGCCGAGCAGAGGGAAACCAGAGCGAGGCGGGAAGGGCGTCCGGGAGTCAGAGCGGCCCATAGTAGCGACGAAGCCGGGGAACCCGCCCCAGGGGACCCGGTGGAGCCAAGGGGCCGCCAAGGCATGGAACCCGCAGGAGGGAACGATGGCGGAGCCGCTGAACTCCGGTCCCATCTCCACGAGACTCCGGCGGATAGCGGACCTGGCGAGGGAGCACCCGGAGTGGGCGTTCCGGAGCCTGTCCCACGTCATCGACGTGGATTTCCTCGAGGAGGCCCACCGCCGAACCCGCAAGGACGGGGCGGTGGGCGTGGACGGGCAGACGGCGGCCGAGTACGCGGCAGACCTGCAAGGGAACCTGCAATCGCTGCTCGACCGTCTGAAGTCCGGCACGTACCGGGCGCCCCCGGTGCGGCGAGTGCACATCCCGAAAGGGGACGGCCGGAAGACACGGCCCATCGGCATCCCGACCTTCGAGGACAAGGTCCTCCAGCGAGCGGTGACGATGGTGCTGGAGTCGATCTACGAGCAGGACTTCCGAGACTGCTCGTATGGCTTCCGGCCGGGGCGGTCGCAACACCAGGCGCTACGGGCACTCCGCGATGGAATCATGGAGATGCACGGGGGATGGGTGCTGGAGGTGGATATCCAGAGCTTCTTCGACGCTCTGGACCACAAGCACCTCCGAGGCTTCCTCGACCGGCGGGTGACGGACGGCGTGGTCCGCCGCGTGGTCCACAAGTGGCTGAAGGCGGGCGTGCTGGAGGACGGGGGCGTGAGGCACCCGGAGAGCGGCACCCCGCAGGGTGGAGTGGTCTCCCCGCTGCTGGCCAACGTGTATTTGCATCACGTCCTGGACGAGTGGTTTGAGGAGCAGGTCGCGCCGCGGATGAAGGGCCGGGCCTTCCTCATTCGCTTCGCGGACGACGCCGTGATGGTGTTTTCACGGCGGGAAGACGCGGAGCGGGTGCTGGACGTGCTGCCGAGGCGACTCGGGAAGTACGGTCTGACCCTGCACCCGGACAAGACGCGACTCGCCCACTTCGAACCACCCCGACAGGGGGGCAACAGCGACGACGACCCGCCCGAGCCCGGCAGCTTCGACACGCTCGGCTTCACCCACTACTGGGCGAAGTCGCGCCGGGGCTACTGGGTGGTCAAACAGAAGACCGCGACGGTGCGTCTGACCCGCGCTCTCAAGAGGGTGCGGGCCTGGTGTCGGACTCATCGGCACCTCCCGCTCATCGAGCAGCGAGATGCACTGGCGCTGAAGCTGCGTGGCCACTACGGCTACTACGGAATCACCGGCAACTACTGGGCGCTGGCTCGCTTCCATCGCGAGGTCTGCCACATCTGGCGCAAATGGCTGATGCGGCGGTCGAACTCGGCGCGACGGGACTGGGACTGGTGGAATGCGCTGACAAAGCGGCTCCCCCTCCCACGCCCCCGCGCGGTCCACAGCTCCTACCGGCTGTCAGCGAATGTCGTGCCTTGAGGAGCCGGATGCGGGAAATCCGCACGTCCGGATCTGTGGGAGCCCCGGGCGGGCAACTGCCCGGGGCCACCCGATACCACTCCCGCCTACTGTGGCCGCCCAGCCAGCGGCCATGTGGTCATGGCCGCTT
>CAZOYV010000505.1:0-2118 GCA_964584075.1 uncultured Rickettsiales bacterium | reverse complement strand
CGGTACGTCTCAGTGTAGTTGTCGCATGAATGATTTCATCGAGCCAGCAGCTCGTCAGGGTTGAGATACACCTCCTGTGTCGGCGTCCAGTCTCTCGTGGGGCGCGCGCCCCACCGATCCGGATGGCGCTTCTTCGCAGCCTCGTAGACGCTCTCGCGCCGCTCCAAGATGGCCACGTGCTGGCCCATGTGGCGCTGGTTCGGCGTCACGTACTCGATCCCGCTGTGGCAGTGCTCGTCGTTGTACCAGGCCACGAACGCCTCCACCCACTCCCGGGCAGCCTTCAAGCTTGCGAAGGGACGGCTCGGGAATCCCGGATGGTACTTGATCGTCCGAAACATTGCCTCGGAGAAGGGGTTGTCGTCGCAGACCCCAGGTCTGCTGAAGGACGAGGTCACACCGAGTCGGTCCAATCTGCTGATCAGCGTCGAGGCTCGCATCGGGCCGCCGTTGTCAGCATGCAACACCAGATCCGAGGCATTGGCGCCTTCTCGACGAATCGCGTCCGCCACCAGGTCTCGAGACAGCTCACCGTCCTCGCGCTCGTGCACCTGCCAGCCTACGATCTTGCGGCTGTACACGTCGAGAATCAGGTAGAGGTAATAGTACAAGCCGGCGACTTCTGTACGGAGATAGCTGATGTCCCAACTCCAGACCTGGCACGGCGCCGTGGCCACGTGCTCCTGAGGCTTCGGCTGAGTCTGCGGCGGTCTCGTGCGGCCGCGGTGGGTCGTCTGATCCTCCTGCTGCAGGATCCGATAGATCGTCGCCTCCGAGGCCAGGTAGACGCCCTCATCGGCAAGGCGAGGGACGATCTGGCGAACCGACAGGTCCCGAAAGGACTTCGAGTTCACCGTCGCCAGGATTCGCGTGCGTTCCGCCTCGGTCAGTCGATGAGGAGCAGGGCGCCGGGGACCACACCGCCGATCCTCCGACGTATCGGTGCTCCGCCATCGCTCCACGGTGCGAACGCTCAGGCCCAGGACCGCGCAGGCCGGGGCTCGGCGAGCCCCAGCCTCCACGGCTTCGTCAATGAGCGCGAGGATCAACTCCCGTTCTCCGTGTCGTCGTCCTCGTCCCCCCAGATCGCCTGGGCTTTTTTTTTGAGCGCGAGAAGAGCCGCGGTCTCGGCCAGGGCTTTGTCCTTGCGCCGCAGCTCTCGGTGGAGCTCGCGGATACGCCGCTGCTCCTCGGTCTCCTTGCCCTTACCCGTGTCACTCTGCAGGCCCGCCAGAGCCTGCTCGCGCCAACGCTCCAGGTCCCGGCTGTGAAGACCCTCCCGGCGCAGGAGAGCACCCAGATCGTCCGCCGAGAGCCCCTCTGCAGCCAACACCACGCGCAGCCGCTCTGCCGGCGTCCAACGACGACGGCTCTTTCGCTTCTTCTTGTCCTTGGTCATGAAACCCATGCTACGGGCTTCTCGAAGCCAGCGCGAGAGTGTCGCCTGCGATATGCCAGTCTCACCCGACAGCGCCGTCGCGCTCCGCGGGCTGGGTCCTAGCATCTTCTCGATCATCTTGGCCCGAAAGGCCGTCGAATACCGTGGCAACGCCACGCCTCACAGTCTGCCCCTATCCATGTTCACGCCCGACCGCCGGGCCAGATCATGCGACAACTATGGTGAGACAGGGGGCAACATTCGTGTAGGTGGCGTACGCTCCTATGTAACCCAGGCCACAGGCATATCCGTTGGGTTGCTCGCCGGGTCCGGTTCCGTCCGCGGTCAGAACAATATTGAAAGTATCCTCCCTCAACGGCTGTAAACACAGGGGGAAGTTACACAGGACAAACTCGTACCCATCCCGGTACTCGCGCGAGAGTTCGTCGACATAGATGTTGTATTGGGCGAATATGCTCGCGACCGACTCGATGATGCTATCGACTTCATCCAGTGGCACTCCTCCATCCGTGCTGGTATCTACGATCACATTGAGTGGCAGGTAGTAGTTCTGAATCGTTGGCTGGTAGTTCATGATTCCAAGGTCCGGCTGGATTACTTCCCGCTGTACAATGAGATAGTCGCCGCCCCCCTCGCATGACCGGCCATCCGGCTGCAAGTACCCCAAGCATCCAATCTCGTCCGCTGCACGAGCTTGCAACGATGGCGCGACCAGCCAG
>CAZOYV010000504.1:0-2151 GCA_964584075.1 uncultured Rickettsiales bacterium | reverse complement strand
ACGGGGACGGCGAGGCGGGCGGCGCCAGCTTCGACGGCGAGGGCCTCGGCGAGAAGGCCAAGAGCGCGGCGTCGTCGCTGCTGTACATGCTGATGCTGCTGCTGTTCATGCTGCTGCTGGCGGTGATCTCGGCGATCCTGTCGCGGCCGATGCGGCGGGCGATCCTGCTGCACCACTGGCAGGACCCGCTGTGGGGTGTGCCCCCCAGCCAGCAGATCGTCCACCTGTGGCAGCGGGCCACGGTGTCGCTGCAGGACCTGGGGTTCGAGGTCGAGGGCTGGGAGGCCCCCGCGGCGGCGGCGCGGCGGGCCAACCAGGAGCTGGCCGGGCGGCTGGGGGGACCGGTCCCCGAGCTGGACACCGCCGCCGAGGTGGTGCGCCGCGCGGCCTATGGGTTCGGCGTCGGCGACGCGGACGTGGCCCAGATGCGGGCCGCGGTGGGCTGCGTGGTGGAGACCGCCGAGGATCGCCGCGGGATCGACGAGTGGCTCAAGGGCCAGTTCCGCCGGATCCGCTGATCTCCCCTACCACGGCGTGTGGTTCTCGTTGATCACGCAGGTGACCCGCGATCCGACCTCGAACGCCACGACGTTGCCGCCGCCCACCTCGGCGACCTCGCCCTCGACGCGGGTCAGCGTCAGGAAGTGCTTCATCCCGTTCATGTACGCCGCGATCATCGCGGCGGGCACGGTCAGCTCGCCGTCGTCGTCGGTCTCGCAGCGGATCCGCGGCCCCTGGAACAGGTGCACGTCCTGGGTCATCTCCCAGCGGATCCGGGCGCTGGGCGAGGTGCCCGGGGTCCAGGTGATCACCAGGTCCTGGTCGGTGGGCGGGGGATCGTCGCAGGGCAGCGCCGCCACCAGCGGCTCGGCGCCCGCGACCGCAGCGCTGAGCGCCGGGGTCGCGCCGCCCGCCGAGCCCAGCGTGACCGGGTCGCCGGCGGCGAACAGGTCGGCGGGCAGGTCCCAGGGGGGCGGGTACCCCCAGGCCGAGGGCTCCAGGCTGACCGGCTGGGTCAGGCCGTCGATCGTGATCGTACCGGACTCGGCGAACGACGGCGTGGGGACGCACTCGCCGCCGCTGGTGCAGTACTCGTCCGGCGGGCAGTCGGGGTCGCAGCCCTGGCCGCAGGCCTGCAGGATCGCCAGCACGCAGTCGGCGCTGGTCTGGGTGACGCGCCATACGCCCTTGTCCCCCTCGCCCTCGCTGCAGCCGAAGTTCCAGTCCCCGAGCCAGCCGTTCTCCCACGGCTCGTCCAGGGGCCCCCAGACCACGACGCTGCCCTCGTCGACCGGGGTCTCGCCCAGGGTGTGGATCTCCAGCACCGCGACGCGGCCGACGGGTCCCTCGGCCCCGTCGTCGTCGCCGCTGTCGTCGTCCGCGGTGTCGTCGTCCGCGCCGTCGTCGTCCGCGCCGTCGTCGTCGGCCGCGTCGTCGTCGTCCGCGTCGTCGTCGTCCGCGGGGCAGCCCCCGCCCGCCGTCAGCAGCAGCGCCAGCGCCGCAGCGGTCCCCCAGCGTCGCAGGATCCCCATCGCACACCTCCCGTCCCGAGCCTAGCACCCCGGATCGGGTGAATCCCTTCAATTGACACGCGTCCAAGGAGCGGGGAACATCGGGCCCTGGCCCCGGGTGCGCGTCGCCGTGGGCGGGAGGGAACACATGAGACGAGGAATCGCGATCGGGACCGTGCTGGCGCTGCTGGCGATCGGACTGCCCGTGGCGGCCCAGCCGGCCGGCGGAGACGCCGACCTGCGGCTGACCGTCGAGACGATGCTGGGCGGGCTGGAGAGCACCGCGGGCAACGAGGAGTGGGCCGCCCTCGGCGAGTCCGCGGTGCCGCACCTGCTGGCCATCGCCGCCGACGAGGGGCAGCGGCGCTCGACCCGGGAATCGATCCTCGTGTATTCGGACGGCAGCCTGTGGTCCAAGCTGCCTGCAAGAATGCTTGGGCAGGTGGCGAAGGTTGGGTGGCATACCTCTTCACTTGTGCCGAGCTTCGTCGAGGTAGAGGTGGGGGACACGAATTCGACCGGGGATTCGCGTTCCCCACGGCTGAAGCCATGGGCCACCCGGATACAGGATTCATGTCGCGCTGTGCCGCCGCGCCGGATGAATCCGGCGGCTCGGGCGTGATCGGCATGCCGGAGTGTG
>CAZOYV010000503.1:0-2185 GCA_964584075.1 uncultured Rickettsiales bacterium | reverse complement strand
TCCTCAACCTGTTCATCGGCGTGATCATGAACGGGATGGACGAGGCCCAGAAGGAGGCCGAGGAGGGCGAGCTGATCCGCCTCCGCGAGGGGGACCAGCCCACGCTCGAGGAGGAGCTCGCCGAGGTCCAGAAGCAGCTCGTGGCGATGCAGGACCAGCTCCAGCGGGCCCAGAAGCGGGCCGGCGACCTGCGCCGCGAGCGGGCCGCCTGACCCCGCGCGGAGCGCGCCCGCCCGTGCTACCTTCTGTCGTTCGACAGGGAGGATGCATGAGCGAGGTGTACCTGGCCGCGGTCCGCGCCGACGAACCCCCCGAGCGGCAGGACGCCGCGGTGGGCGCCCTGTGGGACGCCGCCGGGCTGGGCCGCGTGCTCCGCGCGCACGACCTGTGCGCGCTGAAGCTGCACGTCGGCGAGCCGGGCACCCGGACGTTCGTGAAGCCGTCGATCGTGCGGGCGCTGGTGCGGCGCGTCTCCGCGGCGGACGCCCGGCCGTTCCTGACCGACACCGCGGTGCTGTACAAGAGCCCGCGGGACAACGCCGCCGGCCACGCGCTGGTGGCCCACCAGCACGGCTTCCGGCCCGACACCGTCGAGGCGCCGTTCGTGCCCGCCGACGGGCTGATCGGGGCCGACGAGGTCGAGGTCGTGGTGGGCGGCAAGCACTTCGAGGAGGTGGCGGTGGCCACCGCCATCGCCCAGGCCCGCAGCCTGGTGGTGCTGAGCCACGCCACGGGGCACCTGGGCACCGGGCTGGGCGCGACGCTGAAGAACGTGGGCATGGGCTGCGCCTCGAAGAAGGGCAAGCTGCGGATGCACCACGGACAGCTGCCGGCGATCGACGAGGAGGCCTGCACCGCCTGCGGGACCTGCGCCGAGTGGTGCCCCGAGGACGCCATCGAGGTCGACGCGTTCGCGGTGATCGATCCGGAGCGCTGCATCGGCTGCGGGGAGTGCATCGCCCGCTGCCGCGATCACGCCGTGTCCCACGAGTGGGACGTGATGGGCGCCGAGCTGCAGGAGCGGGTCGTGGAGTACGCCGCCGGCGTGCTGCGCCCCAAGCGCGGGCGGGTGGCGTTCGTGGTCTCGGCCCAGCAGGTGACCAAGGACTGCGACTGCATGGGGCTCGACCAGCCGGGACTGGTGGACGACATCGGCCTGCTGGCGTCCCACGACCCGGTCGCCCTCGACCAGGCGGTGTGGGACCTGATCCGCGAGCGCGCCGGCCGGACGCTGGAGTCGATGAGCTACCCGAGGCGCGACGCGCGGGTCCAGCTGGCCTACGCCGAGGAGCTGGGCCTGGGGGAGCGCGCGGTGGACCTGATCGAGGTCCCGATCTGAGCCCAACTTCTCGTTTTTTTTCGAGAATCCGGCCACGCCCCCTGGCGACCAGGGGACCCAGCCCCTACACTTGGGGCACGGTCCGACCCCCGCGGCGAGTCGGTGCGGGATCGGCCGCGGAGGACCCATGTCCAAGGTCGAGGACGGCAAGGTCATCGCGATCCACTACGAGCTCAAGAACGCCGGCGGGGAGGTCCTCGATTCCTCGGAGGGGGGGGAGCCGCTGGAGTACCTGCACGGCGCCGAGAACATCGTGCCCGGGCTCGAGAAGCAGCTCGGCGGCAAGGCCGTCGGGGACAAGCTGCAGGTCGTGGTCGCCCCCGAGGACGGCTACGGCGAGCGCGACGATCGGGGCGTGTTCGAGGTGCCCAAGTCGGAGTTCCCGGAGGACGCCGAGATCGAGGTCGGGATGCAGATCGCGATCCAGGACGACAGCGGGCACGTCTTCCCCGTCATGATCACCGCGGTGGGCGACGACAAGGTCACGCTCGACGTCAACCACCCGCTGGCCGGCGAGGAGCTGCACTTCGACGTCTCGGTGGAGTCCGTCCGCGACGCCACCGACGAGGAGAAGCAGCACGGCCACGTCCACGGCCCCGGCCACGATCACCACTGAGCCCCTGCAACGGCGGATCCTCGCTACACTGACCTCTCCGCCCGGCGCGGGCCGGACGAGGGGAGGTCTGGACATGACGCAGCTGCATCGATGGGGCGCGGGCCTGGCGCTGGCGCTGTTCGCGGTCCTGGCGTGGGGCGCCGGCGGGTGCCTCGAGGTCGAGGACGACGACGGGGACGACGACACCGCCGACGACGACACCGCCGACGACGACACCGCCGACGACGACA
>CAZOYV010000502.1:0-2193 GCA_964584075.1 uncultured Rickettsiales bacterium | reverse complement strand
GGGGGGTCAAATCCTGATGTCGTCGGGGGGTCAGTTTCTGCGGTCGCCTAACAGGTTGCCGAGCACCGAGACCCTCGCGAATCCGTCTGGATACGCCTGGAGGTTCGAGACCATGACGATCTCAACGTGGTCGTCCCCGTCGACGTCCGCGATCACCGGGTACTCCCATACGGTTCCAGAGGTGTGCGAGTCGTACTCGGTGAGCACGTCTCCGGTGGGCCCATCGACGATGTAGAGCCGCTCCTGGTCCGCGTACACGACCTCGTAGTCCCCGTCCGCGTCGAAGTCGTAGGCGGAGCAGCCGGCGCAACAGGACGGATCGGTGACGGGGATCTGCCACAGCAATTCGCCGTCCGTGTCGACCATCGCCAGATATTCGCCGGCCGGGACGGCAATCTCGGGTGCGCCGTCCCCGTCGAAGTCGGCGATCGCCGGAGGCGCGGCGCTATCACCGGGAAGCGGCTTGGTCTGATAGATCGAGCCGTCGTGCTGGAAGAAGCGGATCTGTCCGGGCTTGACGGAGACAATCTCGCCCTCGGGGTCGTCGTCGAGGTCAGCAACTGCTACCGACAGAAACGTCGCTGGCACGTCGATCTGAAGTGCTCCATCCTCGAGGTCGTACATGTACTCCCCGAGGAAAACCTCATCGACTCCGTCTAGATCAACGTCCGCGACGACCATCGTTTGGTGGATGGTCTGAGGTTCCGGAAACTCCATCAAGACGGAGCCGTCCGCACCTTGGAGGACCAGAGTGTCTACGATGACCTCGGTAGCTCCGTCTCGGTCCAAGTCCGCTATGACGGGTACTGCGGCCAAATACGAAACCGGTCTATCGGAAATCCAACGCTGGCCACCAGAGCCATCGACCATCGTCACGCACCCGTCGGAGAGAATCGCGATGACATCCGACTTACCGTCAGCATCGACGTCCCCGATCGCGGTGCCACCGAACTCGAGCACTCCTTCCTGCTGCCAGACCACCCCATCACCGTCTCCTTGCAGCGCAAGCAGACTTCCTTGTTCCTGACCAGGATCCGTATCCACCGCGATGATCGTTGGTAGCCCGAGTCTGTCGATATCTCCGAGCTGCCCGGTAACAGGGAGCGCGAAGAAGCCTTCTCCCGGCACCGACTCGAAGGTCCACTCGAGCTCGACCTCCCAGGGATCGTCGATGATCCCGGGGTTGATCCCGTCGCAGTCCCCGACGGTCTCGACTTCGCCGGCCTCCGTGGCGGTGACGGGGCAGTCGTCGTCGACGCAGTCCGCGCGGCCGTCCCCGTCGACGTCCGGGAAGCCCTCGTCGACTTCCCCGTCGTGGTCGTTGTCCACGCCGTCGCAGATCTCCGCGGGGGTCTCGTCCTTCAGGCCGTAGTCGTGGCACGCGGTCACCGCCAGCACTGCCGCGAGGAGCACGAGAGCGTCGATGTTCCCGGAAGAAGACGCGTCGTCGGACCAGCCAGCCATGACCCCGGCCACAGGGTAGCATCCGAGGCGAGCACGCGACGGTTGGCGTTCCGCCCGCGAAGCCCACCGCGGGTGTCAAGGTGGCATGCAGGCGCCGAGGTAGGACGCCAGACACCCCCAGCAATGGATCCGCCCATCCGTCTGCAGCCCGCAGGAGTGCCACCCTCCCACCCCGATGTCGACGAAGGTGCCCTCCGGCGGATCGCACTGGCCCACATCCAGGTCGTAGCCATCGTGCTCCCCGACCTCGCAACCCCAGCACCGCACGACACCGTCCTGTCGGACCGCGCAGCCATGCGCGTACCCGAGATCCATGTCGACAAACCGGCCATGCGGCGGCTCGCACTGTCCGTACTCGTTCCAACCCCAGCAGACGATCTCTCCCGCGGCGGTCAACCCACAGCTGTGGCGATCGCCCGAGAAGATCGAGTGGAAGCCGACGTCCGCGGGTGGGGACAGGACCTCCTCGGGAGAGCCGGAGAGGGAGCCCCAGCAGTCGTCGGGATCACTCCTGCCCCAGCACTCGACGGAACCGTCGAGCCGCAGTCCACACGAGAAGTCCTCTCCGGTCGACACGCCGACATACCGGCGCAGGGGTGGGTGGGTCTCCCCGCACTGGTCCACTCCCCAGCATCGAATCCGACCCGATGGTTCCAGTCCACAGGCGTGAGAACTGGCCGACACCACCGCCGTCAGCTCCACCGCTGGAGGGGAGATGGAGTACTCACA
>CAZOYV010000501.1:0-2206 GCA_964584075.1 uncultured Rickettsiales bacterium | reverse complement strand
GCCGCTAGATCCCGACCCCCTCCGCGGCGCCGGTCGCCCCACGGCGGCCGGCGCCACGCACCCCCCGCCGCCCTCCTGGACCCTCCCTGGAACGAAGAAGGACTGGCACCCCCTCCCAGGAGTTGTTACACCAGGCGAATGGGAGAGGGGCAGACTCTCTGTCCGGCAACCGGGTGAAACATTCCAGGAGGATGGTGTCCATGTCGCGAACCCTCGCAGGTGTTCCCCTCGTTCTGCTCTGTCTGGTCGTCTCCGCGCCGGCTCTCGCCGACGGCGACGGCGCCCTCGGCGAGACCATCGCCCTGGATGGACCGGGGCTCGGTGGCGTGTCGGCGGGGTTGGGGCTCGCCACCCGTGACGGAGGCCCCACCTCGGGGGACATCGTGATTGCCGGGATCCCGCCCGCAGCGACCGTGGCCGCGGCGGTGCTGTACTGGTCCAGTACCGGGGACAGCGGCGGGGACGACGAGGTGCTGTTCGACGGCAACACCGTGACGGGGACGCTGATCGGGACCGCGGAGGGCACCTGCTGGACGTTCACCGAGACCTACGGCTACCGAGCCGACGTGACGCAGTACGTCACGGGCGACGGGACCTACACCGTCGCGGACATCGCGGACGCCCCGGCCGGGGACGGCAACGGAGCCTCCCTGGTGGTCCTGTACAGCGATCCGACCGCGCTGGTGTGGACCCAGGTCCGGCTATGGGACGGCACGGTGGTGGCCCACCCCACCAACGACGAGACGATCACGGTCACGGGGCTGAGCAACGACGTGGACCCGAGCCTGGTGCAGATCCACACCGGCGTCGGGGACGGCCAGGACTTCCCGGACGGGTCGCGGGCGTTCAACGGTCAGAGCTACGGACCGGTGGACCCCTACGACGGCGGGGACGGCCCGATGTGGGACGACGAGACCTACGACATGACGGGCTTCCTGCTGGCGCCCGACACCGACGCCGACTGGAACGTCTCCGAGCCGGGGGGCACCGACTGCCTGGCGTGGCACTACGCCGCCCTGCTGATCCAGCACGCCGACAGCGACCTGGACTCGATCCCCGACGGGGTCGACACTTGCACGGACGTCGACGGCGACGGCTACGGCGACGGCGCGTTCGACCTGTCGGGGTGCCTCGACACGGTCAACGAGGACTGCGACGACGCCGACGACACCGTGTACCCGGGGGCACCGGAGCTGTGCGACGGGCTCGACAACGACTGCGACGGGGCGATCGACGACGGGGCGGGCCCCGAGCAGTGGCCCGACGTCGACGGCGACGGCTACGGGGACATGGACGCCACGCCGGTGAACGACTGTGCCCTGCTGTCGGGGTACGTGACCAACGGCCTCGACTGCGACGACGGCGACGCCGCCGTCAACCCGCTCGCCACCGAGGTGATCGACAACGGCCTCGACGACGACTGCGACGGCGCGGTCGACGAGTGCGCCGGCGGGGCGCTGTCCGACTCGCTGTCCGGCCTCGGCCTCGCGATCCCGGACGACGCCTACGACGGGTCGCTGGGGTCGATGATGTGCCAGCCGCTGACGATCACCGACCCGGGCGACGGGCTCGACCTGGTGGACTTCGTGACCCTCGAGGTCGGGATCGCGCAGACCTGGGTCGGCGACCTGACGATCAAGCTGGAGAGCCCCGCAGGGACCGTGGTCACCGCGATGTCCCGGCCCGGCTACGACGAGCCGGCGGACGACGGCACGGGGTGCTGCGGCACCAGCTCCGACTGGGACGGCACCGCGGTGCTGTTCTACAACGGCGCGCCGTACCTCGGCGAGGACCTGGGCAGCAACGGCAACGGGCCTTGCTCGGTGGACGGCTGGTGTGACTACCACCCGACCCCCGGCGCCGGCCCAGGGCCGGACTTCGCCGCGTTCGCCGGCGAGAGCCCGTACGGGACCTGGAACGTCTGTGTGGGCGACAGCGCCGGCGGCGACGCCGGGACCCTGGAGGTCGCGGGCGTCGAGGTCGTGCGCACCGACGGGCTGCCGGCCCCGACCTGGTACGCCGACAGCGACGGCGACGGCTACGGCGATCCCGACACGTCGATGGTGGCCTGCATGCAGCCCTCGGGCTACGTGGCCAACGACGGGGACTGCGACGACGCCGACGCCAGCGTCAACCCGGGCGAGACCGAGTCCTGCAACTACGTCGACGACGACTGCAACGGCCTGGTGGACGACGGGCTGCCCAC
>CAZOYV010000500.1:0-2217 GCA_964584075.1 uncultured Rickettsiales bacterium | reverse complement strand
TCGTCCCCGGCGTCGTCGTCCCCGGCGTCGTCGTCCCCGGCGTCGTCGTCCGCGGTGGGGGGGCACCCGCCCAGCCAGGCGGGGGTGGTCAGCGCCAGCAGCGCCGCGAGCAGGCCGAAGTGGATCCTCATCGTCGTCTCCCCTCTCGAGATGGAACCGTACCGCACCCGGATGGTCGACCGCGACCTGCAAGAACCAGGTCACCCGCAGGGGTTCCCTCGGACCCGGCCCGGAGCTATACTGAACACGAGTTCAGGAAACCGCCGATGTTCTCCGTCCGCGTCCCCCCCGATCTCCAGCAGCGCCTCGACCTGCTCGGCCGCGACGCCCGCTTCGAGCTGCTCGGCCCCTGCCCCACCCGCGCGCCGCAGGGCCGGCAGGAGGGGCCGGTGTTCCGCGCCTCGTGCGGCGGCGGGCGCGTGATCCCGCTGCTGCGGGTGCTGCTGACCAACCGCTGCACCGGCGGCTGCCGCTACTGCATGTGGCGCGGAGGCCGCGACATGACCCGCGCGACGGTCGCGCCCGACGAGATGGCGACCGCGTTCGACGGCCACCTGCGGGCCCACCTGGTGCGGGGCATCTTCCTGTCCTCGGGCATCGACCCCGATCCGGTGACCGCGATGGACCGGCTGCTCGACACCGCCGCGATCATCCGCCGCCACCACCGCTTCGGCGGCTACCTGCACCTCAAGGTGCTGCCCGGCGCCGAGGACGCCCAGGTCGAGGAGGCGGTGCGGCTGGCCAGCCGCGTCTCGGTCAACCTCGAGGCCCCGACCCGGCTGCGGCTGCGGGCGCTGGCCCCGGGCAAGACCCGCCCCGGCCTGCTGCGCGCCCAGATCGACCGGATGGGGGCGCTGGCCCGCGCCGGACGGCTCCCCGGCGCCGGCTGGACCACCCAGTACGTGGTCGGCCCCGCCGGCGAGACCGACCGCGAGCTGCTCGACACGACCCAGACGCTGTACCGCCGCCGCGGCCTGCGCCGGGCGTACTACTCCGCCTTCGAGCCGGTCCACGGCACGCCGCTGGCCGGCGAGCCCCCGACCCCCACCGCCCGCCAGCACCGGCTGTACCAGGCGGACCACCTGATGCGGTTCTACGGCTTCGACGCCGGCGAGCTGCCGTTCGACGCCGCCGGACGGCTCCCCGCGGGCGAGGACCCCAAGCGCGCCTGGGCCCGGCGCCACCCCGAGCGCTTCCCCGTCGACCTCGACCGAGCCCCGCGGGAGGCGCTGCTGCGCGTGCCGGGGCTGGGCCCGACGCTGGTCGAGCGGATCCTCGCGGCGCGCCGCCAGGGCCACCTCGACGACGCCCACAAGCTGCGCGCCCTCGGGGTCCGCCCCGGCACCTGCGCCGGGTTCGTCACGCTGGGGGGCAGGCCGCTGCGGCGCGACGCCTCAGCGCGGCAGGGGGAGCTCTTCGTCGAGGCCGGCTAGCACCGCCCGCATCTGGTCGTGGAGCCGCGGGTTGGCGGCCAGCACCCGGGGCCGGGCCAGGTCCAGCGGGCCGCCGAGCACGTCGCTGATCCGCCCGCCGGCCTCCTCGATCAGCAGCGCGCCGGCGGCCACGTCCCACGGCTTCAGCCCGAACTCCCAGAACCCGTCCAGCCGGCCCTCGGCGAGCCACGCCAGGTCCATCGCCGCCGCCCCGGCGCGGCGGAACCCCTGGGCCCGGACCAGGAACGCCCGCACCACCCGCAGGTACTCGTCGGCCCGCTCGCGGCGGTCGTAGGGGAAGCCGCTGCCCACCAGCGCCCCGCTCAGCTCCGGGCACGGCGAGACGTGCAGCGGTGTGCCGTCCACCTCGGCACCCGTCCCCCGCGCGGCGCGATAGCAGCGATCGCGCACCGGATCGACGATCACCCCGCAGACCAGCTCTCCGCCGTCCTGCAGCGCCACCGAGACCGCGTACGAGGGGAAGCCGTGGACGAAGTTGGTGGTGCCGTCGAGGGGATCGACGATCCAGCGGGTGGCGGCCTCCTCGGCCCCGCCGCGCTCCTCGCCGAGCACGGGGACCCCCGGCGCCCCGCGGGTCAGCACCTCGCGGATCGTCTCCTCGCAGGCCAGGTCGACCTCGGTGACGAGATCGACGGCGCCCTTGTGGTCGACGCGGCGCGCCGATCCGCGGCGAATGATCTGCGCCGCGGCGCGGGCGGCGCGTTCGGCCAGTGCGAGCATGGGATCTCCCTCGAAGCGGGGAGAGAATCTCCACCCCCCGCCC
>CAZOYV010000499.1:0-2226 GCA_964584075.1 uncultured Rickettsiales bacterium | reverse complement strand
CGGGCCCACGACCACGACGCGGACCACCGCTACCAGATCGACGTCGTGGCCGTCGAGGAGGACATCGCCGCCGAGGTGGCCGAGCTGTGCCTGCAGGCGCAGCTGGACGAGGAGCGGGGGGCGCGCCTGGACGCCCTCGGCGTCGCCGCACGGCCGGACACGATCCTCGAGCTGGACCTGGCCGATCCCGAGGTCGAGCGCCGCCGGTTCGGCCCCCCCGACATCTCCCCGGCCGGACTGGGGCTGCTGGTGATCGTGCTGTTCGTGCTGGTCAGCGCCGCGGTCGACGCCGCCCCCACGGCGCGCCAGAGCGGGTTCCTCGAGAGCCTGCTGGTGCAGCGCCTGCGCCGCCGCGACGTGATCGCCGCGTGGTGGCTCGAGGGGGTGCTGCTGGGGACGGTGGTCGCGGTGCTGTTCCTCGCCGGCCTGGCGAGCGCCCGGGCGGCCACCGGGGCCCCGCCGCTGGACGAGGTGCCGTGGCTCGCCACCGCCGTGCTGATCGTCGTCTGCCCCGCCTCGCTGCACCCGTTCCTGGTGGACGCGCCGACGTACCGCTCCGGCACGCTGCGCACGGTGCTGGTGGTCTACGGCGTGACGGCGCTGGTGGGCCTCGCCTGGGCGCTGCAGGGCTGGCAGCCGCTGGCCGGGGCGGCGGTGCCGGTGGGCGGGCTGGGGCTGGCGATGCTGGGGCGCACCGGCGCCGCCGGCACCGCGGTGGCCGTCGCCAGCGCCCTCGCCGCCGGGTTCGCCGGGGCGGCGCTGGCCTGGCGCTCGCTGCGCACGCTGGACATCTCCGAGGGGGCGCTGGGGCGCACCGCGCGACGCCGCGCCGCCGGCCGCTACGGGCCGGAGGTGGCGCTGCTGATGCTGATGGCGCTGGCCTCCACCACCACCTGGATGCCGGCGTCGTTCGCCACCGAGCGGCCCCAGTGGGCCGTGCTGCTGGCCCAGGTGCTGTTCTTCGCGGTGCCCGCCGTGGGCGTCGCCCGCTACCTCGGCCTCGACACCCGTGCGGTGCTGCAGTGGCGCACCCCGTCGCTGGTGTCCGTGGCGATCACGCCGCTGGTCGCGGTGGGGACGCTGTCGCTGGCGTACGGCACCGCACGGCTCACCGCGGGCTGGTTCCCCGATCCCAGCGGGGGCCCCTTCGAGCAGATGATGGAGCAGTTCGACAACCCCACCGGGGTGCTGCTGATCGTGCTGCTCCCCGCGGTCTGCGAGGAGCTGCTGTTCCGCGGCGCGATGCTCGGGCTGCTGCGCCGCAGCATGCCGGTGTGGGTCGCCATCGCGATCCAGGCCGCGCTGTTCGGCGCGGTCCACCTGCTGGCGATCCGCGTGATCCCCACGGCGGTGCTCGGGATCGTCCTCGGGGTGCTGGCCTGGCGCACCCGCTCGCTGGTGCCGGGGATGGTGGTCCACGCCCTGCACAACGCCGGCGCGCTGTGGCTCGCCTCGCGGGGGTTCGACTAGCACCGAACAGGGAACCGACATCTGGCGTTCGGAAGCTCACCAATCCTGAGAGAGCATGGATATCTGGTTGGTTCAGCCTCGATTGGATATCACTGCTCTCATCCGGCGCCTACTCCCGCCCGACTTCCACTTTCTGTCGCGATCAGAGCCAGTTTCTGGAAGTTGGATGTCCGAGTTCCAGATTCTGGCGCTCATTGCGCCAAAAACTGGCAGTCGGGTGGATGACGTCGTAAAGGGTCGGGTCTTGGCTGAGGCAACCGGGTAACCACGTCGTGACGATGGCTCACGATTCCGGCACGCGGTGGGGTGCCTGCGTTCGCACCGCCAGCGAGCCGAGCAGTCGGGCTCGGTCCACACCGACTCCGCACCGACCACGGCCTGCTGCTCGGCGCCGTCGACCCGGTGCAGGGGTTCGAGATGTTCCTGGGGGCGGACGCCCCGTAGCCCGGAAGTCGTCCGTCAGGGTGGAGCCGCCTGGTCGCTGTCGTTCCACCCCCAGCAGACCATGTAGCCATCGCTGCGCACGGCGCAGGCGTGGCCGGAGCCGATGGAGACTTGGGTGAAGCTCTCCTGAGGTGGATCGACCGGGAAGTTCGGTTGACCCCAACAGGCCAGCGAGCCGAGTTCATCCAAAGCACAGCTGTGTCTTGTCCCCGTCGCGATCGCCACGAACGTTCCTTCCGGTGCATCGAGATGATTCTGCTCGTCGAGACCCCAGCACAGGATCTCTCCGCTCGTGGTCAGGGCACAGCTGAA
>CAZOYV010000498.1:0-2306 GCA_964584075.1 uncultured Rickettsiales bacterium | reverse complement strand
CAGGATCGATGACATCCTGGATCGCCACGGCTGCGAGCAGAGCAACCTGCTGGCGATCATGCAGGACATCCAGGCCGAGGAGAACTGGCTGCCGCGGCCGGCGCTGCAGCGCGTGGCCGAGCGGGTCGGGGTCTCCGTGGCGCACCTGTACCGCCTCGCGACGTTCTTCGAGGCGTTCCACCTCGAGCCGCGGGGCAAGCACATCTGGACGGTGTGCATGGGCACGGCGTGCCACGTGCGCGGGGCCAAGCTGCTGGCCGAGAAGCTCGAGCGGGACATGGACGTGGACGAGCGGGGCAACACCGGGGACATGGAGCACACCGTCGAGGAGGTCAACTGCGTCGGCGCGTGCGCGCTGGGTCCGCTGCTGATCGTCGACGGCAAGTACCACGGCAACATGACGAGCACCAAGATCGACCGGGTCTACAAGGACTACGGCCTGAAGCCGATGACCGGCGGGGAGGAGTGAGGCGATGACGATCAACACTCCTGCCGAGCTGGAGGCCAGGCGCGACGAGATCGTCGCGCAGCGCGACCCGAACCGCGAGGCGATCGCGATCTGCGCCGGGACGGGGTGCATCGCGTACGGCAGCAACGAGCTGTTCGAGGCGTTCCGCGCCGCCGCCGCCGAGCAGGGCATCGAGCTCGACGTGCGGATGACGGGGTGCCACGGGTTCTGCGAGCGCGGCCCGCTCGTGGTGGTCTACCCCGAGAAGATCTTCTACCAGCGGGTGCAGCCCAAGGACGTCGCCGAGATCGTGGAGAAGACGGTCAAGGGCGGCGAGGTGATCGAGCGGCTGTGCTACGTCGACCCGGTGTCGGGCGAGCGGTACACCCACGAGGAGGAGGTGCCGTTCTACAAGCACCAGGAGCGGCTGATCCTCGGCAACAACGGTCGGATCGACCCGACCTCGATCGAGGACTACGTCGGGATCGGCGGCTACCGCGGGCTGGCCAAGGCCTTCGAGATGGGCCCCGAGGCGGCGCTGAAGGAGGTGATGGACGCGCGGCTGCGGGGGCGCGGCGGCGGCGGGTTCGAGGCCGGCTGGAAGTGGAAGTTCTGCCGCGAGGCGCCGGGCGAGACCAAGTACATCCTGTGCAACGCCGACGAGGGCGACCCCGGGGCGTTCATGGACCGCTCGATCCTGGAGGGCAACCCGCACTCCGTGATCGAGGGGATGGTGATCGGCGCGTGGGCGATCGGCGGGACCGACGGCTACATCTACGTCCGCAACGAGTACCCGCTGGCGGTGCAGCGGCTGACGATCGCGCTGGACCAGGCGCGGGAGTGGGGCCTGCTGGGCGAGGACATCCTGGGCAGCGGGCTGGACTTCGACATCCGGATCAACCGCGGCGGCGGGGCGTTCGTGTGCGGCGAGTCCACGGCGCTGATGCTGTCGATCGAGGGCAAGGTCGGCGAGCCGCGGGCCAAGCACATCCACACCGCCGAGGCGGGGCTGTGGGACGAGCCGACGAACCTGAACAACGTCGAGACCTGGGCCAACGTCCCGCAGATCATCGACCGCGGGGCCGCGTGGTTCGGCTCGATGGGGACCGAGAACAGCAAGGGGACGAAGATCTTCTCGCTGGTCGGCAAGGTCAACAACACCGGGCTGGTCGAGGTCCCGATGGGGATCACGCTGCGCGACATCGTCGAGAAGATCGGCGGCGGCGTGCCCAGCGGGACGTTCAAGGCGGTGCAGACCGGGGGTCCGTCGGGCGGCTGCCTGCCGTCGTCGGAGCTGGACCTGCCGGTGGACTTCGACGCGCTGACCGCCAAGGGCTCGATGATGGGCTCGGGCGGGATGATCGTGATGGACGAGGACACCTGCATGGTGGACTTCGCCAAGTACTTCACGAACTTCCTGCGCTTCGAGTCGTGCGGCAAGTGCACGACGTGCCGCGACGGGCTGCACCAGATGCACGCGATCCTGCAGCGCATCTGCGACGGCCAGGGCAGCGAGGCGGACCTCGACCTGATCGAGGAGCTCGGCGAGACGATCACCGAGGGCAGCCTGTGCGCGCTGGGCGGCACGGCGGCCAACCCGGTGCTGTCGACGCTGAAGTACTTCCGCGACGAGTACATGGCCCACATCGTCGACCACCAGTGCCCGGCGCGGGTGTGCCAGGAGCTGATCACGTTCACCATCGACAACGACAAGTGCACCGGCTGCACCCTGTGCGCCAAGCGCTGCCCCACCGGCGCGATCAGCGGCGAGAAGAAGGGGCCGCACTTCATCGACCAGGACAAGTGCATCAAGTGCCGCGTGTGCTACGAGGCCTGCCCCACGAAGTGGGCGGCCGTG
>CAZOYV010000497.1:0-2328 GCA_964584075.1 uncultured Rickettsiales bacterium | reverse complement strand
TAACAGATCAATCCCCTGAACAACATAAAGTTATTGACAAAAGTCTCTCAGTTCGTGTATCTTTCTAACAGCGTTCTAACGGGATTATGTCATGTCAAGCATTCAATTCAAGAAATCCAAGGCCGGAAAAAAGACTTATTATGTAGTTGTGTCGGCAAATGGCAGACACAAGTGGCTTAAGGGAGGTACTCTCGCAGAAGCCAAAAGGCTGAAAAAGCACATCGATTCTCTGGAAGTTTCTGACAGAATCGAACAGCTCAGCTTGCGCAAGACCGAGAAACGAATCGATGACTTCTTTCAGGAGTTTGCTGATCATTCCAGACTTCATAATGCTCCGGGTACAACACGCAGGTATTTGAGGGTGATAAACACACTCCTCTGCTATCTTAGAATGTACCATCCTAGGCTTAGATACCTTAGCCAGATTAGACGTGAGCACATGGAGGACTACCAGCGCTGTCGTTTGGAATCCTATGATCTGAAGCGAGAGGCTGACGGTGACAAGCGTGGCACTCACAAGAACAAGAGACTCCCGCTTCCTCAGACTGTCAACTACGAGCTGAATGTCTTACGATCTGCCTTTATGTGGGCAGAGGATCGAGATTTGATTAGTAGAATTCCGACGGCCAAAATCCGTAAGCTGAAACCCAATAAGATCAACAGACCCAAGATTCTTTCTGAGGAGGAGTGTAAGAAGCTCTTGGAGACTGCTGAACAACTTGCTCGGTCGAACAAAAGAATGGTGGTGTATTACAGAGCAGTTAAGTTTCTGCTTAACACTGGTTTGAGATCTGGCGAGTTATGCAATCTGACTTGGGATGATATTGATCTCGATACTGGTCTGATAAAGATACAGGCGAAAGCTGATTGGTCTCCTAAGACATATGCCCGAGAGTTCTTCATGAATGATGTATGTGTCTCGCTACTGAGGGCGTTTGATAGCAAGGAGGGGTATGTATTCACAAGTGTTCATGGAGCGAGACTGGATCCGGATCGACTTCGCCGAGGTCTCCTTCAGATAACCAAGAAGGCTGGGCTTGAAGATTTTACAAGAGTTCATGATCTTCGACACACTTTCAACTCTCTAATGCAAATGAACGGGGTAGATCCCGGTACTATGGGGAAGATTCTCGGGCACAAAGATATAGAGACAACTATGATCTATACTCATCAGACAGCAGAGCACTTGAAGAAGAGTATAGGGAAGATTGAGATTTAACACAGACTCATGTAGCTTTCGCCGAGTTTTTTGTCACTTCAAGACATTGCCAAGCGAGCAAGGGGAAACCTCTCAATAGAATAACTTGCCAAGAAGATTCTCTATAGACTATATTGCGGACGTCGATCCAACCATTCGAATCTGGCTCACACCTCTCAGAGTCATCATTGGGTCGTCGACAGGACTAAGGGCGGGCACTAAAAAAGGAGGTAACTATGTCTAAACCTTCAGCACCCTATTACTACAAACAAAAGGGCTCCGACGCCTACCACTGGGAAACGTCTTGCAGCAAGAACAAGTATCCAGCAGAAGGCTGGAAAAAGTCCTGGACTAAGCCATCCGGCAGAGAACAGTGCAATCAATGTAAGTCCAAGTAGAGATTAAACAGTTGCTAATTTCGCCCGCCCCTCCCGCCTTATTAGAAGCGATCCATCCATACTTTGTCATTATGGTCTATCCAAATCTCATTCGATACTTAGAAGTGTGGCTTATACGTCAACTGAGCCGATAAGATCAACTAATCTCTTGTTCTCGCTCATCTGACAGATGGGTTCAATTGGCGCTCAGTTCTTACTTCTTCCCTTCACCGAACTGACCCCGCTTCCTACTCTGAACGTACTTGACAGGGGCTGCGCTGTGTTTTAGATTTAGCTCAGAACCAAGAATCGAAACAGGATTTGATTGTGCTTTCTGGCGGTAAACCGCCAATTGTCCAAAAGTGGCTACCGATTTCTTGAGGATCAGTTTGCTGTGCGTCCGGGTTTTCTAGCCAAGCAGCAGCAAAAGTGTTGGAGCGCCTCAAGATACAAGAAGCAAATAACTGGAGATTATCTTGCATTGATAGCAAGCGTGTTCTTTGCAGTCCTTGGATTTGTTGCCCTTAGCTTTGTTCTCTGCGCTATTGGTTGTATTGTTACTGCGCTTCTCCAAGGCTATGCTGAATCTGTGCGTTTGTTCGATTACTGGGTTTTCAGATTCAATGGTCTCTTGGTAGGTGGTTTTGGGTGGGCGATGGCATGGTTTGTTGCACGCGAAAGTAAGGGGATACTCAATAGTGCATATTCCGATCGATTCCGCCACCTGATTCCGACGGAAGGCGCCACCCGATT
>CAZOYV010000496.1:0-2332 GCA_964584075.1 uncultured Rickettsiales bacterium | reverse complement strand
CGACGACGACACCGGCGACGACGACTCCGGCGACGACGACACCGGCGACGACGACACCGGCGACGACGACTCCGGCGACGACGACGCGGCCGACGACGACGACGACGCCACCGGCTGCGACTGCGAGAACAACGTGGCCGGCGTCAAGCCGAGCATCGCGCTGCTGCCGCTGGCGCTGATCGGGCTGCTGCTGATCGCGCGCCGGCGGCGGGGCGACCTGCCGCGGGGTGGCCGTCCGCGGGGCGGCCTTCCGCCGGCCGCGCTGCTGCTGGTCGGGGCGCTGCTGCTCCCGGCGATGAACGCCCGCGCGCTGGTCGACGGCCCGGACGCCTACGGCTACTGGGTCACCGACAGCACCGAGCAGATGGGCCAGGGGCCGCAGTTCGACTGGCTCTCCCCGGTGGCCGCCGACGTGTGGCTGGTCCACAACGACGGGGACAACTCGAGCATCCAGATCCCGCTGGACTTCGACTTCGACTTCTACGGGACGCTGTACGACACCGCCGACATCAGCGACAACGGGCTGATCTCCTTCTCCGGCCCCAACACCGACGAGACCAACAGCTGCGTCGGCGTCGAGCCGGGGGTCCAGATCATGGCCTTCTGGGACGACCTCAACCCGCCGGCCACCGCCGTGGTGACCTACGGGGTGACGGGGACCGCGCCGGACCGGATCTACGTGATCAGCTGGTTCAGCTTCCCCCACTACCAGAACATCGACCAGGCCACGTTCCAGGTGCAGCTGCACGAGGCGGACATGGCCATCGAGATCCACTACGACGACACCTACTTCAACGACCCGACCTACGACTGGGGCGCCAGCGCCACGATCGGGATCCAGAGCGGCGCGGCCCCGGCGGCCTCGCTGGAGTACAGCTGCGACACCGACTCGCTGATGGACGACTTCGTGGTCCGCTTCCAGGACTGGGAGCCCTGCTGGGACCTGGACGGCGACGGCTTCGACGACATCGCCTGCGCCGGCACCGACTGCAACGACGACCCGGCCGATCCGTTCGCGCCGACGATCTACCCCGGTGCACCGGAGCTGTGCGACGGCCTGGACAACGACTGCGACGGGACCGTGCCCGGCGACGAGATCGACGACGACGGCGACGGCTTCGTCGAGTGCGACCCGTGGGTCGGCGACGGCATCCTGGAGGGCGGCGACTGCAACGACGACGCCGCGGACGCCTGGGCCGACACGGTCTACCCCGGCGCGCCGGAGCTGTGCGACGGGCTGGACAACGACTGCGGCAACGACATCGACCCGGCCGAGTACGACGACGACGGGGACGGCTACGTGGAGTGCGACCCGTGGGTCGGCCCCGACCCGCTGGTCGACGGCGGCGACGACTGCGTCGACACCGACGACACGATCTATCCCGGCGCGCCGGAGCTGTGCGACGGGCTGGACAACAACTGCGACGGGTCGGTGCCGCTGGACGAGGTCGACAACGACCTCGACGGCCAGACCGAGTGCGAGGGCGACTGCCTCGACATGCCTCCGATGGACCCGGTCGCCGCGTTCTACAACACGCTGGACGAGGACGGCGACGGCTACACGACCTGCGGCGCGGACGGCATCCCCGGGACGGACGACGACGACTGCGACGACGGCGACGAGCTGCTCAACCTCGACGACCTCGACGGCGACGGGTTCGACACCTGCGACGGGGACTGCGACGACGAGGACGACGTGGTCTACCCCGGCGCCCCGGAGATCTGCGACGGCAAGGACAACGACTGCAACGGGCTGCCGGCCGTGGAGTACGACATCGACGGCGACGGCTACATGGTCTGCGAGAACGACTGCAACGACAAGGACGAGAACGTCAACCCCGGGATGGACGAGCTGTGCAACCTGGTCGACGACGACTGCGACGGTCTGATCGACGAGGACTTCGACCTCGACCTCGACGGGTGGACGACCTGCGGTCCCGACGGCGATCCGGCCACGACGGGCGACAACGACTGCGACGACGGTGACGGCGACACGTTCCCGGGGGCGCCGGAGCTGTGCGACGGGCTGGACAACGACTGCGACGGCACCGTCCCGGCCGGCGAGACCGACGACGACGGGGACGGCTGGGTCGAGTGCGACCCGTGGGTCGGCAGCGTCCCGGGGGTGGTCGGTGGCGACGACTGCGACGACACCGACGAGACCCTGAACAACGACGACGCCGACGGCGACGGCTACACCACCTGCGAGAACGACTGCATGGACGACGAGCCGACCGTCAACCCCGGCGCGGCCGAGCTGTGCGACGGGTACGACACCAACTGCGACGGGATCGTGCCGTCCAACGAGGACGACAGCGACGGCGACGGGTTC
>CAZOYV010000495.1:0-2375 GCA_964584075.1 uncultured Rickettsiales bacterium | reverse complement strand
CCACCGGCGACGACGACACCACCGGCGACGACGACACCACCGGCGACGACGACACCGTCGGGGACGACGACACCAGCCCCGCCCCTTCCCAGGGCGACGCGATGCCCGACTGGGTCGCGGCCGGCGCGTTCACCTACGACCACACCACCGGCGGCGGCGCGTTCAACAACCGCGACGTGGGCGACAGCGAGGACATCGTCAACTCGCTGGACGGGGACAACTTCGCCTGCGGCGACATCGTCACGTTCTTCCAGTCGGTGGTGATCGACGCCAACCCGAACGCCAACGACCTGACGCTGGAGACCGAGATCGTCTTCGAGTGCTACCCCACCGGCCAGGCCGGCGTGGCGTTCGCCGACGTCACCACCGCGCAGGTCAACTACGGCGTGGTCCAGAACGGCGAGGGCCCGGGCGGCACCGACTCGGGCATCAACGACGACGGCGGCTCGGTGGTCAACATCATCCACGAGTACCCCGTGCCCGTGGGGACGATGCCGTTCAACGGAGCCGACGAGATCTACCTCAACTTCACCGTCGACGACCTCGAGGCCGGCGAGTCGGTGATCGTCCGCGTCGACGCCTGGCTGGTGTGCGACCCGGGCAGCAACCCGACCGGCACGATCAGCGCCGTGGTCAGCACCGCCAAGCTCGTCGCCGCCGGCGGCATCCCGGTGGTCCCGCCGGTGGAGCTCAACGTCGGCACCCAGGCGATCCCGCTGGGGCAGCTGGGGCAGCTCGGGGATCAGTAGACGCACAGCACTCCGGCTCCTCGTTTCCGGCGCCGTGGCCGTGGCCTGATCCGTCGCCGTGGCCGTGACCGTGGCCGTGAACGTGGCCGGTTCCGTGGCCGTGACCGTGGCCGTGACCGTGGCCGGTTCCGTGGCCGATTCCGTGACCGTGGCCGGTTCCGTGGCCGTGGCCGTGACCGTGGTCGGTTCCGTGGCCGGTTCCGTCGCCGGTTCCGTGGCCGCGACCATCGCCGTCGCTGTCGCTGCCCCTGCCCCTGTCCCTGCCCCTGACCCCGACCCCGACCCTGACCCCGACCCTGACCCTGACTCTGACTCTGACCCTGACTCTGACCCTGATTCTGACTCTGATCCTGACCCCGACCCCGACTCAGCCCTCCCTAACACTCATCATTGACCGCCGCCGGCGTCCCCAGATCCCCGTTCCCGATCGCCGTCGTCGCCTCGCACCAGTTCCCCGGATCGTCGTTGTCCGTATGATTCTCGAAGTCCGGGTCGAGGCTCAGCGAGGCGCCCTCGGGGTTGGGCCACAGCTTGCCGCCGTCGAACTCGACGCGGTCGACCTCGATCGCCGGCACGCAGGTCAGGACCAGCTCGTCGCCGGCGGAGTTGCTCAGCGTGATCCAGCCGCCGTATGCGTAGCTCACCGGGATCCCGCCATTGATCTGGGTGTCCGTCGACCGGCCCAGCAGGTAGCGGCTGGACGCCGGGATCACGGTGTTGGTGGTGAACGTGTAGGTGTCCACGCCGTCGTCGCTGAGCGTGCAGCCGAGCAGGTCGACGTCGCTGGCGGTGGTGTTGAGCACCTCGATCCACTCGCCGGCGCCGTCCCCGACCGCGGTGGGGTTGATCATGATCTCGGTGAAGATCACCATCCCCGGCGAGAACGGCTGCTCGTCGACGAAGCCGTTGCAGTTGTCGTCGATCTGGTTGCCCGGGTCCTCGGCCATCCCGGGATTGACGTTGGCGTCGCTGTCGTCGCAGTCCGCGGGCGGCGAGAACCCGTCCCCGTCGTTGTCCACCACGGTGACGCACACGTCGTTGGGCGCGCCGGGCGTGCCGTAGTCGCCGCTGGCCATCTCGGTGGTCGCGTCGCACCAGTACTGCCCCTCGTGGTTGTCGGCCAGGTGGGTCTCCTCGAGGTTCATCGCCACGCCGTCGCCCCCGGGCCAGCCCAGCGGCGTGTTCCACTCGACGCGGTCGACCTCGGCGGCGCACACCACGTACAGCTCGTCGATGTTCTGGTCCAGCGAGATGTCGCCCCCCCAGGCGTAGTCCACCGGGATGTTGCCGTTCATCCCGGTGTCGGTGGAGCCGCCGAGCACCACGCGCCCGTTGGCCGGGACCGGGACCGAGGTCGCGATCACGTGGCTGTCGTTGTCCATGTCGCTGAGCACGCAGCCCTGCATGTCCAGCGCGCCGCCGGTGGTGTTGAGCAGCTCGACGTACTCGCCGTCGTTGTCCGAGGCGGCCTGCGGCTTGTACATGATCTCGGTGATCACCAGATCGCCAGGGCCGATCGAGGGCGCGGTGTCGTCGTCCCCGGTGTCGTCGTCGCCGGTGTCGTCGTCGCCGGTGTCGTCGTCGCCGGTGTCGTCGTCGCCGGTGGTGTCGTCGTCGCCGGTGGTG
>CAZOYV010000494.1:0-2393 GCA_964584075.1 uncultured Rickettsiales bacterium | reverse complement strand
CCCGATAATCGGGAACAACTCGGAGGATGAGGGCTCATCCCGGCCGTTCGTCCCGTTTCCGTCCGACAACCACCTTCCGCCAGAGATGGGATGAGAAGGCCGACCTCCTGCAACTGCGTACCAAAATGGTCGCAACACAGAAACGGGCTCGAAGCCCACAGGAGGTCGGCCATGGACAAGGATAGCGGGTACGTCGTGGGGTTGGATCTGGGCGATCGCGAGGCTCGCGTCTGCGTGCTCGACGCGGACGGCGAGGTGGTGGACGAGGGCACGGTACGGATGCGCCGCGAGGCGCTTCGCCATCGCTTCGGTGGCGCCGCGCCGATGCTGGTCGTGCTCGAGGCCGGGACGCACTCGCGGTGGGCCAGCCAGGAGCTCGAGGCGGCGGGGCACGAGGTGCTGGTCGCCAACCCGCGGCGGGTGCGGTTGATCTTCGGGGCCGACGACAAGAGCGACAAGCTGGACGCGGAGCGGCTGGCTCGGCTGGGCCGGAGCGATCCGAAGCTGCTGTACACCATCCGGCATCGCAGCGACGAGGCCCAGGCGGCGCTGACGGTGCTGCACTCGCGGCACGCGCTGGTGAAGTCGCGGACGGGGCTGTTCAACCACGTCCGCGGCGTGGTCACGGTCGCGGTGGCGCGCAAGCTCTCACAGGGCGGACCCCAGCGAGCAGCGGGCCCGGAACGGGGCCCACCGAGACTGCGGATGGAAGCCTGGTACCTGGACGGATGGCCGCTCGTCGCGAGTTCGTGAACTCGCGCTCGGAACGGGGTGGATTCGCGCTTGACGGGGACGGGCCTTCTCATGGAATCCCACCCGCTCCCGGCAGCAATGGCACCCTCGACCGGCGACGGGCTCCCCCCCACACTGGGTTCGATTCCCACACGTCTCCCCCAACGGGGCTTCGACGACCCGTGACTGGGCGCCTGTCCGTCGCCCTAGAACCGGAACGCGGTGTAGTCCGCCTCCACCGTCCAGCCGTCCATCACGCCGTCGCCGTCGGTGTCGGCGTCCATCGCGCGGGTGGCCGACAGCAGATCGGCGATCGTGCCGGTCGGATCGATCGGATTGGGCAGCTGCGAGGCGTCGGCCTCGCTGACCTCGCCGTACAGGTGCCCGGCGACGATGTCGTCGAACGACGGCGTGAAGCTGCCCTCGACCCACAGGTCGTACAGCGTCAGCGTCCCCACCAGCGGGATCGAGAACGTGCCGGTGATCTGCGCCCCGGTGGAGTCGAAGGCCAGCGACTGCATGTTGCAGCCGAACTCCACCGGCACGCCGTACTGCGGGTCCCACTCGTAGCCCGACGGTCCCATCCAGCCACCGCCCCAGCGGGCGCTGAACGACGGGGGCCACGGCCCGGTGGTGGGGTCGAAGATCACGATCAGGTCGCTGCCCGAGGGCGGCAGGAACCCCGGCAGCATGCCGTTGATCAGCGCGTCCAGCATCGCGTCCCCGGTCAGCAGCGTGAACACCAGCGTGTCATAGGCGTAGGCCGGCGGGTCGATCACCAGCGTGACGCAGCCCTCGTCGGTCTGTCCGTCGCAGTCGTTGTCCTTGCCGTCGGCGGGGATCGCGCAGTTGTCCTCGACCTGGTTCGGGTGGATGTCGGGATCGCTGTCGTCGCAGTCCCCGTCGCAGGTGGTCACGCCGTCGTTGTCGGCGTCCTCGCCCTCGTCGATGATCCCGTCGCAGTCGTTGTCCAGGTTGTCGCCGCAGACCTCGGGGGCGCCGGGGTAGCTCAGCGGATCGGTGTCGTCGCAGTCGCTGCAGGCGTCGTAGCCGTCGTTGTCGGTGTCGGCGGCCTCGTCGATCAGGCCGTTGCAGTTGTTGTCGATCCCGTCGCCGCAGTCCTCCGGCTGGTTTGGGTGGATCGCCGGGTCGTTGTCGTCGCAGTCGGTGCAGATCGAGTAGCCGTCGTTGTCGGCGTCGGTCAGGTCGTCGATCCCGCCGTCGCAGTCGTTGTCGATGCCGTCGCAGATCTCGGTGTTGCCCGGGTACGCCGCCGGCTCGTGGTCGTCGCAGTCGCCGTTGCAGACCAGCGCGCCGTCGCCGTCCTCGTCGAGCTCGTCGGGGCCCGGCGTGCCGGTGCAGTCGGTGTCGATGCCGTCGCAGCCCTCGGGCGCGCCCGGGTGGACCCCGGGGTCGCCGTCGTCGCAGTCGCCCTCGCAGGTTGCGTAGCTGTCGCCGTCGGCGTCGTCGTAGTTCAGGTCCGCGTCGAAGTCGTTGCAGTCCTCGTCCGCGGGCCAGCCGTCCCCGTCGTGGTCCACGGGGCCGGTGTCGTCGTCGCCGGTGTCGTCGTCGCCCGTGTCGTCGTCCCCCGAGTCGTCGTCGCCGCTGTCGTCGTCGCCGCTGTCGTCGTCGCCGCTGTCGTCGTCGCCCGTGTCGTCGTC
>CAZOYV010000493.1:0-2411 GCA_964584075.1 uncultured Rickettsiales bacterium | reverse complement strand
AGCGGGGAGTACCCCTTGCACTCGCCAGCTGGACACAGGTTTCTCACGACACCTCCCGCCGCCGGATCGCGGCCGCTCCCGCGATCATAGGACCTCGAAACCCGCCGGTCATCTGCGTATGCTGCGTCGGCGCGGTGCACTCCAGGAGGTGCGATGCGGACGCGAGCTCCCCGGTGGCAGATCGCGATCGTCGTGGCCGGGCTGATCGCCGCGGCGGGACTGGCCGGGGCCTGCCGCCGCGGCAAGCCGCTGCGGATCGGCGGCGACCCGTCGGCCGCCGGGCCGGTGGTGGCGGTGCTGCCCTACGAGCTGTCGGACGCCGCGCGGCCGCTGCCCGACGGCGCGCAGCTGTGCTACGCCGACGGCGACTGCGTGGCCCACGTGGTGCGCGAGTGCTGCCCCAGCTGCGATCCGCCGGTCGTGGCGGTCAACCGCGCCGCGGCCCACGCCTTCGAGCGCTACCACGCGTCGCACCCGTGTCCCGCCGCCGAGGTGCCGTGTCCGGACGACCCGCCGTGCCCCCAGGAGGCCAGACCCGCTCCCGGTGTGCGCTGCGAGCGGCACCGCTGCACGCTCGCCTGGTAGTCGCGTCCCGACCGCGACATACTGGGGATCGGGAGTTCGAAGGGAGGGCTCGAGATGCGTGCCGCGCCGTGGTTGCTGGCCGCCCTGACGCTGTGGTTCGCCGCCGACGCGGCGGCGCAGTGCTCGGTGGGGAGCGCGGTCCAGCAGGGCTGCGGGCAGATCACCTACGACGGCTGCTGCGACGGCGAGGACCTGTACTGGTGCGAGGGCGGCTGGATCTGCTACCTGGACTGCACCAAGAACCCCTACTGCGGCTGGCAGTCCACCGGCCCGTTCTACGACTGCGGCACCGGCGGCAGCCCCGCCCCCAACAACAACCCCCCGATGGCCTGCGCATCCGGCCCGGTGGACCACGACGGCGACGGCTTCGACGAGACCCAGGACTGCGACGACGACGACCCCTGGATCTACCCCGGCGCCACCGAGAGCTGCGACGGCGTGGACAACGACTGCAACGGCGTGATCGACGACGCCGATCTGGACGGCGACGGCTACTCCGGCTGCGGAGACGACTGCGACGACACCGACCCCACCGTCAGCCCCGGCGCGATGGAGCACTGCGCCGACGGGATCGACAACGACTGTGACGGCGCGATCGACGGCTCCGACCCCGACTGCGGCGGCGGCGACGACGACGCCACCGGCGACGACGACGCGACGGGGGACGACGACGCCACCGGCGACGACGACGGTGGGCCCGGCGACGACGACGGCGCCGGGGACGACGACGACGACGAGGTCGTCGACGACGACGATGTCGGCCTCGGCCTGGTGTGCAACTGCCGCGTCGACGGCGCCGCCCCCGCGGGGGTCGCCGCGCTGCTGCTGGGCGCCCTGGCGGCGCTGGTCACCCGCCGCGCGCGCTGATCCCGCGCGGAACAGCGAAGCCCCCCGCGGTGTCCCCCGTTCGATGGGTGTGCGTCCCGCGATCCCGCTGCTGGTGCTCGTCCTGGCCTGATCGGTCGGTCCCCGCGCCGCGCGAGCCGACGCCGCCGGTGACTACCGCGCCGCGGTGGACGAGCTGGCCGCGGCCCGGGCGATGCTCGCCACGGCCTGGCGCGCCGCCGGCGGCGAGGAGCGCCGTGCGGAGATCCTCGGGCGGGCGCGCGAGACGGCCCACGAGGGCATCGCCGACGGCCTGATCCCGCCCTGGATCGGGACCCCGTGGGACTTCCACGGCACCACCGAGGTCCCCGGCGAGGGCCACATCGCCTGCGGCTACTTCGTCACCACGATCCTGCGCGACGCCGGGTTCGCGGTCGAGCGCGCCCGGCTGGCCCAGCAGCCGTCGGAGTGGATCATCCTGACCCTCGTCGGCGAGGACCGCGTGCGGCGCCACCGCGGCGAGCGCCGCGCCGCGGTCGCCGAGGCCGTCGAGGCCCGCGGGGACGGCCTGTACGTCGTCGGGCTCGACATCCACGTCGGCTTCCTCGTCGTGCGCGACGGCGCCGCGACGTTCTGCCACGCCTCCTACCTCGAGCCGGTCGCGGCGGTGTGCGAGGACCCGGCCGCGGCGCCCGCGTTCGCCTCGGGCTACCACGTCGTGGGCCAGCTGCTCGACGACCCGATGCTGACCGCGTGGCTCGAGGGCAGGGCGTTCCCCACCCGAACGCGGTGACGGCCCGGGCTGCGGTACACTCCGGCCCATGAGCGAGCCAGACGACCGGGGCGATCGCGGCGGCTGGGTCGACCCCGTCAGCCGCGCCCTGATCGGGATCGTCGACCGCCGCCACGCGGAACGGTCCGCCCGGCGCCACGCCTACGGCCAGCTCGAGGGCTGGGTCGGGCTGGTGCTCAACGCCGCGCTGTTCGCGGTGAAGCTCTCG
>CAZOYV010000492.1:0-2472 GCA_964584075.1 uncultured Rickettsiales bacterium | reverse complement strand
CGCGGAGCTGGAGCGCCGCCGTGAGAGGCTGGCGAAGATCCAGGCGGCGAAGGCTCGCTTGGAAGAGCGCCAACGGGACGCGGACCGGGCGCGAGGTCGCAGTGAAGATGACGATGACGAGCCGAGGGGTCGTGGGCAAGGGCGGCCGTTCAAGCGGTCCTTCGGGGAGCCTGCGGAGAAGTCTCAGGAGAACTTCACCGATCCCGACAGCCGGATCATGAAGGTTTCGGGCGGGTTTCAGCAGAGTTACAACACCCAGGTCGCCGTGGACGGGGAGTCCCGGATCATTGTCGCGAACGGTGTCACGCAGTCAGCAGCCGACGTGGGGCAGCTCCGGCCTCTCCTGGACGGGATCGGCACGAACACGGGGCGAACCCCGCAGCGGGTCTTGGCCGACGCGGGCTACGCGTCCGAGGAGAACCTGCGCTCGCTCCAACGGCGACACATCGACGGGTACGTGGCGCAGGGACGGGGAGAGACGCCGACCGAGACGGTCGCCTCGAGCCCGGAGCGCCAGAGGATGCACGAGAAGTTGAAGACGAAGTCGGGTCAGAAGCAGTACCGCAAGCGCAAGCACATCGCAGAGCCGCCGTTCGGTTGGATCAAGTCCGTGCTGAACTTTCGATCGTTCAGCTTGCGAGGCCACGTCGACGTCAAAGCGGAGTGGAACCTCGTATGCTTGGCGCTGAATCTGAAACGGCTGAACGCCCAGATGATGTGGTCAGGATGAAGAAGACGGCAGGACATGGCTGCGCTCCGCTGGCCGGGAGCCTGAGAAGCGCGCAGAAACGAGCGCCGCAGCTCGCTCGACCGATCGCACCTCTTGCTGGAAGTCGACCGCGTTGCTCCGGTACGCACGAGTCGACCGGAACCGAACGTGTCTGGACTTCCACAGCGCAGGCTCCTAGGAATGCTGGACAGGCGTCCGGAAGCCGTACAGTAGCGAACGGCGCCGGAATCTGGCATACTGAGCGCATGAACGCACCCATCAACATCCAGGGTCTTTCTGCGGAGCAGAAGCTCGAACTGATCGCAGAGCTGTGGGACAGCCTGACCCGAGACTCGACCGCGGTCGAGGTCCCCGAGTGGCACCGCCAGGAAATCGATCGGCGTCTAGACCGCATCGCGGAGCACCCGGGCGAGGGCCTCAGCTTCGACGAGGTCGTCGATAGCGCACGCAAGTCTCTCCATCGCGACCAGTGATACCTGTCAGATTCGAGCCCGAGGTCCACGAGGACATCGCGGGCATCTTGGAGTGGTACGGTGCTCAGAACGCTCGGCTACCCGAGGCGTTCCTTCTCGAATTGCGCGGCCTGGTGTCCCTGATCGGCGACAGTCCGCAGATGGCTCCGGTCACATACCGAGGACTGCGGCGGGCTGTTCTCCGACGCTTTCCCTACTGCGTCTACTACTCTTCCTCGCCCGACGAGGTGCGCATCGTTGCGGTGCTCCATGGCCGGCGCGATATGCGTCCGCTTCGGTCTCGCCTCGATTCCTAACTCCGCCTTCCAGCCGACGAGGCGCGGTTGCACGGTGATGACTTCGGGTGCATGATTGCTCCAGGAGCAGCGAGGCTCCGTCAGGCGCCGTGCAGCGCGCCTCGCAGCTGAACGCGTCCACGTTAGGCAGAGGACGCGATCACATCTGCTTTGGCGACGATCTTCGAGAGCTCGCGTTTGGTGAGCCCAAGTGCAAGCAGTGCGCGCATCAGCAGGTCGACCGTCACACTTGGATCGCCAGCTTCCATCTTCGCCACGCGTGACTGGCTCGAGCCGATGAGCTTAGCCAGCGCCGTTTGAGTCACTCCCTGCTTGTCCCTCTCGAGCCGCAGACTTCGGCTCAGCGCGAGCTTGAGCTCGACGAAAGCCGTTTCCTCTGGCGACAGTCCGAGAAACTCGCTCGCATCACCGATCTTCCACCCGGCTGCCTCGAGTCGCTTCATCATCTTCTTGTCCATGGCTATCTCCCTCTCTTGGCAGCGTCGTAGGCCTTGATCCTGTCCTGGCACGTCCGGATCACGCCAACAGGGGTCTTCTGAGTCTTCTTCGAGAACACCTCCAGGAGGACGAGGGCATCCTTGTCGACGCGGTACATGATCCTCCAGGTACTGTCCTCGTCCTGGATTCGGAGTTCGTGGCACCGTGGCCCGATCGAAGCCATCGGCCTGGAGTGCGGCAACTCCACCGACTCACCGGCCTGAAGCCGCCTCAACAGAAATCCTGCTTCGAGGCGAGCCGCCGCTGAGAAGGGAGGCGACTTCACCTCACCGGAGAGCCAGACCAGGGGTTTGTCGCTTGGGCTCATGAGTCCAGCGTATATCACGCGCGACATAATGTCAAATACGACATTGGGGTGGTCGTGCCCGCCTAACTCCGGCTTTCAACCGACGAGGCGCGCTTGCCACGGCGCCGTCCCTGGCTAGTGCACCATCTCTTCTGTAAATCCACTCAGCTGGAGTTCTCGGCAACGAGA
>CAZOYV010000491.1:0-2479 GCA_964584075.1 uncultured Rickettsiales bacterium | reverse complement strand
CGCCGTCGTCGCAGTCCCCGTCGCAGACCCGCACCCCGTCGCCGTCGGCGTCCTCCTCGTCTGCCGGCACCACCCCGTCGCAGTCGTTGTCGACGCCGTCGCACTCCTCGGTGGCCTCCGGGTAGGTCGTGTCGTCGGCGTCGTCGCAGTCGAGGCACGCCACCACGCCGTCGGCGTCGTCGTCGGCGGTCTCGTCGGCCGGCACCGACCCGTCGCAGTCGTCGTCGAGCCCGTTGCAGGCCTCGGCCGCGCCGGGGTGGACCTTGTCGTCCCCGTCGTCGCAGTCCCCGCCCCCGCAGGCCGCGTCGACCCAGCCGTCCCCGTCGGCGTCCACGTCGTCGACGATCCCGTTGCAGTCGTCGTCGACCCCGTTGCACAGCTCCGCGCCGCCCGGTCCCACCGCCGGGTCCGTGTCGTCGCAGTCGCTGCACACCCCGTGGCCGTCCCCGTCGCCGTCCCCGTCGACGATCCCGTCGCAGTCGTCGTCGACCCCGTTGCAGACGTCGGTGGCGCCGGGGTGGATCGCCCCGTCGCCGTCGTCGCAGTCGTCGCCGCCGCAGGCCGCCGCGATCGACCCGTCGCCGTCGGCGTCCACGTCGTCGGTGCTGCCGTCGCAGTCGTCGTCGATCCCGTTGCACACCTCGGGGGCGCCGGGGTAGACCGCCGCGCTGGCGTCGTCGCAGTCGAGGCACACCCCGTAGCCGTCCCCGTCCCCGTCCTCGTCGGCGTACCCGTCGCAGTCGTCGTCGAGCCCGTTGCAGCTCTCGGCCATCCCCGGGTGGATCTGCGCGTTGTTGTCGTTGCAGTCGCCGGCACAGGTCGACCAGCTGTCGCCGTCCTGGTCGATGCCCTCGTCGACCTGGCCGTCGCAGTCGTTGTCCACCCCGTCACCGCACTGCTCGGCGGCCCCCGGGTAGGCCGTGGCGTCGCCGTCGTCGCAGTCCCCGTCGCAGACGGTGATCCCGTCGCCGTCGGCGTCCTCGTCCTCGTCGACCGCCCCGTCGCAGTCGTCGTCGAGCCCGTTGTCGCAGACCTCGGCGGCGCCGGGGTGCACGGCCGGGTCGGTGTCGTCGCAGTCGGCGCAGACGTCGCTGCCGTCCCCGTCCCCGTCCTCGTCGACCGCCCCGTCGCAGTCGTCGTCGGCGCCGTTGCACAGCTCGATCGCCAGCGGGTGGATCGCGGCGTCGCCGTCGTCGCAGTCGTCGCCGCCGCACGCGGCGTCGAGGTAGCCGTCCCCGTCCCCGTCGCCGCACGGCACCGGCGGCTCGAAGCGGATCGCGAAGCCGTCGGTCAGGCTGGCGGTGTTGTACGAGTACTGCAGCGCGTGGCCGATCAGCCCGTCGGCGATGCCGATCGTGGCCGAGGCGCCGAAGTTGTAGCTCGAGCTACCGAAGTAGGTGTCCTGGTAGTGGAACTCGATGGCGCCGTCGGCCTCGAACAGCTTGAGCACGAAGTAGGCGTCGCCGCCGGGGGTGTAGTGGGCCACGTCGCGCCACTCGGCGAGGAACACGCGGTCGGGCGCCGTGCCGGTCGTGGTGCGGTACACGTCGCCGCTCCACGACGGGTCGAGGTCGTCCCACAGCGGGCAGATCATCGCGTTGTTGCCGTATGGCAGCGTGGCGTTGAGGTAGTCCAGGTCCGTGGCGCCCTCGAAGTGGGCGAAGCCGTTGGAGACCAGCGTGATCTGCGTGTAGGTCGCGCCGTAGAACTCGAAGCCGAAGCCGATCGGGACGACGTGGTAGTCGTCGTCGCTCATGTACGACGCGGTCACGCCCTGCTCGTAGAGGTAGGAGAAGCCCGGCTCGTCCGAGTCGAGCCAGGTGTAGCCGTAGCCGTCGGGTCCTCCGGTGGCGGCGGACGCGCCGCCGGCGAGGATCACGGTGAGCCACAGCGCGGTCCCGATCCCGCGCGCTCGCGCCATCGTGCTGGCCTCCCGATCCCCGGCCCCTCTCCAACGCCAGGGATGCCGACGCGCATGATAGCGGCTCGGTGACAAAAGTGTGGCCGGATCTGCGCGCGGGGCGCAACGGGCGGTCTCAGCGGCGACGGCGGGCGAGCAGGAGCAGCAGCAGCGCGGCCGCGGGGGCGGCCCCGGCAGCTGGGCCCTCGGTCCGGCACGAGCACCCGGGCTCCCAGGACGAGTCGTCCTCGTCGCCCTCGTCGCCGGTGCAGTCGTCGTCGTAGCTGTCGCCGACCCCGTCGCAGTCGTCGTCGATCCCGTTGTCGCAGATCTCCTCGGCGCCGGGGTGGACCGTGGGGTCGCTGTCGTCACAGTCGTCGCCCAGGGGCCCGCCGTCGTGGCCGTCACCGTCCACGTCGGTCAGGTCGGCGCCGTCGCAGTCCTCGTCGACGCCGTTGTAGGGCGTCTCGGGGGCCCCGGGGTGGACGTTGGGGTTGAAGTCGTCGCAGTCGGCGTCGGCGCCTTCCCCGCACCCGCTGTAGCCGTCGTGGTCGTAGTCGATGCCGTCGTCGACCAGCC
>CAZOYV010000490.1:0-2503 GCA_964584075.1 uncultured Rickettsiales bacterium | reverse complement strand
GGGCCCCGGGGTAGACCGCGCTGTCGCCGTCGTCGCAGTCCTCGCAGGCGACGTACCCGTCGGCGTCCGCGTCGGTGGTCTCGTCGGCCGGCACCGTACCGTCGCAGTCGTTGTCCTTCTGGTCGCAGATCTCTGCGGCCCCGGGGTACACCGCG
Source organism: uncultured Rickettsiales bacterium (assembly GCA_964584075.1). Taxonomy (GTDB): domain Bacteria; phylum Myxococcota_A; class UBA796; order UBA9615; family CAYRNR01; genus CAZOYV01. The sequence goes on along the minus strand of CAZOYV010000490.1, from coordinate 2,348 downwards.
CCGTCGTCGTCGTCGCAGTCGCCGCTGCACACCGTCCAGCCGTCGCCGTCGTCGTCGGTGGCCTCGTCGACCACGCCGTCACAGTCGTTGTCGATCCCGTCGCAGACCTCGGGGGCCTCGGGGTGCGCGGCGGCCTCGCCGTCGTCGCAGTCGGGGGGGCTGTCGCAGGTCGACCACCCGTCGCCGTCGAGGTCGAAGTCCTCGTCGACGTCCCCGTCGCAGTCGGTGTCGAACCCGTCGCAGACCTCGTACGCTCCCGGGTGGCGCGTGGCGTCCCCGTCGTCGCAGTCCCCGCTGCAGTTGCTGTACCCGTCGCCGTCCTGATCGGTCAGCTCGTCGGTCACGCCGTCGCAGTTCTGGTCGATGCCGTCGTCGCAGACCTCGGGGGCGCCGGGGTAGATCGTCGCGTCGGCGTCGTCGCAGTCGCCGTCGTCGACGGTCCAGCCGTCCCCGTCGTCGTCGCACTGCACGTCGATCGTCATCTGCAGGTGGTAGGTCAGCGTCGCCGACGGGGCGACCTGGATCGTCGCCGGCGGCGAGGTCTGGCTCATCACCTGCTCGCCGCCGTGGTGCTCGCCCCACCAGTCGGTGAACGCCGAGTTGTCGAGCGTGTAGTAGTACGAGTAGCCCGACGCCGGCGGGATGTAGCCCACCGTGTAGCAGGTCCCGGCGTGCAGGGTCTCGCCGATGTGGGGGGAAAGGTGCCAGCCGACCCCGACGTCGTCGATGTCGTCGTTCCACACCAGGGTGAAGGTGCCGTCGGGCAGGCTGTTCTCGTACAGGAAGAACTGGAACGTTCCGGGGCTCGCGGCGTCGCCGTCGGCCTCGAGGTAGCTCAGCGTCACCGTCTCGGCCATGCACACCACGTCGCACTTCATGTCCGACATCGAGCCGGAGGTGGTGTAGCTGCCGAGCTCCACCAGGGACGTGCCGCACACCGGCTGGGCCCAGCCCGGGGCGGCGATCAGGAGGCAAGCGAACGCGGCGCAGGCGAGGCCCGCGCGGGCGAAGGTGAGAACCATGGGAACTCCTCAGCGGCGCCGGCGGCCGATCGCGACCAGCGCCAGCAGGCCGAATCCTACGAAGCTCGCCGCCGCAGTGCCACCGCCCCGGGGGGGCGCCGCCCGGCACTCGCAGCCGGTGCCGAACGAGGGCCCCTCGTCGTCGTCCGCGTCGTCGTCGCCGGCGGCGTCGTCGTCGCCCGTGTCGTCGTCGCCCGTGTCGTCGTCGCCCGTGTCGTCGTCGCCGCTGTCGTCGTCGCCGCTGTCGTCGTCGCCGCTGTCGCAGTCGGAGTCGGTCAGGTCGACCCAGCCGTCGCAGTCGTTGTCGATCCCGTCGGTGCAGTCCTCGGTCGCCCCGGGGTGCACCGTCGGGTCCGAGTCGTCGCAGTCGTCGCAGATCGACGACCCGTCGCCGTCGTTGTCGGGCAGGTCGTCGATCAGGCCGTTGCAGTCGTTGTCGATCCCGTCGCAGCTCTCGGTGTTGCCCGGGTACGCCGCCGGCTCGCCGTCGTCGCAGTCGCCGTCGCAGCCGGACCAGCCGTCGCCGTCGTTGTCGACGTGCTCCGAGGTCGCCGGATCGCAGTCGTTGTCGATCCCGTCGCACAGCTCCGGCGCCCCGGGGTAGGTCGTGGCGTCCGCGTCGTCGCAGTCCCCGTCGCAGACCAGCACGCCGTCGCCGTCGTCGTCGGCCTCGTCGGCGGGCACGGTCCCGTCGCAGTCGTTGTCGATCCCGTCGCACTCCTCGCTGGCGCCGGGGTAGACCGTGTCGTCGCCGTCGTCGCAGTCCAGGCACGCCACGACGCCGTCCGCGTCGGCGTCGGTGGTCTCGTCGGCCGGGACCGACCCGTCGCAGTCGTTGTCCACGCCGTCGCACAGCTCCGGCGCGCCGGGGTAGGTCAGCGGATCGGACTCGTCGCAGTCGCTGCACAGGTCGACCCCGTCGCCGTCCAGGTCGGGGTCGGCCACCCCGTCGCAGTCGTCGTCGACCCCGTTGCACACCTCGGCCGCCCCGGGGTGCACCGCCGCGCTGCCGTCGTCGCAGTCGGTGCCGCCGCACGCCGCCGCGACGTAGCCGTCGCCGTCCGCGTCCACGTCGTCCGTCACCCCGTCGCAGTCGTTGTCCAGCCCGTCGCAGACCTCGGCCGCCCCCGGGTGGATCGCGCCGCTGCTGTCGTCGCAGTCGACGCACACGCCGTAGCCGTCGCCGTCGCCGTCCTCGTCGGCGGCGCCGTCGCAGTCGTCGTCGATCCCGTTGCACACCTCGGCCGCCCCGGGGTGGACCGACCCGTTGCCGTCGTTGCAGTCCCCGCCGCAGGTGCTCCACCCGTCGCCGTCGGCGTCGACCCC
>CAZOYV010000489.1:0-2524 GCA_964584075.1 uncultured Rickettsiales bacterium | reverse complement strand
ACACGTGCTTGGCCCGCCAGGCGCCGGGGGCGACCTTCCGGGGGAGATCGCGGCGGGTTGGTGGTGCGACGGCCTCGCGGGTCAATCGGGCCGCGATACACGAAGCCCCGTCTCCGTCTTCGTCGGCCATCCGGAAGACCTGCTGCACGACCTCGAGCCGCGGACGGGTCCTCTCGGTGACGACGAGGCTGCCGTCCTGGACCTCGTACCCCCAGGGAGGCTGGCCGTGGACCCAGCGCCCCTTCTCGGCCTGCGAGCGCATCCCGCGCTTCACGTTGGCGGACAGCTCCTCGGAGTACCGCTCGGCCAGCCACGCCAGGATGGGCCGGATCAGCTTGCGCATCGAGGCGTCGCCCGTGTCCTGCTCGGTCAACGACACGATCTCGATGCCCGCGTCGTCGAGGGTCGCCAGCGCCCGAAGGGCGTCGAACATGTTGCGCGCGATGCGGGAGATCGCCCACACGTACAGGCGCTCGATCGGCTCCTTCGTCGACTTGTTCTGGCCACGTCTCCGCATCGCCTCGCGCTGGACCTCGGCACGTCGGATGAGGTGAAGGTAACTCGCCCGCCGCTTGGTCGAGCGGCCGCTGAGCCCCTCGTCGACGAACCAGTTCTCCGGCGGGATGACCACGCCGTCCGCCTCGGCGCGGCGCTCGATCTCCTGTCGCTGCTGCTCGATGGACTTGTCCTGGCGAGGGTCGCTGCATCGCAGGTAGGCCGCTCCGAGGATGGGCATGGTGGGCTCCTTCCTACTCCGCAGGTTTACGTAATGTCGTCGCTTCAACCACCGCTTTGCGAAGGACGGACTCCAGGACCCCAAGAGGGATGCACGACGCCCACCCTCTCATCGACGGGGTACCGGACTGCATGAGCGTCTCGCCCGCTCTCGGGATCCGGGGGCGCCTGACTTTCTCCGGGTGGGGGGATTCCGTGTGCCTCCGATGCTCTTTCCCCAAGACGCGAGCTGACTCGACGACGTTGCCCTGGGGTTGCTGATCGGAGGTCGCGACAGACACCGGCCCTTCTCCGTGCGATACCGAGGTCGTCCTGTCGCACGACGACCATCTGAGTAAAAATTACCCAATCTTCTTGCGTGAGTCAAACCCGTTGGAGTAAATTTTACCCAACCAACGAGGGCGCGTTCATGAACATCCCCCACGCCGTCGATCTCTCCAGCATCATCGGGCGCATCGTCGCCGCGCTGCGCCAGGAACTGGCCCTGTCCCAGGCCGCGCTCTCCGGACGCATGCAGTGGGACCGCAGCCTGCTCGCCCGCATCGAGGCGGGCCGCAACACCGCGAACATCGACAACCTCTTCGAGCTCGAGGAGGTGTTCATGGCCGAGGACCTGATCGCCAGCCACGGCGATCTGCTGGAGCTGTGCAGCCGCGTCGCCCACGAGGCGAAGCGCAGGGGGCTCCGGCCCGTCGTCGGGAGGACCGCGAAGCCGGAAGGCCAGGTCAGCGTCGAGACCGCGACGCTCGACCGCATCGTCGCCCGGATCGTCGATGACTGGCTCGAAGCCATGAAGGAGGAGCCCGTGCCGACGCCCCCGAGAACCAATAAGAAGCGGCGCTGACACCGAGCAGGAGGACGAGATGGAAGGCTGGGACGAGTTCGACGACGAGGACGAGGTCAGCGAGGACCAGATCGCGCTGGACGCCTTCGACGCCTTCATGGACGTGGAGGGCGACAGCGACATCGCCCAGGCAAGCAGAGAGGCGCTCGCTGCGATCACCGAGAGCGCGCTGGCTCTCAAGGCAAGCCGCCGGGCCCGCGAGCGACGCGAGGCGCTGGAACAGGCCGCCGCGCGCGAGCGGCAGGAGTCGCTGGCGCGACAGGAAGAGGAACGGACTCGTCGTGAGGCTCGGCAGCGGGCGAAGCGGCGAGCGGAGCAACGGGCGAGAGCCCAGAGAGAGGACCAGGCCCGGCTCGAACAGGAAGCTCGGCGGCTCGCCCTGGAGCGTGAACGCCTGAGAATCCAGCAGGAGCAGTTCGAGGCCCTCCGCCGCAAGGAGGAGTCGCGCAAGGCCACGCGAGAACGACCCTCCACTGGCGTGCATCGGGAAACAAAGGACGTAACCCGACGACCGGTGACCTGCCAGAAGAAGTCCACCAAGCTGCGCGGTGCCAGCGATCGGCGAGCAGCGGCGTCTGCCCTGCGAGTGGAACGACCATCCACACCCGCTGCTCGGTCCTCGAGACAGGTGCAACCTGCTCCGCCGATCCCTGCGCCAATGCCATCGCACCCCAGCGAGCGAGCCACCTTGACGGGAGCAGATCTGGCGCGCTGGCGTTCCCGCCTCGGACTGAACCAGACCGCCGCCGCGAGTCGCCTCGGCGTCGGTCAGGGCACCATCTCGAAGGCCGAGGCAAAGGAGTTCGCGCCTCTCGGTCCCACCCTTCTCCGCGCACTCGCTGCCGCCCTCGTTCAAGAGCGACGGACGGCATAGCACTGGTGGAATATTCCTACCGCGTCCAGATTCGGTTGTTCGAGTCGCTGATCACCCCCCGAGAGCCGCCA
>CAZOYV010000488.1:0-2531 GCA_964584075.1 uncultured Rickettsiales bacterium | reverse complement strand
GTGGCGCTGCGGCACTCAGGCTCGGTCCGGGGATAGATTCACAAGCTCTGAGCCCTCGTGGGGTCAAGTCGCGTGTTGTATAGTTGGGTCCCCTCCACCCACCGGGCGGGCGTCTTCAGCGGCCGGCGATCGCCGGCGGGTCCAGCTCGTCGGCCAGCGCCACGAGCACCTGTTCGAACACGGCATAGCCGGGGCTGCCCGGCTCGTGTCCGGCGTACGAGCTACGGTGCACCCGCCCCCGATCGTCCTCGATGTCGATCGAGAGCAGCACGATGCGCCGCCCCTGGCGGCCGGTGGAGTCCACGTGGCGCACGTCGGCGCGCACGATCTCGGCGCGGTCCAGGTGCCGCGGTGCGAAGGCTCCGCGCAGGACCACGTCGTCGCCGTCCACGTCCACGGCGCGGTAGGCCTTCTGGGGCAGCCAGACGGCGGTGACCACGGCGACCACGGCGAACAGGTGGAGGCACCCGCTCCACGACACCGCGACGACCTTGGACAGCGGTCCGGCCGCCCGCCACCGCCGGAGCCGCTCGGCCCGTGCGGACGGCGGCTTGCGGCGCAGCGAGGTCAGGACCACGCACAGCCCGCCGGTGCCGAACAGCAGCGGCAGCGCCAGCGCCATGTGGTGCGAGGACAGCGCGTAGCGCGTGGCACCCGCGGGCAGCTCGACGATGCACGGCGCGCACGCCCGCGGCAGCAGCAGCAGGACCCCCGCGGTGACCGCGAACGCAGGCAGGAACACGGTGAGGAACACCAGCGCCTTGCTGGCCGCCCCGCACGTCGGACAGCTCCAGCCGCGGTGCTTGTGCCTGCAGGCCTTGCAGTACGCCATGCTCGCCTCCCTTCGCCGGTCTCCGATCGGTAGAACCGGTGGCGGGTGGGCACCGTTCCGATGGCTCACCCGAACGGCGTGCTGCGTGAGAAACGGTCGGGTCGCGGCGAGAGGCGGTGCGTTCAGGGCACCTCGTAGGCCCCGATGCTGGGCGGCGTGGCGTAGCAGTTCCCCGCGATGTCGCCGACGAGGCCGCCCCAGTCCAGGCCGGCGCCGGCGGCGGGGCTGGCGCCGTCGATGGCGTAGCCGGTGGTGAACGCGGGGTCCTGGCCGATCACCGGGCTGGTCTCGGTGACCGGCAGGTCGGTGGGGTGCGACTGGCCCGGATCGTCGTACGCGTACCACAGGTTGTGGGCGAACTCGAAGGTCGCGGGCTCGGTGTCGTCGCCGATGTTGATCCACGTCGAGAGCGCCGAGCGGTCGTAGTAGATCAGGTTGTTGACCACCCGGTTGTCGCGGCACGGCTCGAAGTCGTAGCCGCCGTGGCTGGTGGTCTCCTGGAGGATCCGGAAGATCCAGTTCTCGGGGTCGACGATCGTGTTGTTCGCCACGATGCAGTCCACGCAGCCGACGAACGCCAGCGACGCCCACGCGCCCTCGATCACGTTGGAGACCACGCGGATGTCGCGGGCCTCGGCGTTGAGGTCGGCGGTGGACAGCGGCGGCCGGAAGTAGGCGTCCCCGGTGGAGCCCCCCAGGTTGACCGAGCGCTCGCCCGAGTCGGTCATCCAGTTCCAGCGGATCTCCAGATCCTCGCTGCCGCCCTTGCACTGGATCGCGTTGGCCGCGAGATCGTGGAACTGGTTGCGCGCCAGCACCCCGTGGTGGCAGCCGACGTGGTCGACCCCGCTGCCGCTCATCCCCCCGCCGCAGGCCGTGAACGCGCTGTCGAGCACGAAGAACTCGTTGACCCCCGAGAGCTTGAGGCAGTCCTGGTTGCCCCCCGAGCCGATGTCGTGGATCGACAGGCCGCGGAAGATCACGTGGTGGGTCGCCTGGTCGTTCCCGAAGTCCTCACCGTCGTCGCAGTTGATCCCATTGGACGACGCGCCGTGGATCTCCAGGTCGTGGACGATCAGGTACGAGCACTCGCTGATGTGGATCGCCTCGGCGTTGCTGCTGGCGTCGATCACCGGCCGCGGCTCCCCCGCGGCGCCGCCGATCCAGATCGGCTCGCTCGCCGTGCCGTCGTAGTACGCGATCGAGACCCCCCCTGGGTAGGTCCCCTCGTGGACGACCACCGCCGACCCGGGGCCGGCGTCGAACAGGCCCCGGGCGATGGTGGCGTACGGCGCCCCAGGGCTGCCGTCGCCGGTGTCGTCGCTGCCATCGGTGGCGACGTGGATCTCGACGGCCGGCGACAGGCCGTCCTCGAACGTCGGCACCTCCGCGCACGGCGAGACCGTGTCGTCGTCGCCGCTGTCGTCGTCGGTGGCGTCGTCGTCGCCGCTGTCGTCATCACCGCTGTCGTCGTCGCCGGTGTCGTCGTCGCCTCCGTCGTCGTCGTCGGTGGCGTCGTCGTCGCCGGTCTCGTCGCAGGCCGGCCCGCCCCCGAGGAGCAGGCCGAGGATCGTGACGAGTACGAGCCAGGAGCGTGTGGATTCTGACATGAACTCCCCCCTCCCCTTTGGGTTCACCATTTGAGGTCAAAGGGGTATGCCCTTGACTCCAGTGACCACTACCCCTTGTGGTCCTCGCG
>CAZOYV010000487.1:0-2583 GCA_964584075.1 uncultured Rickettsiales bacterium | reverse complement strand
GCGGCCGGCAGGCGAGATGCGGGCGGTGCGTGGCAATCTGCGACAGGCTGCTAGGCCTGGGCCGGGTCCGGCCCCGCCCCGCCGCCGGCGAGGCGGAACATCGCGCCGAGGCCGGCAGAGGCGGCGACGACGTGGATCAGGAAGCCGAAGATCGGGATCGCGAACAGCAGGTGGAGGATGACCAGGCCCAGCGCCAGCGCGGCGTAGGGCGACGGGTCGTCCTTGCCGAACGAGCGCTCCAGGATCATCCGGCCCAGCGCCATCGCCGGGATCAGCGCCGCGACGTAGACCGCCACGCCGTAGAGCATCAGCGTGATCACGCCCAGCGGCAGGGAGAGGATCAGGGCGATGGCGATCACCGCCCCGATCGGCACCGCGAACAGCAGCACGAAGCCGATGCCGAGGGACTTGCCGGGCTCGTCGAGCAGCGCCGCGACGGGCCTGCGCGCCGTGGCGCCGAGCAGCGCGATCAGCACGAAGCCGACCACCAGCGCACCGAGGAACGACCAGGTGTGGCCCAGCCAGAAGCCGAAGAACCCCGGCCCCTGGTGCTGCTCGTGGTGCTCGGCGTGGCAGCCGCCCTCCTCGTAGTCCTCGGCCCGGGTGAAGTCGACGGTCCCGCCGATCACGGCGCCGCCGTCGATCTGCGCCTCGTCGGGGGCGCGGTAGGTCAGGTCGCCGCGGATCTCGGCGCCCGGGCCGATCTTGATCGCGCCGGTCTCGAGCTCCACGTCGCCGCCCACCGGGCCGTCGAGGGTGACCTCCCCGCCGCCGCCGACGATCGAGCCCCCGACGGTGCCCTCGACCACCACGTCCCCGCATCCGACGTAGACGTTGCCGGTGACCACCGCGTCGCGCTCGATGCGGCAGGCCCCGCCGACGATGTACAGGTCGGAGCCGACCTCCTGCTCGAGGGTCACGGTCTCGCCGGCGGTGAACAGGTCGCCGGCGATGCGGCCGTGCTCGAGCTCGACGAGCTGCCCGGCGACGAACGCGTTGCCGGTCACGAGGCCGGTGATCTCGACGATCTTGCCCGCGGCGAACAGGTCCGAGGCGACGGTGTCGAAGGCGACCTTCTCGTCTCCGAGGAACGTGGCCAGCGGGTGATCGGCGGCGGCCGGCGGGGCCGGCGCGGCCGGTGACGCGGGCGCGGCGGTCGACGCGGGCGGTGCCGGGGGCGCCGGGGCGTCGAACTCGAACGCGGCGTCGACCTCGCCGGTGGCGGGGGGCGCGACCTCGGCGGGCTGGGCCGCGGCGAAGCCCGCGATCGTCAGGGGAACGCACAGCACCAGCCAGGACAGCAGGCGGGTCAGCACGGAGAGGCTCAGGCCGCTGTGGTAGGCCACCTCGCGCCGGGAACGGTGGGTCGTCATCTCGATGCTCCAGGTCGGGGTTCGTGCCCCGTGGGCGGCCCGACCACCGGGTCCGCCCTCCGTCGACACATCCACCCTACGTCGCCGCGGCGCGTCCACCCGGCGGTTCGTGGCGAGCGGTCGAACGGGGGACTGAGCGGTCGGAGCGCCCCGGTGAGCGGGAGGGGCTCCGCGGCGGTGGAACGGGCCCGGGCTACCAGCCCAGCAGCTCGCGCAGCCGGCGGGCCCGGCGGCGCGAGACGGTGATCTGGAGGTCCAGCGGGGGGCGCAGCCGGGCGTTGTAGGTGCCCGAGTCCATCGGCTCCAGATCCTGGACCCACCCGAGCTGCACGATCGCCGACCGCGAGACCCGCACGAACGGCGGGGAGGCCAGCCGCCCCTCGACCTCCGCCAGCGTCATCTTGAGCCGGTAGCGCCCCGCCGGGGTCAGCGCGAAGGTGATCGTGTCCTCGACGACGATGCAGCCCACGTCGTCCAGCGCCAGCCGCACGATCTTGCCGGCGCGGTGGGCCGCGAGGTGGCCGACCACGTCGCGCGCCACGGGCTCGGCGGGGCCTGGCGAGGTCGCCGGCGGGGCCGCCGGGGTCCGCGCCGGAGTCGCGGCGGCCACGGCACCCGACGGGGTGGACCTGGGATCGGCGTAGCGCGCCTTGCGCACCCGGCGCATCGCGCGGGCCAGGGCGTCGCGCTCCACCGGCTTGAGCAGGTAGTCCACGCCGGCGAGCTCGAACGCCTTCAGCGCGTGCTCCTCGTAGGCGGTGGTGAACACCGCGGCGGGCCACAGCTCCTCGGGGAGCGCCCGCTCGATCGCCTCCAGCGCCTCGGTGCCGGTCATCTCCGGCATGTCCACGTCGAGGAACACCACGTCCGGGCGCTGGGCCAGCACCTCGGCCACCGCGGCCCGCCCGTCCTCGGCCTCGCCGATCACCTCGACGTCGGGGTGGTCGGCCAGCAGCCGCCGCATCCGGCTGCGGGCCAGGGGTTCGTCGTCGACCACCAGCGCTCGGATCGTCATCGCGGCACCCTCAGCTCGATGCGGGTCCCGCCGCCGGCGGGCCGCGTGATCTCCATCGTTCCCTGCTCGCCGAACGTCAGCGCCACCCGCTGGCGGACGTTCGCCAGCCCGCCCCCGGCGCCACCGGTGCCGGCCCCCTCGCCGGGCTCGGCCGCGCCGGCCCCCGCGCCGCCGGCGCCCGGGGCCGCGGGCAGC
>CAZOYV010000486.1:0-2590 GCA_964584075.1 uncultured Rickettsiales bacterium | reverse complement strand
GCCGCCGCGCCCCGCAGCGGCCCCCGCGCCCCCGAGGCCACCCGCGCCGCCGCCGCCGCAGGCGGCCGCCCCGCCCGCGGGCCAGCCCGTGGTCCCCCCGCCGCAGCCTCCGGCGCCGGGCCAGGGCCCCGGTGACGAGTCCCTCCCGTTCCTGCTGATCTACCCGCCGACGGGCGGCAAGCGGAAGCGGGTCAGGCTCCCGCCCGGGACGTACGACATCGGCCGCCGCAACTGCGACATCAACCTCAACTACGAGGGCATCGCCGACCTGCACGCCTCCCTGATGGCGATGCCGGACGGCAACATCTACGTCCAGGATCGCGGCAGCGGGCTGCCGACCCGGATCAACGGCAACCAGGTCTCGCTGTCCCCGTTCCAGCCGGGCGACAACGTCCAGATCGGCGTGGTCACCTTCGGGCTCGAGCCGCCACCGGTGCCCGCGTCGGCGCCCGTCGCGAAGGCTGCGGAGAACCAGGCGCCGGGCGCCGGCGCGTGGGTCCAGGCCGCCCTGCGCGGCGACCGCAGCGCCGAGCCGCCGCCCCCGGAGGAGGCCTCCGGACCGCTCCCCGTCCGCCGGATCGGCAAGGAGGACGCGGAGCGGGCCAAGCGCGTGGCCCAGCACGCCGACGCCGCGACCGATCCCCACATCACCGCCAAGGACTGGGTGCGCCAGGCGCTGCAGGACTCGGAGCGACGCAAGCGCGGCGAGGTCGTCGCCGGCGAGTCGGCGCCCTCGTTCCAGGGCAACGCGGGCCCCCGCACGGTCAAGCGCAAGAAGGCGCGCCGGACCCAGCCGGTCGTCCCGCTGACGGGCCCGGAGCGCGCCGCCGCCGCGCGGTTCTCCAAGCTGCAGGCCACCATGTCGTTCCTGCCGGCCTACCGCCGCCGCAAGCGCAGGCGGGCCCTGGTCGTGGTCGGGATCCTCGTGCTGCTCGCGGGCGGCGCCGTCGGTGGGACGCTGTACGTCAAGAAGCTGCAGAAGGAGCGCCGCGCCAACCAGGGCTACTACTACGTGGGCGAGGTCGACCGGCCGGATCGCGGCGGCGACGGCAGCTCTCCGAAGGGCAGCGCGGGCGACTACGAGGGGGTCCAGAAGGCCCGCTCAGACGGCTCGCGCAAGCAGCGGGGCCGCGGCGGGGGTCGGTCGGATCGTCGCGCCACCGACGTCGCTCGCGGCGGCGCCACCGCGTCGCAGACCGGCGGGGGGGACCGCGGGGGCGGCGCCCCCGACCACCCCTACGCCTACGACGACGGCATCGTGCTGAGCGAGGCGGGCACCGACGAGGTGCTCCGCGCCGGGGATCGTGCGGGGCCGGTCTACGGCCCCGGCGGGATCCGGAGCGGCAGCCTCGCCGAGGGGGAGCGGCTGCGCGGCGGCTACGTCCACGTCGACGACCCCGACGTGATCGCGATCGGCAACCCCGGCGCCAACGCGCCGGTGATCGGGTTCGGCTCCCCCAACCTCGACGGGATGATGTACGACGAGTCCGAGGGCACCGACCTGCGGCGCCCCACCGAGCTCGAGTTCGAACTCGCCGAGGACGCCGGCCCGAGCAAGCGCGGCTACGTCGACATGCGCGCCGTCGAGAACGTGCTCCACGGCCTGAACCCGAGCACCAAGATGTGCTACTCGCGGGCGCTGGAGAACAACCCGGGGATGAAGGGCACGATGGTGCTGATCCTGACGCTGGGCACCAGCGGCCAGATGACCGCGGTGAGCCTCGACATGACCTCGTCGACCCTGACCGACACCGACCTGAAGCGCTGCATCGAGCGCCAGATCAAGTCGCGCAACTACCCGATCCCCGAGGGCGGCTCGGTCACCTTCTCCTACCCGTTCCGGTTCAGCGGCTAGAGTTCGTTGAGGAGCCGGCGGGCTTCCTTCTTGTGGGAGGTCCCGAGCTGTAGCGCCTTGCGCAGCGTGAGCTGCGCTTCCTGGCGCCGGCCCAGCGCGATCAGCGCCACGCCCAGGAAGTGGTACGAGTCCCCGCGCCGGGGCTCGAGGCGGATCGCGGTCTTGAGGTTGTCGACGGCCTTGAGCAGCGTCCGCTCGTTGCTCTCCGGCATCAGCAGCACGCACTGGGCCAGCAGGGTGTGGAACACGGCCCGCCCCGGCTGCTTGGCGATGGCCCGCTCGAGGCTCCCGATCGCCGCGGCGTACTGCCCCTGGCTGAACTGCTCGGAGGCCTTCTCGAAGTGCTGCTCGGCGGTCTCGAGCCCCGCCTCGCCCTCCGCCTCCGCGAGCGCGCCGTGGCGGTAGTCGACCACCGGAGTGCCCGCCTCGCTGGCCGGCGGCGGCCCGTTGCGGACCTCCTTCTTGACCGGGACGACCCGCGCGAGCGGCGTCCCGTCCGGGGACCGCGCCGGGGTCCCCGGCGGCGTGCCGGCCACGGCCCGCTCGCGGAGCTCCCGCTTGCGGTCCCGGGGGGGCACCACCGGCGTACGGTCGGACTCGCCGATCTCCTCCTGGGGGGCGGGCCGGCGGGCCGCCGCCCGGGGCGCCGATCTCGGCGGCGGCGACGGCTCGCGCGGTGGCGGGGACGGCTCGCGCGGCGGGGGCGACGGCTCGCGCGGTGGCGGGGACGGCTCG
>CAZOYV010000485.1:0-2610 GCA_964584075.1 uncultured Rickettsiales bacterium | reverse complement strand
TGTCGTCGTCGCCGGTGTCGTCGTCGCCGGTGTCGTCGTCGCCGGTGTCGTCGTCCCAGATTCCCACCCAGCCGTCGCCGGCGTCGCGACAGCCCGCGCCGAGGAGCGCGACGGCGAGCGACACGCACCCCAGCAGGGAGATCCACCGGCGGCCGACCCCCCGGTCGACGATCCTGGCGAACATCGAAGCCCTCCGAAGAATTTCATTATATGGGACGAGTGCGCGAACCGCCGAGGTCACCAGCTCGCGCCGGGCCCGCCGTATGGGTCATGGGTGCAATATCGGCTCGATCTCGATACGTCTGCTGTGAGGGAGCCCCGCACGAGATCAACGCCCGGCAAGCACGGCCCGGGTGCGGGCCACCGACTGGACCAGACCGTGTCTCGATAGGATGTCGCACAGCTCATCGACGCTCAGTGCCGGCTCACGGGGCGGTAGGAAAATGCTCCGGGCGAGATAGTCCCGCAACACCAGCTCGTAGTTCAGGCGGTGGCGGTAGGAGGCGGTGGCGGGGTGAACGTGCCGTCCGGCCCCAGCACACCATCGGTGGCGATCAGGTGAGGGTGAGGGTTGTACGTGAGATCCGAGTTGAACGTCTGCAGCGCGGCCGCGATTCCAGGGCGCGCTTCGTCGTCGCCGAGGGCCTCGCGGTAGAAGTCGGCGATGACCTTGGCCGCCAGACGAGGCAGCTCACCGAGCAGCTTGCTGTCGAAGCGGAAGAACGGCCGGATCCGCTTGGGGATGGTGAACACCCACTGGCGATGAGGGACGTCGGCCAGGATCTCGTCAGCCAGCCACTCGGCCCGCAACGTGGACTTGCGCTGGTGGCATGACGGACAGAGCGTCTTCCTTGTCAGGCTCCCCAGGTCGCTGGACGCACCGCACATGGTCAACCGGAAAGGGCACCTGCAGTTCTGGAAGAGGAGCCCTTCGGGGAAGTACCCGATGTCTACGGCAGACGTGAGGAATTCCGTGTTGCGAACCGAGAATTGGAAGGAACGGGCGGACAGATGGCGAAGGGGTCGGGTCAACCAGATCGAATCTGGTGAAGGCCCAGTCCTGTTAAGAGAAACAGGACGCCTCTACATCCACATCGTCCCCATGCCGGTTGGCGGTGAGCCTCTGGCCCTTTCGAGCAGCAAGATCCGGAACGCCTTGAAGGGGCTGGGAAAGCCCGGCGGCACGGGATGGAACTACCGGATGACCTATGACGGGTACCTCCTCGCCCGCGAGCTTCCAGGTACGGGTGCAGCGAACTGGTGGTATCGGCTGTGGTTAGGTGGGATCATCGGTCCAGGTGTGTGAAACGGGTGGCGCCGCGTGAGCAGCATTCTCACGGCCGCCCTCGCCGTGGCGCGCGGCCGAAGCCATGCGATGCCGGGTAGACCTTGAATGGTGGTAGACGCCGTCGATCGGCGAGTGACACAAACCTCGAGATCAGTTCAATCCGCGAAGCCGGCCAGCCAGTCGAGGGAGGGGCCGAGGCACCAGGGATCGGTTCCTTCCTCGAAGTTGGGATCGAATCCGGGGATCGTCTTGCTCAGAAAGAACCCGTGGCCGCCGTAGCCCCAGCCGGTCTCGTGCGCTTGTACGATGTACCAGCCGCTGCCGTCCTCGCCGATGCAGTCGAACGCATCGTCGCCGCAGCTCGCCCCGGTGGTGATCTCCTGCTGCTCCCGGACACCGGGGTGGCCGTTCCCCAATCCGTCGGGACTGACGCCGAAATGCTCGTCGGTCTCGCCGACGATCGAGCGGATCCGATCGGACGTGATCGCCGTGTTCTCGATCCCCAGGCACGGCGTGAGGTCCTGCCACTGGTCCACGGCGATGCCGTTGCCCAGCGGCAGGGTCGCTCGCACGTCCTCGTTGTGGTCCGCCGCCCGGTTGGCCAGGTGCGCCCCCTGGCTGTAGCCCGCCGTCACGATGCCCTTGCCGCAGTCGGCCTTTTCGCGGGCACAGATGACGCTGATCGCGCTGTCCTGTTCGTCGGAGTCGAACACACTGGCCGTCTTGGCGTTCACCTCGCCGCAGGTGTAGGTATATTCAACGTTGTTGTAGTCCACCGAGACGGCCACGAATCCCCTGGTGGCCATGTGCTCGGTGATGTACCGGCCGCTGGTCTCCCACCAGTCACATCCGGTGCCAGCAGTCCAGACGAACACCGGGTAGGTGCCCGGCTCATCGGGCTCGTACCCGCCCAGGTCCCGGGCGCTGTCGTCGAGGCCCGACCGCCAGGCGTCGGGCTCGTGGAACCGGGTGACTTCGTAGGATTCCACGTCGTCATCGTCAGCCGCGTCGTCGTCGTCCGCGTCGTCGTCGTCCGCGTCGTCGTCGTCCGCGTCATCGTCGGTTACTTCGTGGGCTCCCGGCACCTCGCAGCCGAACGTACAGGTCGACATCGCCAGCGCGATGATCAGGAAACGAAGCGTCTCGTACATCGGAATCTCCCGACAATGGCGGTAGGGCGGTAGGAAAATGCTCCGCCGCCGCTGACGCCGCCCATCCACGAACCCTCCTGTCAGGACGAGCATAGCAGGGGTTTTCGGCCGTCACCAAGCATGCAGAGCCGTCGTTCCGCCGCCGCCGGGCTGGCGGAAGCCTCCGCCAGC
>CAZOYV010000484.1:0-2664 GCA_964584075.1 uncultured Rickettsiales bacterium | reverse complement strand
TGAGAGGAGACGTAGGTGCCGCTCGGGTCGATCCAGTCGTCGGTGTCGTCGTCGCTGGCATCGTCGTCGGCTTGATCGTCGTCGCCGCTGTCGTCATCTCCCAAGTCATCATCCTCTACGTCATCGTCGACGACATCGTCCGCATCCACATCTCTGTTGCAGGCAAGAACGCTTCCGAGCCAGACGAGGAGCACGAGGAAGCCGATGGGGCCATTCACGATGTCATGGGTCCTGTTGGAGCGAGCCATGGCGCCTCCTACTCGATGCCGCTTCCCGGTCCGTCTGGATCGTCCCGGTCGCGGTCCTCCCAGTAGTAGGGGAGGGCGATGCTGGGCTCGTAGAACCACGGGGCCGCCCGGAACCAGCGGGCCTGGGACGGCACGGGCTGGTTTCCAGTCGGTCGAACGACGTTGATCGGCTGGACCATCGTCTCGCCGTGGTCCAGCTCCGCGATCTTGAACCCCCAGCGCCAGGGGGCATCCATCCCGGCCTCGGTGAACAACCGCATCCGCATCCGGCCCACGCCCCACAGCTCGTCGATGGGCGTGGTCTCGGCCTGGACCCCGGACTCGGTGGTACCGTCGCCCATGAGCAGCATGATGGCGTAGATCAAGCCGGCATCGTCGGCCGTCCCGAGCGGATAGTGGGTCAGCAGGAAGTCCTCGAGGTTGGCCGCGGCGCCCACGACCATCGGACACGCCGTGCTGGTCCCGCAGCTGCCATCGCCATACACGTGGTAGCAGTTGATCCCGACGCAACCGAGGCGCGCGTTGTTGGTCCCCTCGCGTCCGCAGGGGGCGACGATCTTCAGGAGGGGACGGCCCCGGCCATCTCCACCACGGCTGCTGCCCGAGTCCCAGTCCGCGCAAGAGATCTTCGCCGTGTCAAGGTCCCCCGTCTTCTTGATCGAACCGACCGTGAAGGCCCCGGACGCGACCGCGTCGCTCCTCACCGTGCAGC
Organism: uncultured Rickettsiales bacterium; assembly: GCA_964584075.1. Lineage (GTDB taxonomy): Bacteria > Myxococcota_A > UBA796 > UBA9615 > CAYRNR01 > CAZOYV01. Next base: position 1,704 of record CAZOYV010000484.1, on the reverse strand, counting down.
CGGACGGCGTGTAGGGCGGAGTGCACTCCTGAGGCGGCGTCGTGTCTGCCAGGTGCCCCTCGTTCCCGGCGATCTGCCCCCAGAAGATGTCGTCGAAGTAGGCGGTGTCGATGTTGTCGTGGGAGCCGTGATTCAGGCTGCATTGGTTCACGTGATCTCCCCACGAGAAGTTCACCACGTCGACGTTCAGCTCCGTGACCTTCTCGATGAACGCCTCCATCGGAGCGTTCTGTCCGTAGTCGTCCTCGACCTCGAGAAACGCGAAGATCGCCCGCGAGCCACCCGGCGACGCCGGGTGACACCCGGAGGCCGACGCTGCAGACCGCCCAGCTGCGCCACAGGACCTCGTAGCCGTCCGGGTCCAGGTCGGCGAGCAGGTCATCCTGGAGCGCGTAGATCTCGGTCTTGCGCTCCTCGATGGCGAGCTGCCGGGCCTCCATCGCCGCGAGCCACAGCGCGGGCTCGGTGTCCAGCAGCGCGTTGGAGACTCCGGGCAGGTCCAGCGGGGGCGCATCGGCGAGGGCGACCCGCACGTCGAGGAGTTCGTCCCCGGCGGCGGTCTCGATCCAGGCGGTCGTCTCCGCGTCGACGTACACGGACGGGGGAGGGGCTTCGCCGGGGTGGTTCCAGCGCTCGAGGAACTCGTCGATCTCCTCCTGGGTCGCGCCAGGGCTGGTCTCGAGGAACTCGGTGACGGCCTGCTCCTCGTCGACCACCTCGGGCGTGTAGCGCAGGATCGCGATCTCGTAGGTCAGCGGCTCGTCCGGTCCCTCCTGGAAGATGCCGCCTTCGATGGTGTAGCGGTTCCCGTCCGGGTCCCGCAGGTGGTCCGGATCGACGAGGAACGGGTCCTGGTTGTCCAGGGTCACCTCCATCGAGCCCATCTCGAGCGAGTCCACCACGTATCCATCTTGGTCCACGGAGACCTGGTGCAGGCAGACGTATTCCTCCTCGGCCGGCTCCTCGCCCTGCGGCGCCTGGGCCCCCGCGGGGAGGCCGATCCCGAGGAAGAGGACGCTGACGCCCCACCATCCAGCGCGCTTCATGCTCCCACCCCCCATCGCGATGCTCCTTCCCGGGTGGCCCGCGGGCCACCGCGTCTCGTCACCCGTCCACACCGCCGGCCTCCTCGACCAGGACGACCAGGTCGCCCTCGGCGGAGTACTGCCGCCGCAGCAGCCGCAGGCGGACCGCGGCCTCGACGGACGACCGGGACTCTTCGAAGCTGCGGCCCCCGAACGACTCCCGGTGATCTTCGTAGTACGCCCGAGCCAGATCCTCGGGCACGTCGAACTCCTTCAGCTCCGATCGCAGATGCAGTGGTCCGTTGCCGATCCCCGCGGCCTCCAGGTCGCCGTGGATCCGGCCGGACTCCGCCATCAGCTGGCGGATCTCCGCCTCGGTGAGATCGGGCCAGACCTGGTGGATCGTCGCCGCGCGACGCTCGTCGCTGCGGTAGTGGTCGTCCAGCGTCTGTCCGGGGGTCGACGGCGGAGCAGCGCTCCGGGATGTCGATACCGACGGTTTCGACACGACGAGGCCGGGCGTACCGTCAGGTGCCGGCTCGGTGGGCGGTTGGCAGCGGTGGCGATGGACGAGGATCAGGACACTGGCGACGGCGAGCGCGAGGACGAGCGCCAGAACGACTCCCCCCCCCGCGAATTCTCGCGCTGGCGAGTCGAGACCATGCCCCACCCCCTTCCG
>CAZOYV010000483.1:0-2679 GCA_964584075.1 uncultured Rickettsiales bacterium | reverse complement strand
CGCCGGCGGTGTCGTCGTCGCCGGCGGTGTCGTCGTCGCCGGTGGTGTCGTCGTCGCCGGCGGTGTCGTCGTCGCCGGCGGTGTCGTCGTCGCCGGTGGTGCACGGGTCGTTGGCGGCCCCGGGCGTGCCGAAGTCGCCGCCGGTCATCTGGGTCTGGGCCTCGCACCAGTTGGCGCCGACGTTGTTGTCGGCGAGGAACTGCTCGTCGAGGCTCATCGACGCGCCGTTGGGATCGGGCCACGTCTTGCCCCCGTCCCACTCCACGCGGTCGATCTCGTTGGTGCAGGTCAGGATCAGCTCGTCGTCCCCGTTGGCCAGATCGAGCCCCGAGTAGGCGTAGTCGACCGTCACGCCGCCGTTGGTGCCCGTGTCGGCGTTGCGCCCCAGCACGGCGTACCCGCCCGCGCCGACGGTCAGCGGCCCGGCGATCACGTGGGACTCGGACCCCGCGTCGGTGATCGTGCAGCCCGACAGGTCCAGATCCCCGGCGGTGGTGTTGAACACCTCGAACCACTCGCCCTCGTTGTCGCCGACCGCGGCGGGGTTCTGCATCACCTCGGTGAACACGATGTCGCCCGCGCCGAGCACCGGCGCGGAGTCGTCGTCACCGGAGTCGTCGTCGCCGGAGTCGTCGTCGCCGGAGTCGTCGTCGCCGACGTCGTCGTCGCCGGAGTCGTCGTCGCCGAGGTCGTCGTCGCCGAGGTCGTCGTCGCCGATATCGTCGTCGGTCGCGTCGTCGTCCTGATCGTCGGGGCAGCCGAGCAGCGCCAGCGCGCCCACCAGCGCGATCGCGAGCAGCCGAGCGTCGAAGCCGTCACGGAGGGTCATGATCCCCACCTCCCGATGTGTCTCGTCCGCGGGCGCCACCGGACGTCCGCGGGGTGCGCTAGCGCGCGATGCAATTCCCCCAGGTTGTAGGCGAACACAGTGTAGAGGAAGTGGCCGCGCGGTGTCGTTCTGATGGCAGCTGGCTCCCCGCCGGGTTGACCCCCTCGGCGGCGCGTCCCTACGATGCGGCGACGCGAATGGAGCGAGCCGTGGGCCGACCGCACCAGCGACTGCAGCTCCCCGTGGTCGCCCTCCTCGCGGGCGCGGCCACCGCCGGCCTGCTGTGGCTGCTGTCGCCGCTGCAGCCGATCCCGCGGGCCGCCCCCCGGGAGCCGGTCGCCGGGAGCGCCGCCGGCGAGGCCACCCTGGTGGCGGTGGGCGACCTGATGATCGGCCACGCCGCCCGGCACAAGATCCGCAAGCACGGCTACGGCTACCCGTTCCAGCAGGTGGCGCCGCTGCTGTCCGACGCCGACCTCGTGATGGGCAACCTCGAGGCGCCGATCACGCGCCACGACGAGAAGCTGCGTCCCGACAAGAAGTGGACCTACAAGCAGAAGCCGGTCGTCGCCGACGTGCTGCGCAGGACCGGCTTCGACGTGCTCGTGCTGGCCAACAACCACGCGATGGACTACGGGACCACCGGGCTGCTCGACACCATCGAGGCCCTGCAGCAGGCCGACCTCGTGCCGCTCGGCGCGGGCCCGAACGAGGCCGCGGCGCGGGGGGGCGTGGTGGTCGAGCGCGGCGGCCTCCGGATCGGGCTGCTGGCCTACCAGCAGCCCCGCACCGACTACGAGCACCATGGCTACTTCGCCGACGGCGAGGGGGCCGGCGTGGCGCGCCTCGAGCGGGTCGGGATCGCCGAGGACATCGAGCGGTTGCGCCAGGTCGAGGGCGCCGACGTGGTCCTCGTCCACTGCCACTGGGGCAAGAACTACAGCCCCGTCCAGCGAGGCCAGGAGCGCCTCGGCCGCGGCATCGTCGACCTCGGCGCCGACGCCGTGATCGGCCACCACTCGCACAGCGCGCAGGGCGTCGAGGTCTACCGCGGCGTCCCGATCCTGTACAGCCTGGGCAACTTCACGTTCGGCACCAGGGGCCGCTTCGAGGAGGGCCAGCCGGGCTACGGCCTGGTCGCCCGCCTGCAGGTCGCCGACGGGGCCGTGGCGCGCGTCGAGCTCGACCTGATCGGGACCAACAACGAGCTGGTCCATTACCAGCCCACCGTGATCCCCGCCGACGAGGCCCGCCCCGTGCTCGAGGCGCTGGTCGCCCCCTACGCCACCCCCCTGCGCTGGGACGGCAGCACCGCGGTCGTGGACCTGACGGCGCCCTGATCTCGCGATCCGAATCCGGTCCTCCCGTCGATGGTGGGGACGGGTCGGGATCGGGCCCAGGAGCAGGGTCTCGGGAGGGGGGGGCTCAGGTGGGAGGGCGTCGCGGCGGACCGCGGACGATCCAGATCCGACCTGGACGCCACATTCCGGAAGCGTGGTTGTCCGGTTGCCTCAGCAACGACACGACCCCATGCGACGTTGTCCACCCGACTTCCAGTTTTTGGCGCAATGAGCGCCAGAATCTGGAACTCGGACATCCGACTTCCAGAAAATGGCTCTGATCGCGACAGAAAGTGGAAGTCGGGCGGGAGTCGGCGCCGGACGAACGTAGCCATATTTCCTCGAGGCTGAGCCAACCAGATATCCATGTCCGGAAGTTGGGCTCCACTCGGATGGTCCGACTCGCCCTGAACTTCCCGATTCCGGAAGTTGGGCTCCACTCGGATGGTCCGACTCGCCCTGAACTTCCCGATTCCGGAAGTTGGGCTCCACTCGGATGGTCCGACTCGC
>CAZOYV010000482.1:0-2737 GCA_964584075.1 uncultured Rickettsiales bacterium | reverse complement strand
AGGGGGGTCAATTCCTCATGTCGCAAGGGGGTCAGATTCGGGTGTCGCTTGACAAGGGCCACGCCGCCGCAGATGAACCAGGTCCGTGCCTGGTCCACCAGCGAGTAGTCGCGCTGAAACCGGGCAGCCTCGACATGGCCGAAGGGCCGCAGGAGGATCTGGGCCGTTCGCCGGCCGAATAGGGGGCTCTTTCGGCCCAGCACCTTGCGTTCCATGAAGCCGATGTGGGATCCGCACAGCAGTAACATGACTCGGTTGCTGTCCTGCCACTGCACGTCCCACAGGTCCTGGAGCATGGAAGGCAATTCGGGGCTCGACTCCACGAGCCACTGGAACTCATCCAGTGCGATCACCAGCGGCACTTCGGCGGTCCATTTTTGCAGGACGATCTCCAGCGCCTCCTTCCAGCCAGTGACGGCCAATCGCTCCAGCAACGGCTCGCGCAGGACGGTGGACGCCAGGTGCAGGAACTCCTCGATCTGGTGTTGCTCGGGCGCCTGCTTGCCCAGCAGGTAGATGCCGGGGCGATCCCGCATGAACCGGCGAACGAGCTCGCTCTTGCCGATGCGTCGGCGTCCGTAGATCGGGATCAGCGAGCTCCGACCGGATGCGTAGGCTCGGCCGAGCATGTCCAGTTCGCGTCTGCGTCCGATGAACTCCATGGGACTCCCGAGCTAGCGTCACATGAGAAACATGGAGACAAAGGGGTATGCCCTTCACTCCAGCAAGCGGCCACGAAGTCGGTTGGATGGGAGTGTGTGGTCGTGCCGGTTGCCGCGTTCGAGGATTGGGCTTCGTGCTCCAGGCTGGAGGCTGTAGAGCCCCTGCGGAATGGCCTCAGCGTACTTCTCCGGAGGCGATGGCATCTTCCTGGACTGGAGTGAAGGGCATACCCCTTTGGAGACAAGACTCATTGAGTCGTAACTCTATGAGTCATACCACATGGTACCGGTGGAGGCCAGCAAGTGTTGCCGGACTGGAACCCCGTGTGGCCTTTCAGCCCAGGTCGATGAGCCGGCACGGATGCTGCAAGTCATCCATGCCATGCGTATTCGATTCGACAGGGGAACCCTGCTGTTCGAGGAGCTGAACGGACACCCGGATGTCCGTGGATTGCCCGGCGTTCTCTGGGATCCACGGGTGAGTACATACCGGGCGCCCGCCTATCGATACGCCGAGATCCTCTCCGTACTGAAGAGCGAAGGCGTCCGATTCTCGGACGGCCTGTCCGTCCGCCGACCGATTTCCGGACGGTTTCGCGAGATCGAGCTTCGGCCCTATCAGGTCGCGGCACTGGATGCATGGGACCTGGCGAACCGAAAGGGGATCGTGGTCCTGCCCACGGGTAGCGGCAAGACCCGGACGGCCATCGCGGCGATGGCCCGGGCGAAGACGAGCGCCATCTGCCTGGTGCCGACCCGGGTGTTGCTCGACCAGTGGTGCTGGGAGCTGTCCCGGCTGTATTCCGGACCGATCGGTCGCCTCGGCGATGGAGATCGGAGTGTGGAGGCAATCACGGTCTCGACCTACGAGAGCGCCTACCGGAGGATGCACGAGCTGGGGGACCGCTTCGGGATGATGGTCGTCGACGAGGCCCACCACTTCGGCGGTGCGGTGAGGGACGAGGCCCTGGAGATGAGCGTCGCCGGCGCCCGCATGGGGTTGACGGCCACGCCGCCGGCGGATGGAGACGGGGTCGCTTCGTTGACTCAGCTCGTCGGGCCGGTGGTGTACGAACTGGTGATCCAGGATCTGGCCGGCCGCTTCTTGGCCGACTTCGACCTGATGACGATCACCGTCGATCTCACGGCCGACGAGCGGCAGCGCTACGACGAGGAGATGGCGCGCTTCCGTCCCGTGTTCAGGCAGTTCCGTCGCACCTGCCCGGGAGCGAACTGGACGGACTTCCTGACCAGTGCGTACAGGACGCCGGAAGGCCGGCGGGCGGTCGAATCGTGGCGCCGTGCGCGGAAGATGCTGACGTACACCAGGGGCAAGGCCGACGCGCTGGGGGCATTGCTCGGCCGCCATCGGGGCGCGAGGGTGCTCGTGTTCACCGCGGACAACGAGACCGCTTATACCATCGCGCGCAAGCACCTGATCATGCCTATCACCTGCGACATCGGTCGCCCGGAGCGGGAAGAGGTCCTCGAACGCTTCCGGGGGGGTGAGCTGCGAGCCCTGGTCTCTGCGAGGGTGCTGAACGAGGGACTGGACGTCCCGGCCGCCGACGTGGCGATCGTGGTCGGCGGCACCCAGGGGCAGCGCGAGCACGTCCAGCGAGTGGGCCGCATCCTGCGGCCGGCGAAGGGGAAGCGAGCCCTGGTCTACGAGCTGGTGGTCCGGCAGAGCTCGGAGGTGTTCCAGTCACGCAAGAGGAGGAGGGGCCTTGTTTCCAGGCAAGCTGTTGCGGTGCGCGTGTAGCGTGAACGGTGCCACCGTCACCCCCCACTTCCTGGGTGACGGGGACCAACCCTGGCTGCGGGTGCTGCTGGACGAGTTCCACCGGTTCTCGGGACGGCCGCGCCGTGAACTGGAGCGGCGCCTGAAGGAGCCGCTGCCGTGCTGGAGCCCGCCGGGGAAGCGCACCCTGGCCACGACGACGCTGACGCGTCTGTGCAAGGACCGGGAACATGCATCCGTGAAGCCGCGGGAAGCGCGCCGGGAGCTGTTCGGAGCTGGCCTTAGGCGCTCACCGAAACTGACCCCACTTCGCTCCCCAGATCTGACCCCCTGA
>CAZOYV010000481.1:0-2767 GCA_964584075.1 uncultured Rickettsiales bacterium | reverse complement strand
TTCAGCTGTGCCCTGACCACGAGCGGAGAGATCCTGTGCTGGGGTCTCGACGAGCTGGAGCAGCTGGATGCGCCGCCCGGCACGTACGCGGCGATCGCGACAGGCGGTGGTCGACACAGCTGCGCCCTGGACGCCAGTGGCTCCCTGACCTGCTGGGGACAGCCGACCTTCCCCGTCGAACCGCCCGTGGGAGAGTACACGCAGGTGGCGACCGGCGCCGGCCACGCCTGCGCCGTTCGTAGCGATGGTTACCTGGTCTGCTGGGGGTGGAACGACAGCGACCAGGCGGCTCCACCCTGACGTCCGGTCGCGCCTCAGGGGGCGACCGCCAGCTTCCAGCACCACCTCCGGCACTTTTCACGCCGCGATTGTCCCTCTTCCGCGGCTCCCGTACGTTCTGTGGCCAGCGGACTCGGAGGAGCTCGATCCAAGGAAGGACGCGATGAGCCGCGCACACCCGGACCCCCGCGCCGCGCTGGCCGCGCTGGCCCTGCTGGCGCTGGGCTGTACGCCCCCGCTCGACGGCCCCGTGGTCGAGGACAACCCGAACAGCACGATCAGCTGCCTGGTGCGCTGGAGCAGCGACTCGCCCGGGACCACGCGCGTGGAGTTCGGCGAGGGCGAGCTGGCGTACTACGTCGAGGACGACGAGCCGGTCACCGAGCACGACATCGCGGTGATCGGGATGCGGCCGTCCACGACCTACGCCTGGCAGGCGGTGACGGTGCTCGAGGACGGCACCGAGCTGCGCAGCGAGGAGGGCAGCTACACCACCGGCGCGCTGCCGTTCGACGACCTGGTGGTGGAGCTGACCGTGCTCGACGAGGCGCGCGTCGAGCCCGGGTGGACGCTGACCAACATCGCGATCGGCGACGTGTTCTCCCCGGTCCGGGCGGTGATGCTCGACGCCGAGGGCGAGGTGGTGTGGTACCACCAGCTGCCCGGCGACGACGGCCGCGCCGACATCGAGGTCACGCTGGTGGACGGCGAGCGGGTGCTGATCGGCGGCGGGGTCGGCTCGGGGCAGCACCCCACCGAGGTCGACCTGGCCGGCGAGGTGGCGTGGCAGGGGCCCGAGCAGATCGAGGTCAGCGAGTTCCTGACCCCCGGCGAGATGCACCACCGGTTCTACCGCCGCCCGAACGGCCACTACGTCGTGATGTACTACGAGGTGGTCGACACCGAGGGCTTCGACATCATCGAGGAGATCACGCCCGAGCTGGAGACGGTGTGGGAGTGGCACGCCGCCGAGTACCTCGCCGGGGCCCACCCGATCTACTCGTGGGGCAACGCGGCGCTGCTCGATGTCGAGGACGGCGCGATGTACTACAACACGCGCAACATCAGCACGCTGTACAAGGTCGACCGGGCCTCGGGCGACCTGATCTGGGCGTTCGGGGAGGGCGGGGACTTCGCGATGCTCACCGAGCACGAGTACCCCTGGCCGTCCCACGCCCACGCGCCCGAGTTCCTGCCCGGCGGGACCCTGCTGATCTACGACAACGGCGACATGGGGCGGGACTACTCGCGGGTGATCGAGTACGACCTGGACCAGGACGCGATGACCGCCGCGATCGTGTGGGAGTACCCCGGCGCGCTGGCCGACGACGCGTGGTTCAACTTCGCGATGGGGGACGCCGACCGGCTGGCCAACGGCAACACGCTGGTCGTCGCCGGGACGCTGGTCCCGAACGACGACCAGAGCCGGCTGTTCGAGGTCACCCCGGACGGCGAGATCGTGTGGGAGGTGCGGCTCGCCGGGGACCACGGCGCGGCGGCCGCCGGCGGCTTCATGGCCGAGCGGATCCCCGCGCTGGTGGAGGCGCTGTAGCGCCGCGGGGCCGCCCGCGGGGCGTCACTCCTCGACCGCCACCGGGAGCCACACCCGCACGCAGGTCCCGACGCCGGGGTCCGAGCGCACCGCCAGGCTGCCGTGGTGGCTGCGCACGATCCCCAGAACGGCGGCCAGCCCCAGCCCGCGGCCGGTGAACTTGGTCGAGAAGAACGGCTCGAAGATCCGGGCCTGGGTCGCGGCGTCCATCCCGTGGCCGGTGTCCTCGACCTCGAGGCACACGTGGGGGCCGGGGCGGGGCTCGTCGAGCTCGAAGTGGCGGTTGCGCAGCTGCTCGATGGTGCGCTGCTCCAGGCGGGTGCGGACCGCCACGCGGCCCCCCTCGCCGTCGAGGGCGTCGGCGGCGTTGGTCACCAGGTTCATCAGCACCTGGCGCAGCTGGGTCGCGTCGGCGGTGACCGGCGGCAGGCCGGGCTGGACCGCGACGTCCAGCTCCCCGCGCGGCGCCACCGCGGCGTGCATCAGCGGGCGGCAGTCCTCGGCCAGCGCCGAGAGCTCCACCGGGCCGAGCTGGAACCGCCCGCGGCCGGCATAGGCCAGCATCCCGCGGGTCAGCTGGGCCGCCTCGCGGGCGGCGTGCTCGATGCGCTCCAGGCGATCGTGGGCCGCGGAGTGGCCCGGGACCAGCTCCTTGCACAGCCCGGCGTTGCCGAGGATCCCGGTGAGCAGGTTGTTGAAGTCGTGGGCGATCCCGCCGGCGAGCACGCCGAGGCTCTCCAGCTTCTGGGTCTGCTGCATCCGCGCCTCGAGGGCCTCCCGCTCGGCCTCGCGGCGGCGCTGCTCGGTGATGTCCGTGGTGATCACCTGGATCGCGGTCTGGTCGTGCTCGTGGTCGTGGACCACGAAGGCGTTGCTGGCGATAATGTCGAGCGCCGCGTTATGTCGAGTTGAGAGCCACTCAGCCAGGAATCTCGG
>CAZOYV010000480.1:0-2809 GCA_964584075.1 uncultured Rickettsiales bacterium | reverse complement strand
CTCGTCGAAGGTCAGCTTGACGGCGATGCGCATGGCTACATCCCCAGCGTGCAGACGAGCTCGAACGCCGTCTCGCCCGCCCCCTCGAGGCGCATCTTGCGGGCCGATCCCACCGGCACGCCGGTGGCCTCGCTCAGCTCGGAGATCGCCCGCCGGAAGCGGGTGACCCCCTGGCCGTCGAGGAAGACCAGGTAGATGCTGTCCTCGTCGGTGTAGTCCGCCATGTGGCACACGACGGTCTTGGCGTGCGGCGGCACGTCCCACTCCCCGAACCCGGAGCTGCGCAGCGACACCTGGTTGCGGCTCGGCGCGAACCCGTCATCGATGGTCGTGGTGACGCGGTTGTCCTCGTCGCACAGGTTGCGCAGCTTGACGATCAACGTCTTGGCCAGGACGGTGAGCTGGGTGCTGAACGGCACGGTCACCACCACGCGGTTGCTCACCCCCTCGCCCGACGACCACTGGACCTCGGCCTCGAACGGTCCGCGGTCCGAGCTGAACTGGAGCACCCGCGAGCAGGACGCCTCGGCCTCGGTGGAGAAAGCGTGGATCCACTTGCCGGACACGCGCTCCCCCCCGGCCGCCTTCAAGGTCAGCCGGTTGCTCCGGACGGACAGTGAGGTAGCCGCCGGCTGGTGCCTCTTCGATGACCGGGGGGGAGACATCGTTTCGCCCGTCCTCCGTGGCAGCCCCCGGGCCACCGCCGGTGACGAGCGGGGGGTCGTCCTCGTGAAAGGTCAGCGATCCGTGCGCACCACGCGCGCGGGTGCTACTCCTTCATCGCCTTGCGGTACTCGATCACCGCCTGCAGGTCGTCGCCACCGCTGGCGCCGCCGTCGGTGACCTCGACCGTGAACTTGAGCACGTCGCCCACCGACACCGGGGCGTTGGGCTTGGCGATCCCCACGTCGAACATCACCGCCGGGGCGATGCCGTGCAGGTTCACCGGCCCGCCGCCGTCGACCAGGTCCAGGTCGCGGGTCTCGTTCTTGATCGCGCAGGTGAACGCCCCGGCGCCCTGGTCGGGGCTGGTGGCGGTCACCAGGCCGATCTGCTCGATCTCGCCGTCGTGCAGGATCGGCACGAGGAACTCCAGCGTGCCGGGGATCACCGCGCCGAGCTGCTTGTGCACGTCGGTGCGGGTCAGCAGCTTGCGCATCACGTCGTCCAGTCCATGCAGCGTCATGGTCTCGTCCTCTCACGCCCTACAGGGGCGGCTCTTCGGGGCGCTCGACGACCTTCTTGCCGAAGCCGAGCAGCAGCCCCAGGATCTCCATCCCGTCGCCTTCCTTGCCGGCGAACATCACCGACAGGTCGGCGCCCGGGACCACGTCCTCCGAGCACTCGGTGCGCACCGTGATCACGGTCTCGCCGAGCTCGGCCACCGCACCATCGAGCACCAGCTCGGTCGGCGTGCCCGGAACCAGGGTCGTCAGGTCGAGCGAGCCGATCTCCTCGCCGTCGACCTCGACGTACAGCTTCGCCTCGGAGCCGGTGATCGCCTCGCCCACCAGCGCGTAGCCGATGAACTCCCCCGAGCCCGGCGCCAGGAACGACTCGCGGTAGGTCGAGCCCGGGATGCACACCGGGCGCACCACCAGGCCGCCCCCGCCGCCGAGCTGGATGCTCGAGCGCAGGCCGCAGACGTTGCCGAGGTAGACGTTGGGGAAGTCCCGGAAGTCGTGCTCGGTCGCTCCGTACAGCGCGATACCCGTCATCGCCGTTCCTCCCGACGCCGCCGGCTACACCCGGGACGTCATCACCTCGATCAGCACCGACTTCTCGAAGCCCTCGCCCACCGGCCCCATGCACTGCACGGTCGCGTACAGGTGCCCGGTGTAGGTCTGGGCGCGCGTCGCCTGGCCCATCAGCACCGCGTCGGGGCGGTTGACGGGCTGCTCCTGGCCGCCGTGGGGCACCACCAGCTCCAGCAGCGCCATGCGCGAGCTGGGGTGGTCGAACAGCCGCACCAGGTAGCCGGTGCCGGTCTCGGGCTGCTCGGGGTCGATCTCCGGCAGCTTCTGCTTGATCGCTACCCGGTGGATCAGCACCGACCGGGTGCCGCCGCGCGACACGTGCGGCTTGAGGGCGTGCCGGTCGGTCTCGGCCTCGGTCACGCCGCTGATGGTCGCCTTCGCGTACGCCATGACGCCTCACCTCTCTGGCCGGTCCGGTGGGAGGGGGACGGGCGCGCCGCCCCCCTCGCCACCGCGCCGGTTACGCCGCCGGCTTCCAGCCGGTGATGGCCGCGTTGAGCGTGGCCGCGGACGTCAGCGTGCCCTGCACGATGATGTCCAGGCCGCCCTCGAGCCGCTGACCCTTGACCAGCTTCCGCACGAACGAGTTGGCCGCGAAGATGCTCAGGTCGAGCCCGTCGGGCGCGTTGAACACCAGCTTGTCGCCGAAGTAGATCGCCGTGACCTTGGCGCCCTCGTCGGTCGACGTGATGATCACGTCCTCGCTCTCGAAGTCGTGCTGCAGCCGGATCTGCGCCGACACCGGCCCGCCGCTCTCCGAGGTGCTCGAGTCCGAGCCCGACACGATGGTCGCCGCCCAGCCCATGGGACCTCCGGTCTTGGTGCGGTTGCGCTTCTTGCTCTTGGGCCGGCCCTTGCCGCGACCCTTGCCGCGCCCGCGACCCTTGCCCCGGCCCTTGCCGCGGCCCTTGCCGCGCCCGCGACCCCGGCCGCGACCCCGGCGACCCCGACCCCGACCCGGCCGGCGCCGGCGGCGCCTCCGGCGCGCGCCGAACTCCTCGTCGTCGTCGTCGTCGTCGCCGAAGTCGTCGTCCTCGTCGTCGTCGCCGAAG
>CAZOYV010000479.1:0-2847 GCA_964584075.1 uncultured Rickettsiales bacterium | reverse complement strand
CAACTGCGACGGGATCGTGCCGTCCAACGAGGACGACAGCGACGGCGACGGGTTCATGGTCTGCGAGAACGACTGCGACGACGGCGACGCGGCGATCAACCCGGACGCGACCGAGGTCTGCGACGGGATCGACAACGACTGCGACACGGACATCGACTGCGACGACGACGAGGTGCCGGACGTGGACGGCGACGGCTCGTGCGAGTGCGACGACTGCGACGACGACGACGACACGGTGTACCCGGGCGCGCCGGAGCTGTGCGACGGGCTGGACAACGACTGCGACGGCGCGGTGCCGGCGGACGAGGCCGACGACGACGGCGACGGCTACCGGATCTGCCAGAACGACTGCGACGACACGAACCCGGAGATCCACCCGTTCCACCCCGAGGAGTGCAACGGGATCGACGACGACTGCAACGGGGTGATCCCGGCGGACGAGGACGACGCCGACGGCGACGGGTTCCGCGTCTGCGAGGGGGACTGCGACGACAACCTCGCCTCCGTCAACCCGGACGCGGCCGAGGTCTGCGACGGGGTCGACCAGGACTGCGACGGGGACGTCGACGAGGACTTCGACACCGACGGCGACGGCGTGACGACCTGCGGCCCCGACGGGGTCCCGGGCACCGCCGACGACGACTGCGACGACGGCAACGCCGAGACCTACCCCGGCGCCGACGAGGAGTGCGACGGGCTGGACAACGACTGCGACGGCGTGGTGCCGGCGGACGAGATCGACGACGACGGCGACGGCTACGCCGAGTGCGAGGGCGACTGCGACGACGCCAACGACGCGATGTTCCCCGGCAACCCGGAGATCTGCGACGGGCTGGACAACAACTGCAACGGCGTGATCCCGGACGACGAGGACGACGACGACGGCGACGGGTACTTCGACTGCCAGGGGGACTGCAACGACCAGAACGACGACGTGTACCCCGGGGCGCCGGAGATCTGCGACGGGCTGGACAGCGACTGCCAGGGCGGCCCGGGCCCCGACGAGGTCGACGCCGACGGCGACGGCTGGATGGTGTGCGAGAACGACTGCGACGACACCAACGCCCAGATGAACCCCGGCTTCAGCCAGGAGCTGTGCGACGGGCTGGACAACGACTGCAGCGGGGCGCCGGACGCCGACGAGGTCGACGCCGACGGCGACGGCCAGCTGGTGTGCGCCGGCGACTGCAACGACAACGACGACACCATCGGCGACGGCTTCACCGAGGAGTGCGACGGGCTGGACAACGACTGCGACGGCGTGGTGCCGGCGACCGAGATCGACGACGACGGCGACGGCCAGGCCGAGTGCGAGGGCGACTGCGACGACACCGAGATCACGATGTACGACGGCAACACCGAGGACTGCGACGGGCTGGACAACGACTGCGACGGGTCGATCCCGGCGGACGAGGTCGACGACGACGGGGACGGCTACCTGGTGTGCGACGGGGACTGCGACGACGCCAACGCCCAGACCTACCCCGGCGCGCCGGAGCAGTGCGACGGCCTGGACAACGACTGCGACGGGGACGTCGACGAGGGCACCGGCGACGACAACGACAGCGACGGCTACACCGCGTGCCAGGGCGACTGCGACGACAACGACGCCACCGTCAACCCGGGCGCCAAGGTCGAGCTGTGCGACGGCAAGGACACCGACTGCGACGGGTCGATCCCGGCGGACGAGGTGGACGGCGACGGCGACGGCTACCTGGCCTGCAACGACTGCGACGACACCGACGACCTGACCTACCCGGGGGCCACCGAGATCTGCGACGGCGTGGACAACGACTGCGACACGGTCGTGCCCGCCGACGAGGTGGACCTCGACATGGACGGCTGGCTCGAGTGCGAGGAGTGCGACGACACCGACGACGAGGTGTACCCGGGCGCGCCGGAGCTGTGCGACGGGATCGACAACGACTGCGACCCGACCACCGACGAGACGGTGGACGACGACGGCGACGGCCAGTCCGAGTGCGACGGCGACTGCGACGACGCCGACGACACGGTCTACGACGGCGCGCCGGAGCTGTGCGACGGGCTGGACAACGACTGCGACCCGACCACCGACGAGGACGTGGACGACGACGGCGACGGCCAGTCCGAGTGCGACGGCGACTGCGACGACACCGACGCCACCGTCTACGACGGGGCCGTCGAGGCCTGCGACGGGCTGGACACCAACTGCGACGGCAGCATCCCGGCCAACGAGATCGACCAGGACGGCGACGGCCAGGCCGCCTGCCAGGGCGACTGCGACACCACCGACGCCACCGTCTACCTCGGCGCGCCGGAGCTGTGCGATGGGATCGACAACGACTGCGACTTCGACATCGACGAGGGCGCCGGCGAGGACCTGGACGGCGACGGCTACTACAACTGCGTCGACGACTGCGACGACACCAACGTCGACGTCTACGTCGGGGCGCCGGAGCTGTGCGACGGCCTGGACAACGACTGCGACAACGTGATCCCGGCGGACGAGGTCGACGACGACCTCGACGGCTGGCTCGCCTGCGAGGACTGCGACGACGCCGACGACACCACCAACCCCGGCGCGACCGAGGTCTGCGACGGCGTGGACAACGACTGCGACGAGGTCATCCCCGCCGACGAGGCCGACGACGACCTCGACGGCTGGCTGGTCTGCGAGGGCGACTGCGACGACGGCGACGACGCGATCAACCCCGACGCCACCGAGGACTGCTTCGACGGCGTGGACAACGACTGCGACGACCTGATCGACGACGAGGACGTCGAGGACTGCGACCCCGGCGACGACGACACCGGCGACGACGACACCGGCGACGACGACACCGGCGACGACGACTCCGGCGACGA
>CAZOYV010000478.1:0-2983 GCA_964584075.1 uncultured Rickettsiales bacterium | reverse complement strand
TTACGTCAAACCCGGCGCGATTTTACCAGCGCCCCCTTTCGGCCGATGCGCCCGATTGCGGTTTGCCCTTCGTGATGTTCGGGTTCATCACGAGGTTCTGCAGGAAACCGACCACTTCGATTCTGGTGCAGTACATGTGGTCGAACACGTGGTCCATTTCAGCGAGAATCGGAGCCTGGACCGCAGGATCGAACTGGCGAACCCATCTGTCTACTCGTCCGACGTCGATCTGCGGAATCTCCCCCGTGCGGTAGTCTGCGAGTTTCGCGGCGATAGAGCTGAGCAGTGCGGAACGCGGAGGCATGGCTACTCCCTAAGGAAATCAGCTTAATCCATCCGACACCAACCCTACCAGGTGTTTTGAATGCTCAGCGAGATCGACTTGCCTCCAGCCCGATCTCCCCCAGCACCCCCAGCGGAAACGAAGCGCTCATCCCCGGCTGCAGGCGCAGCCAGAACCGTGCCACGCGGGCGGTGCCGTCCTGGCCGAGCAGGTGGTCGGGACCGCGCACGATGGCGCTGGCGAGCTTGCGTTGGATCCAAGATGTGGCCGGGAGCGGGACGGTGAGGACGAGCATTGATCGCTCATTCCGGAACCCCAGCTCGCCCCAGCGGCCGAGCGGGAGGGCAAGGCCCTCGCCTTCGGGGAGATGGAGGGGGTAGACGTCGACTGCCGGGCCGGCCTGGGAGGGGCGCTGGGTGACGGGACCGGTCATCAGCGACTCCAGGATGTCGGCCACGGGGGCGCCGATCACCTCGGCCAGAGGGTCAATCGCGAACGCGCCGAACCCGATCCTCGCGCTGGGAAGGACGAGGTTGAAACGGATGGCCCGGTCGCCGCTCGCCATGGCTTCGGCGGGGAGCTGCCCGGCGGACCGAGTGGGGGTCTGGCCGGTCATCCCTCGTCGCCCTCGTCCAGGTCGTCGGGCTGGGGGCCGTCGTCCTGGTCGTCGTCCTGGTCGTCCTCGTCGTGGTCCTCCACGGGCGGTGTGACGGCGACCGGGATGGTGACGCCGGGCGGAGCGGCCGGGACCTTGGCGGGCTCGCCGTCGTCCGCCTCGAGGTCGTCCACGTCCTGCTCGTCGCCGCCGGCCGCGGCGTCGCCCTCCTCGTCCTCGTCGTCGTCGTCGTCGTCGTCCTCGCCGCCGCGGTCGGCCTGGTCCTCCATCACGTCGGCCAGGTCCTCGATGGTCTCCCAGACCTTGCGCAGCAGCAGGTGGGTGCCGGCCTGGGCCATCAGGTTGAGGTAGAGCAGGTGGGTCAGAGTGAAGGTGCGCTCGGGGGGCGCCAGATCGCCCCACTCGGCCATGGAGTCGGCCAGCTCGCGGGAGCTGGTGACCTCGAACGCCGGGCCGTAGAAGCGGTGGGCCTGCTCGAACACGGAGACGGACTTGTTCTTGCGTCGGGCCTTGGGGAAACGGGGCATGGGAAACCTCTTTCTGCTGCGCTCCGGGCGCAGCGGGATCACGTCCTCCCGGTCGCGGATCAGCCCGCGGCGGGAGGGTCGGGTTGCGTGGTGTGGGGGTCGGACGCCGGTGGGTCGTCGGCGTCCGAAGGTCCGGCCCCGGCCGAGCCCTGCTGCTGCTGGGCGGCCTGGGCCTGCTTGCCCGCGGCCTGGAGCATGGCCGCGAGTCCGCGCAGGTTGTCGGGGTCCTTCATCAAGGCGCGGACGCGGGGGTCACGCAGCGCCTCGGTCAGCTCCGGGCTGGTGCTGAGTGCGCCGAAGGTCTCGAGCAGGTCCGGCGGTAACGAGCGGCCTGCCAGGAACGCGGTGGCCGCGGTGCCGAGCTGCTGCAGGGCGTCGCGGGCGAGTTCGCTGCGGGTGTCGCCGGCGTGCTCCTCGATGCGGCGGCGCTCGTACGCCTCGACCTCGTTGTGGCGGTACTCGAGGATGGACGCGACGAGCTCGTCGACCTGGCCGCGGGACTCCTGGAGCTGGCGGTGGAGCCGGGCGAGCATGGCGTTGTTGACGCCCTGGAGCTGGCCCACCGAGCCCAGCACGATCTGGCCCCACTGGGCGTAGTAGTCGCCCAGCGACTTGAGCCCTCGCAGCGTGCTGTCCTTGGCCGCCTGGTCGAAGGTCGGCGGGGGGATGCGCAACTCGCGCACAGCCGCGTCGGCGGCCTCGGTGTCCACCTCGTCGGCGTAGTCGTGGTTGCGGCACACGAACGAGCCGCTGTCGAGCTTGTCGGTGGCCTTGGGGCCGTAGATGCGGACGCGGAAGCGGCGCATCGGATCGCCGACGGTGTTGCGGGCCGCGCAGTCGCGCAGCCAGCGGCACGCGGCGCGGGCGATCTCCAGGTCGCTGATCGGCCCGCTGCGGTGGGTCGGCGGGTCCGGTTCCCCGGCGTCGTCCTCGTCGTCGTACTCCGGGGGCCACCCCGGTTCCCCGCCGTCGTCGGGATCGGCGTCGTCGCCTGACTCGCTCGGCTCGTCGTCGCCGGAGTGTTCGTCTTCGTCGCCGTCGTCCGCCCCGGCGCGAGGGGTCGGCGGCACGATCAGGTACCCGCCCGCGGCGGAGCACACGGCGTCGTCCCGGTAGGGTTCTGCGGAGCCCTCGTCGCAGTCGAACCGCCCGACGCGGTCCTCGTGCGCGCGGTCGCTGCGGTCCGTCAGGATCAGGTAACCGAGCTTGCCCGCCAGCTTGAGGATGCGAGCCTCGATCGGCTCGAGTTTTTCGAAGGAGAAAGCGTCCGCAACCACGTCGCCCTTTCCGCTGTCGCAGTTTTACCATCGCCCGCAGGTGCGGGGAATTCAACGAAAAAGGGTCCCCACACCCCGTCGACCGTGGGGAGCATTCCTCCCCACACGTAGCCGTCGTTCTCCCCACACCAGGTCCCCACGGTCCCCGCGGCCGGTCCCCGCGTTCCCCGCACCGGATCGGCCGCTCTCCCCACGTCCGCGTGGATTTTCCCCACCTCGCCGTGGGCTACCGCGTCCAGATTCGGTTGTTCGAGTCGCTGATCACCCCCCGAGAGCCGCC
>CAZOYV010000477.1:0-3010 GCA_964584075.1 uncultured Rickettsiales bacterium | reverse complement strand
AGAAGTACCTCGGCCTGATCCGCACCATCGCGCTCATCCACCAGCACCAGCGCACAGTGCGCCACGACACGGCCGCCGGCAGCTCTCTGCCCTACATCGAGGTGACGCTTGACGACATCGAGCACGCCAACCGGCTCGCCAACGAGGTCCTCGGCCGGACCCTGGACGAGCTTCCGCCGCAGACGCGGCGGTTTTTAGAGCTGATCCACGGCTGGGTGCTGGAGCAGTGCGAGCAGCTGGACACTCGCCAGTGCGCCTTCCGCTTCACCCGCCGCGAGCTGCGCGAGGCGGTGGGGTGGAGCTACGCTCAGGTGCGCAAGCACCTCGACCGGCTCGTGGAGCTCGAGTACGTGCTCGTCCACCGCGGGATGCGCGGCCAGCGCTTCGTCTATGAGCTGCTGTGGGACGGCAAGGGCGCCGACGGGGCGGCGTTCTTCATGGGTCTGATCGAGGTCGACACTTTGAGAGCCCAGCAGTCGAAGGCCAAGAGTACGTCGGAAAGCTTGACCCCCTCCAGAGCAACCTTGACCCCGTCGACCCCAGACATTGACCCCCCATTGACCCCCGAGTGTCCCCCCATTGACCCCCGTTTGACCCCCGAGCAAAACAGCGAGAAGTCTCCCGAACCGAGCACTTCTGGAGAATCTTCGAAGAAGTCTCCGAAAAACGCACATCTGGAGCCTTCGAAAACGGAGCGGTCATCGTACGTACTCACGTCCAACACCGCAGGCGTGGCGTGACCCGAAAGCCAACCACCGAGCGCCCAGACCTCGCCGCGCACGCGGCGCGGTACCTGCAGTGGCTGGCCGACCGGGCCTACTCGCCGAGCACCATCGCCGGCCGCAGGAGCCGCCTCAGAGCCTTCGTTGCCTGGTGCGAGGAGCGGGACATCTGCTACCCCGAGGAGCTGTCACGGCAGCTCCTCGAGCACTACCAGCGCTATCTCGCCCATGCTCGCACCAGCAAAGGCCAGCCGCTGAAGGTGCAGACCCAGGAGAACTACCTGGTGGCCGTCCGCTCCTTCAGCCGCTGGCTCGCACGCCAGCGCCTGATCGATCACGACCCCGGCGCCGAGCTCGAGCTGCCGCGGCTCTCAAGCCGCGTGCCGCGGGCGGTGCTCACCGCCGCGGAGGCGGAGCGCGTGCTCAACACCCCGGACATCAGCACGCCGCTGGGCCTGCGAGACCGCGCCATCCTCGAGGTCCTGTACTCCACCGGCCTGCGCCGCGGCGAGCTGGCCCGCCTGCTCACCCGAGACGTCGACTTCGAGCGCGGCACGCTCCTGGTGCGCCAGGGCAAGGGGCGCAAGGACCGCACCGTGCCGATCGGCGAGCGGGCCTTGAGCTGGCTCGAGCGCTACCTGGCCGACTGCCGCCCGTACTACCGGGTCCCACCGGACGAGGGCTACCTCTTCCTCACTCGCCTCGGCGAGCCGTTCGTTCCGAACGGCGTCTCCGAGCTCGTCAGCCGCATCGGCGCCGCCTCCGGCGTCGACAAGCCGGTCACCCCGCACGCCTTCCGGCACACCGCCGCCACGGTGATGCTCGAGGGCGGCGCCGACGTCCGCTACATCCAGCAGATGCTCGGCCACGCCAGCCTCGCCACCACCCAGGTCTACACGAGAGTCAGCATCACGGCCCTCAAGGAGGTCCACAACGCCACCCACCCCGGCGCGAGACACCGCCCGCGGGTGGTGACGTCGACTGCGTCCGCCGACGCTGACAGCGGCCCACGGATCCGCCTCGACGAGGCGGAGTAGCCGGGACGACGTCCTCCCCGACGCTGTCACGCGGCGTGCAGCCGGCCATCCAACCACCCGCACGCCGCGCGCCAGCTCCGAGGCTCCGTCCGCGTCTCGGCCGCCGGGCTCCAGCCTGAAGGCCTCCGCGTCCGGCGTCTCGAGCCGCTCGTGCTTCGGGAAGATCTGATCGCTGACTGGTCCGAAACCCACCCTCCCGAGCGGTAAGGCCGCAAGCGGCCTTGCTGTTACTCACCCCCGCCCGCCCGCAGCCGGTCAGAGCGGCTAAAGGAAGAGAAACCCGTGCCAGGCGGCGGTGGGCTTGGCCGTCCTCCGGTCGCTACGCTCCCTGCGGCACGGGCACGCCGCGGGGCACGGCGCGTGCCAGTGGGCCCCTCCTCGGACCTCCCTTCTGTCACGCGCCGTGCAGACCCGCTCGCCGATAAGAGCCGCTCTTATCGTCGCGTGCCCTCGGCCAAGCCCACCGCTCGGGCTAAAGCTTTTACATAATGAAATTATGCAAACCTGGCACGGGTTTCTCATCGGTGGCCACACACCGGCTGCGCCCGCCGCCCCCTCAAGGGGGCTCCCCCCTGGCGCCACCGCACGCCCACCCGCCAGCCTCCTCCGGGCGGCGAACTGCTTTCAACGCCGGTGTCGCTGCAAGGGCATCGACCCACCCCCGATCGTCGCCAGAGGCGACCATCGGTCCCCCAGCACGGTGCTCTGGATGGCGCTCGTGGGCCTCCGGTCGCCTCCGCTGCGCTCCGGCCACCTCCGGCCCCTGCGAAGGCTGCCGCTCCGCTACAATCGAGCCATGGCCACGGTGAAGGCGACGAAAGCGGCTAAAGGGAAGCAGCTTCTTGCTTTAGTCGCCCTCGCTCTGCTTGCCGTCGCCGTCGCGCCGCAGCAGCTCGAGGCCTCGCGTCACCTGCCAGGCGTCGACGTGGAGCTCAAGCCGCTTACGGTCGCTGCAACAACGACACACTCGCAACGCAGCCTCCTGGCAACCGCCTTCGAAGACCTTCCATCCTTAGCCGCTCTGCCCGCGAGTACGAGCACCAACCGCCGCTTCCGGCTGCTGGAGCCGCCCGCCGTAGCCGCGTGGGGCGAAAACCTCGCGTCTGGGGGTCTCCAGCCGCTCAGCGAGCGCATATCACTGACAGAAAATGCGTTTAGGCATGGATCGCGTATAGCGGATCACTTTGTGCAACCTGATCCTCTCGGATATGTGGACTCCCATAACCTGTTTCAGGGGCTTGGTTATAGCGG
>CAZOYV010000476.1:0-3017 GCA_964584075.1 uncultured Rickettsiales bacterium | reverse complement strand
TCGTCGCCGCTGTCGTCGTCGCCGCTGTCGTCGTCGCCGCTGTCGTCGTCGCCGCCGCAGTCCGCGTCCGCGCCGTCGACGTCCCCGTCGCAGTCGTTGTCGACGCCGTCGCCGCAGTCCTCGTCCGCCCCGGGGTTGACGTCGGGGTCGTCGGGGTCACAGTCGTCGACGTCCACGGTGCCGTCGCCGTCGCTGTCGAGCTGGCCGCAGACGGACTGGGAGACCGGCGAGACCAGCGTCGCGTGGAAGCCCTCCTGGGAGTAGTTGTAGAACCCGAAGTTGCCCGCCGGGAACGACCCGCTCTCGCTGAACTCCAGCGTGCCGTCGACCCAGACCTCGATCTGCGTCGTGGAGTAGTCCATCTGGATCGAGTAGGTCTGGTAGTCGGCCCACCCCGTGGAGCCGAGCGTGAGCGCGCGGGTGACCTCCACCACGTCGCCCACGTGTCCCCACAGATCGGTCCAGTCCGCGATCGGTCCCTGCACCCGGTTCATCGCCATGCCCGTGGTGCACAGGTAGCCCGAGGCCTCCTGGTCGGCCTGCTTCCAGTCGAACAGCACCCAGTCGGCGGTCTTGGCCGAGTGGTCCTTGGCCTCGTAGCCGACGACCCAGCCGATCAGGTCGTCGTCGGAGCCCGACTGCACCGACAGCTCGAACGTGATCGACACCCCGGTGGCGGGCAGGGTCGACATGTACACCGCCGCGTCGGCGTTGATCCCCTGATCCAGCGTCAGCCCGTCCGGTGACAGGGTCCACACGGCGTCGCCGTAGCCCTCGTAGGCCAGCTGCTCGGCGAAGTCGAGATAGAAGCCGGCCTGCGTGCACGTCCAGCCGGACTCGATCTGGCACGACGCGTCGCAGCCGTCGCCGGGACTCTGGTTGAGGTCGTCACAGGTCTCCCCGTAGTCGAGGATGCCGTCGCCGCAGACGCCCGCGGCCGTCCAGGGCGCGGCGAGGAACGAAACCACGGCGAGGGCCCCGAGGAGACGAAGCGTGTGCTTGGGTCCGTGTGCGGTCATCGTTGGGAACCTCCCTCGCGGGGCAGCATACCAGTTGACATCGAGCATGGAATGGCCCGCCCCTGCCGTGGCCGCGATGGTTGGCTGGCTTCCGGGGAGGCTCCGATGACATCGCGCTGGTTCTGCCTGGTGGCCCTCGGGCTCTGGATCGTCTCCGGTTGCGTCGAGACGGCCGACGACGACGTGGGTGGTTCGTCAGGGGACGACGACGCAGGGGACGACGACGCAGGGGACGACGACGCGGCCGACGACGACGTGGGAGACGACGACGTCGCGGACGACGATGCCGGGGACGACGACTCCGGCGGGCCCATGTTCGATCCCGGGCTGGCGCTGATCGACGACGTGGTCGACGGCGAGCTGGTGACGGTCGAGCAGGATCGCCTGGTCTTGCCGCTGGCGGGGCACGAGGAGCTGCTCGATCTCGAAGCTCCAACCTCCTCGTCAGCGGTCACGGGCCCGGGTATCTGCGGCACGTCTCCCAGGTCACGACGCAGGGCGACGACCTGGTGATCGACACCACCCAGGCCCGCCTGACCGACGCCGTGATCGAGGGGGAGATGACCCAGGAGTACGACCTGGTGAACGGCGGCGAGGAGGTGCCGTTCGCCGAGGTGGTGGTGGACCTGAGCGGGACGGAGCTGTACTCGGATGGCGACCTCTCGATCACGCTGAGCCAGGCCTCGGTCTCGTTCAACCCGACCCTCGACCTCGACCTGGACATCTCCGGTGGGGACGTGGAACGGCTCCGCCTCGAGGCCAACGGCACGATGACCACGGCGGTGGCGGTCCAGGTCGCCGCGTCCACCGACATCCCCTCGCTCGAGGACGAGGTGGTGGTGTGGTCGGACAGCCGCACCTACGTGACGATGATCGGCTGGATGCCGGTGGTCACCGTGGCCTACCTGGAGCTGAGCGCGGGGTATAGCCTCGAGATCGGCGGCGAGGTCAGCTTCGAGGCCGGCCTCGAGGGCGAGCTGACGGTCGGCGGTGGGTTCGACTACGAGGACGGGATCACCACCCCGATCGCCAACTTCCAGAATCCGCCCCCGACCCCCATCGGGCCATCGATCGACGCCGAGGCGGCGGTGACCGCCCGGATGTGGCTGGAGCCGAAGATCACGCTGGAGTTCTACGACATCGGTGGCCCCTACCTGGCGGCCCAGGCCGGCGTCACCGCCGAGTTCCCGCTGGACGATCCGCTGTGCGGCTGGACGGTCACCGGCGCCTTCGACGTGCTCACCGGCGCGGAGGTCGACGTGCTCGACCTGCAGCTGGAGATCGACGTACCTCCACTGCTGCAGTACTCCGAGCCCCTGCTCGATCCCACCAGCTGGCCGGACTGGGAGACCTACTGCTGCGAGCGGGACTTCGTGATCTCGCTCCCCGGGCAGTCCGGGCCCGCGTCGTGCACCACCGTGACCGGGAACGTCACGATCTCGTCGCCGGTCCTGACCAACGTCGACATGATGCAGAACGTCCAGGTCATCACGGGC
Source organism: uncultured Rickettsiales bacterium (assembly GCA_964584075.1). GTDB lineage: Bacteria > Myxococcota_A > UBA796 > UBA9615 > CAYRNR01 > CAZOYV01. The sequence continues at coordinate 502 of CAZOYV010000476.1, read as the reverse complement.
GACCTGGTCTTCGCCAGCAACACCTTGCTCGACGACCTGGGTGGCCTGGCCGCCCTCACCACCGTGGGTCACGATCTGACCATCGGGAGCAACGCCGCGCTGACCGTTTGCAACTTTGGACCTCGGATCGCTGCAGAGCGTGGGGGGCGATCTGGTCGTCGCGACCGGGCAAGCCTACCCGATGACCTCCCTGTCGCTGCCCGCGCTGCAGAGCGTGGGCGGGTACCTGCGCACCGAGAGCGTCGGCCTCAACGATGCCTCCTCGCTGGAGAGCCTCGCCCTCCCGACCCTGGGAACGGTGGGGACGGTGCAGCTGTACGGTCTGCCCAACCTGTCGTCCCTCGACCCGGGCTCCCTGACCCACGTCCAGAACTGCCTCGGCGTCGGCTCGATGGACTCGCTCGCGGTGCTGGATCTGGGGTCGGTGCAGACCGTGGGCGATTGCCTGCAAAGGGGTATGCCCTTGACTCCAGTGACCCCAAGATGTAGTGCCGAGTCGTGG
>CAZOYV010000475.1:0-3018 GCA_964584075.1 uncultured Rickettsiales bacterium | reverse complement strand
CGCCGCGATCTCCCCCGGAAGGTCGCCCCCGGCGCCTGGCGGGCCAAGCACGTGTCCTCCATCCTGACGAACGCGACCTATGCAGGGCACCTGGTCCACGACGGCGAGGTCGTCGCCCGGGACACCCACGAGGCCGCCGTCGACGAGGAGACCTTCGCCCGGGTCCAGGCCCGGCGCACCTTGCGCGACCGCAACCGCAAGGCAGGCAAGGGCAACGGCGCGAACCCGATCCGTCTCGGCGATCGCGGCCTGCTGACGCCCTGGCTGCGGTGCGGGACCTGCGGCGGCCGGATCTGCGTGGCCACGGGCGGAAGCCCGAAGAAGCGGACGTACCTGTACTACTGCGCCACGCGGCAGGACAACCCGGCCGCCTGCGCCGGGATCTCGATCCGGGTGGAGAAGCTGGACCGGCTCGTCCTCGACGCCATCGAGCAGCAGGTCCTCGCCCCGGACAGCGTACGGATGCTGATCCAGGACGCCATCGACCATCTCGCGGCCGCGCCCATCGACCACGCCGCTGCCGAGCGCGAGCGGCTCAACGCGCTCGTCGCTGATCTGGACGGGAAGATCCGACGGACCTCGGCCCAAGTGAACAGTGGCCTGATCGAGGAGAACGACGCCAGGGCGATCAACGCCCCGCTCATCGAGCAGCGGGAGCAAGCCCGGCTGCGGCTCGCCGCGCTACCCTCCGCCCAGCCGCCGCCCGCATTCGACGACGTCGATCCGGACGCCTTCCGCGCAGCCATCCTCGAGGCCTGGCACGACCGCCCGCTCATCGAACGCCGCGAAGCCCTCGATCGCGTGCTGGACGAAGTCCGCCTCTCACCAGGAGGCGTTCACATCACCTACGGGATGGGCGGTCATCACGGCCATGACCCGTACGGCCCGCCGTAGGCCCCCATGTCGTTGCGCGAGCCGTCGACGTCGTTGTGCTGGGCGGCGGGGTCGCCGGCGTCGATGCACGGCGAGCCGGTGTCGAGGTGGAGGTCGTCGTTGCTCGGATCGCCGTCGTCGAGGAACGACACGAACAGCGGGGCCACCGAGAGGTTGCCGTCCACGCCGGTCAGGTCGGTCAGCACCGCGCCGTAGTCCGCCGCGGTGTTGCCGTACACGTCGCAGTAGGTCTGGATCGGCTGCTCGCCGGCGGAGTCGGCGTCGAGGCCGGCGCTGCCGTCGTTGAACGCGATGATCGTGTTGTGCAGCGTGGCGATCGCCCCGCTGTCGAGGTGCACCCCGCCGCCGCCGATCGCCGCGGTGTTGTACGCGATCGTGTTGTTGCGCAGCAGCACCGTCCCGGCGCTGTCGACGACCAGCACGCCGCCGCCGCCGTCGCTGGTGCCGTTGTCGACGATCACGTTGTTGCGGACCGTGACCTGGCCCTGGTAGACGAGCAGCCCGCCGCCGCCGTGGAGCGGCCCGAGGTTGGACTGGGTGTCGCTGGCGTCGTTGCCGGCGATCAGGTTGCGCCGCACCACGCCGGTGCAGTTGTTCAGCAGGATCCCGCCGCCGTCCCCCGCGAGGTTGCCCACGAACTCGTTGTCCTCGATCGTCACGCCCGAGTCGACGGCGTACAAGCCGCCCCCGTCGGAGTCGTTGTTGTTGCCGCCGTGGTCGCAGTCGTTGTCGATGAACAGCGAGTCGTGGATCCACAGGTCCAGCACGTCCTCGGCGTAGATCCCGGCGCCGACCCCGTTGGCGGTGCACAGGTTGGAGTCGAACACCGAGTTGGCGATCTCGATCACCGAGTCGAGCACGAGCAGCGCCCCGCCGCCCTGCGAGGCGATCCCGTTCTGGACCGTGAAGCCGTCCAGCACGAAGTTGCCGTTGGTGAACTCGAGCGGCCGGGTCGCCCCGCCGCCGTCGATCACCGTGGCGCTGGGGCCCTCGGTGGAGCGTAGCACCACGTCCTCGCCGCTGAACGACAGCGGCGTGGAGTAGGTCCCGGGTAGCACGTGGACCTCGTCGCAGCCCGCGGCGGTGGAGTCGGTGATCGCGTCGCCGAGGTCGACGTACGGGTCGGCCCAGGTGCCGGTCTCGCCGGACCCGACCGCCCCGCCGTCGGCGTAGTACGGGCAGCTGCAGTTCTCGTCGACGGTGCCGTCGCAGTCCTCGTCGATCCCCATCCCGCACAGCTCCGGCGCGCCGGTGTAGATCGAGGCGTCGCCGTCGTCGCAGTCGCCGGTGCAGGTCGAGTAGCCGTCGCCGTCGCCGTCGTACGGCGTCAGGCCGGCGTCGCCGTCGTCGCAGTCGCCGGTGCAGGTCGAGTAGCCGTCGCCGTCGGCGTCCCCGGGCGTGAGGCCCGCGTTGGAGTCGTTGCAGTCGCCGTCGCAGGTGGTGAAGCCGTCGCCGTCGGCGTCGAGCAGGTTCAGCGAGGGGTCGTTGTCGTCGCAGTCGCCGGAGCACAGCCCGTCGCCGTCGTTGTCCACGTCGAGCTCGTGGAGCGCCGCGTTGCCGTCGTCGCAGTCGCCGTCACAGGTGCTCTGGCCGTCCCCGTCGGCGTCGGCGGGGTCGAGCGCCGTGTCGCCGTCGTCGCAGTCCCCCTCGCACTCGGCGTAGCCGTCGCCGTCGTCGTCGATCTCGGTGGCGGGGACCCCGCCGACGCAGTCGTTGTCCGCGCCGTCGCAGATCTCGGTGGCGCCGGGGTAGCTGTCCGGGTCGCCGTCGTCGCAGTCGCCGTTGCAGATCCGGGAGCCGTCGCCGTCGGCGTCGACCTCGTCCGCGGGCACGGTCCCGTCGCAGTCGTTGTCCAGGCCGTCGCACAGCTCCGGCGCGCCCGGGTAGACGCTGTTGTCGAAGTCGTCGCAGTCCCCGGCGCAGGCCAGGTAGCCGTCGTTGTCGTTGTCGCTGCCGAGGCCCTCGTCGATGTCGCCGTCGCAGTCGTTGTCGAGGTTGTCGCACAGCTCCGAGGCGCCCGGGTAGACGGTCGGGTCGGTGTCGTCGCAGTCGCCGTCGCAGACCATCTCCCCGTCCCCGTCGGCGTCGACCTCGTCGGCGTCCGGCGCGCCGCTGCAGTCGTTG
>CAZOYV010000474.1:0-3065 GCA_964584075.1 uncultured Rickettsiales bacterium | reverse complement strand
GTTTACCGAGGTCAGAACGCTATTCTCGGCGGGCCTGTGAGAGCTTGTGAATCTATCCCCTCCCGTCGCCTGAGCACCGCATCATCCCCGCTGGACAGGCCGCTTCGCGACCCTCTGCGGCGCGCCTCGGTCACAGGCCTGGGGGCCTGCTCCCTCGTTGCGCCTGGCCAGCGTGGCGCTGCGGCACTCAGGCTCGGTCCGGGGATAGATTCACAAGCTCTGAGGACTCACCCCAGGTGGGGCTGGACCCACTGGCGCCAGAACGGCAGCCCCTGGGCGCCCACCGCGTCCGCCACCGGCCGCCCCCCCTTGAACAGGAACACCGCCGGGATGCTGCGCACCCCCAGCTGGCCCGCCAGGCGCTGATCGCGCTGGGTGTCGACCTCGACCACCTGCAGCCGCCCGGCCTGCTCGCGCCCCAGCTCGGCCAGCACCGGCGAGAGGCTGCGGCACGGCCCGCACCAGTCGGCGTAGAAGTCCACCAGCACCGGCACCGGGCTGCTGGCGATCAGCTTGCCCAGCGCGTCGTCGTCCAGCTTCACCGGCGCGCCCGAGGTCTCCAGCGGGGTCTTGCAGGCCCCGCACCTCGGCCCCGCCGAGACCTTGCTCGCCGGGATCCGGTTGATCTTGCCGCAGCGGTCGCAGCGGAAGTGCAGCTTGTCGTCCATGACCCCATCTCCTCACGTCGCCGGGGTGTACACCACCAAAGCTGTACACATTCGCCGCGGACGCAAGCGGGGGTCGGACTGGCTACGGGGTGTTCTCGGCCTCGACGGTCAGCTGGTAGGCCGCGGTGGCGCCGCTGTAGCCGTAGACGCGGGCGAAGAACGGGCCGGGGCCGGTGACGGTGATGCTCTCCTCGTCGGACGTGCCCTGGCTGGTGGAGACGTGCTCGCCGCCGACGTCGAGGATCTCCAGGTCGAGGTCGCCCTCGCCGTGCTGGAACGCGATGACGACCGAGACCAGCTGGCCGTCCGCCGGCTCCACGCGGAAGAAGTCCTCGTCGCTGGCGCTGTGGATCGTCAACCCGCCGATGGCGCCGTCGACGGCCGCCGCGACGGCCTCGGCGATGCTGTCGTTGGGCTCGAAGGCGTCGCCGCCCGGCTCGTCGCCGGGGTCGTCGCCGGGGTCGTCGCCGGGGTCGCCCACCAGGTGGTCGTCGATGTCGCAGAAGTCGGTCCAGGCGTGGAGCTCCTCGGTGTCGTCGGAGACGCCGGCCTGGGGGCAGGACTCGTCCTCGGACCACGCGACCCACTCGTCGGCGCGGCCCAGGGTCGCGGCGTGCTCGGCGAACAGCTCGTAGCCGCCGTCCTCGGCCTTGAACACCACCGGCGCCTCGCAGGTGTCGTCGCCGGTGTCGGTCAGGTCGAGGTTGTAGTCCATGATGATCTCGTACATCGCGTGCGTGGTGCTGTTCCAGCAGCAGGTCCTGGACTCGTCGTAGACCAGCTCGGCGAACACGTAGTCCTCGAGGGTACGGTACTCGGCGTCGATCTCCGTGCGGCTCATCCCCAGCCGCTCGCCCACCTCGTAGACCTTGTCGAAGGCGTCCTCGCGGGCGATCCGCGCCGAGCACGAGGCGGGGTGGTCGCGCAGGTGGGCGCGCTTGTCCTCGACGACGATCAGCAGCTCCGCGAGCAGCTCCTCGTCGCTGACGGTGGCCAGCAGCGTCTCGAACTGCGCGGGGCGCGCGGCGCGGGCGTCCTTGTCGCTGGTCGGGATGAACTCGTCGAGCTTGTCGGGCGAGACGTTGTTGTACCAGCGGCCGCCGATCACCTCGGGGGCCAGGAAGCGCTTCAGCCCGCCGCCGAGGTCGACGTAGGCGTCGCCATCGGAGTTGGTGCCCTCACCGCCGGTGTAGCGGCTGGTGAAGTACATCTTGGAGCCGGTGGACGACTCCCACTTGGCCTGGCGGCGGGGCATCGAGCCGCTGGCGAGCTCGACGACGGCGTTGCCGCCGTCGATCCACTGGACCTCCTTGACCACCAGGGTGTGGCCGATGCCGGTGCGCTGCCAGCGCTCGAGCAGCACGTCGCCGTGGGCCACCGCCTCGGGCTTGACGTGGTAGGTGTTGCCGTCGTCGGCCAGGTTCACGCTGCCGAAGTAGGGCAGCAGGATCAGCAGGAAGTAGCCGGTGCGCTTGTTGAGCAGCAGCTCGTCGAGGTAGGCGCCGAAGTGGGCGTCCTCGCCGAGGAACGGCTGGGCGTCCGACGCGCTGCCGTAGATCTCGCGCCCGCGCAGGGTCGGGTCGCTGGGCCAGCCCAGCTCCTCGATCTTCCCGGCGTCCCAGCCGGAGTAGTCCGCGTACTTGCTGAACTTGGGGGTGTTGCCGTAGCGCTTGCCGTCGCGGGTGACGAACCCGAAGTGACCGAGATAGATCCCCGAGCCGTTGCCGTCCACCGCCGCGACGTAGAACGGCAGCCCGTACCAGGAGGCGAACAGGCTGCGCAGGAAGTACCCCATCTCGGCGCACTCCAGCGACGGCGAGGGCAGCACCTTGCCCGTGGGCGTGGTGATCTCGAAGGTCTCGTAGTAGCTGGCGTGGGCGTCGACGCGGCCGAGGCCGTCGATCCACAGCTGGTACTTCTGGTTCCAGGTCAGGCCCGAGTCGGCCTGCCACGCGATCCCGGCCTCGTCGGTGACGTCGTGCCAGGAGTGCCTCACGTCCCACACCGCGGTGGAGGAGTAGTCCTCGTCACGCGGGCCGGAGCTGCCCTGGCCGTCGGCGCCGACGATGGCCTCGGTGGCCTGGATCGGCTCGACGATGCCCAGGTCGTCCAGCGGGAACTCGCTGGTGCAGCCGCTGCCGAGCAGGACGACGACGCCCATGCCCAGCACCAGGGCGATCAGGGCGAACTCGAGGTTGCGCGTCGAGACGGTGGCCGGCATCGGTCAGCTGACCTGCAGGATGATGGCGAACACGGTGCCGAGGACCAGGCCGACGACGGCGGCTTCGAACGGGCGGAAGGAGCGGCTCATGGTGGGTTCCTCCTGTGCCTCTATCTAGACAGCAAAGGGGTATGCCCTTGACTCCAGTGACCACTACCCCTTGTGGTCCTCGCGCC
>CAZOYV010000473.1:0-3069 GCA_964584075.1 uncultured Rickettsiales bacterium | reverse complement strand
GAACACGCGTCACGGGGTGGTGCAGACCGACCACATTCTCTTCGTCGCCGCGGGCGCTTTTCACATGTCATCAGTCAGCGATCTGATGCCTGAGCTTCAGGGACGCTTTCCGATCCGTGTCGAGCTTTCGCCGCTCGGGAAGGAAGATTTTGTGCGCATTCTCACCGAGCCGCGCAACGCGCTGACCCGCCAGCAGGCCGCCCTGCTCGGCGTCGAGGGATTGACCGTCGAATTTGACGACTCGGCGATCGACACCATCGCCGACCTCGCCGCGCAGGCCAATGCCTCGATGGAAAACATCGGCGCCCGCCGGCTGATGACGATCGTCGAGAAGGTCTTCGAGCAGATCAACTTCGACGCCCCGGAGATGGTCGAGTCCGGCGACACGTCCGTGACCATCACCGACCGGTTCGTCCGCGACCAGGTCGCGGCGATCGTCTCCGACCGCGACCTGAGCGAGTTCGTGCTGTGAGCCGGCCCGCCCAGGGTTGCGTGGCGGTCGCCTCCCCCGCGGTGGTCGATCGTTTCGACAACGATCACCTGTCGGTCGAGGCCTTCGAGGACGCCTCGATGCTCGTCCGCGTCGCCGACGGCGAGCGACGGTGGCGGTTCGGCTCGATCGCCCTGCAGGAACACGGGCCCATCGTCGAGGACGTGGCCTGGCAGCGGCGTCAGCGCACCGAGTGCGAGACCTACCCCGGCCGCTTTCGGGTCCGACGCGAGGGGGCCACGCTGCGTGCCGAGCTGCTCGACCAGCTCGGCGTGGTGCGCGGGTCGTTGCGATACACCATCGAGCTCGAGGGGCCGTGGCTGCGGCTGACGCTGCTCGAGATCGACCGGGCCCTGCCCTCGCTCGCGTTCCCCCCGGCCGTCGGTTGCGACAGCCTCGTGATCCCCACGGGCATCGGCCAGTGGCTGCGCGAGCCGTTGTCGGAGCGACTGTTTCTCCAACAGACCGGCCACCTGAACATGCGGTGGGTGGGCGGGCTGCGCGACGGCGCGGGCTGGCTGGCGATCTTCGACGAAGGGTTCGAGGACACCGGCGTGTCCCTGACGCGACTGGCGGCCTCGCCGGTCTGGCTGCGCTCGCTGGGCCGCTGGCGTCCCCCGTACACGATCCGCTACGGTTTCGTGCAAGGCGGATACGTCGAGCTGGCGCGGGCGTACCGCCGATGGGCCGCGCAGGCGGGACTGTTCCGGTCGCTGCGGGACAAGCGCGACGCCTGCCCGGCGGTGGACGCGCTGATCGGCGGGCGCAATCTCTCGATCATGCAGGCCATGCCGATCTGTGCCCAGCGGTTCGCCGATCGGCTCGAGCCCGTCCCGCCCGAGTGGGTCGGCCGCGACGGGCAGGTCGAGGTGCACGTCAGCCACGACCGGGCCGCCGACGTGATCGCCGAGGCGCGGCGGCGCGGCATGACGCGGGGGCTCGTCACCTGCCGCGGCTGGATCCGTGGCGGGTACGACGCCGCCCACCCCGACGTCTGGCCGCCCGAGCCCGCCCTCGGGCCCGTCGAGCGCCTGCGCGACAACCTCGCGCCCGGGCCCGATCTCGTCGGCGTCCTGCACGACAACTACCAGGACATCTACCCCCGCGCCGAGTCCTTTCCCCACGGCGTCGTCCGCGACGCCACGGGGCAGCCCATGCCCGGCGGCATCTGGGCCGGCGGGCAGTGCTACATCCTCGATTCCGCCGCCTCGCTCGAGTACGCCCGACGCAACTGGCGCCGCCTCCGGTCGCTCGCGCCCCGTGGAATGTTCATCGACACCGTCACCGCCCAGCCGTTTTATCAGAGCCACGACCCGGACCGGCGCCAGACCCGCCGCGACGACCGCGTCGCCAAGCAGCAACTTCTGCGGTTTTACAAGGACCAGGGCCTCGTGCTCGGCAGCGAGGAGGCGGCGGACTTCGGCCTCTCGTTCGTGGACTACCTGGAAAACCGACACACACGCGCGCCGGGTCAGAGCGTCCCGCTGTGGCCGCTGGTCTTCCACGACGCCGCCGTGCACATGCGCTACACGGGCACGGGCCCGCGCCGCGCCGAGCCCGCCGCCGTCCTCGAGGACCTGCTCTGGGGTTATGCCGTGGTCTGGCCCGTCCGCGACCCGGCCGACTGGGCCGGCGAGGCCGACGCCTTCGCCCGCTCGCTCGCCGTCGACCGCTGGCACCGCCGCGTCGCGCTCGACGCGATGCTCGACCACCGCTTCCACGCCGACGGCCACGTCGAGCAGACCACGTTCGAGTCGGGCCTGAGCATCCTGGTCAACTTCGCCGACCAGCCCGTGCGGGTCGATGGCGTGGACCTGCCCGCGCTCGGCCACCGCGTGGTGGACGCGCACGGCTCGGTCGAGTAGCCGCACGACCGGCCGGTCGGACCGCGGCACGCAGCACGCCGCGGGCCCGATCGTCCCCGGCGCGCACGGCCCGATTCGGATATCTTGCCCCCGTGCTCGCGCAGGTCCACAGCTTCGTGCTCGAGGGGATCGACCCGCTTCCCTGCGAGGTCGAGGTCGACGTGGAAAGCACCGGGTTACCCAAGACGATGATCGTCGGGCTGCCGGACGCGGCGGTGAAGGAGTCGATCGAGCGGGTGCGCTCGGCGATCATCAACAGCGGGTACCCGTTCCCGATGGCGCGGCTGCTGGTGAACCTGGCGCCGGCGGACATCCGCAAGGAGGGCCCGAGCTTCGACCTGCCGATCGCGGTGGGGCTGCTGCTGGCCGGCGGGGTGATCGTCACGCGGCACCACCAGCGCCTGCTGTTCGCCGGCGAGCTGGCGCTGGACGGGCGCGTGCGGCCGGTCAGCGGGGTGATCAACCTGGCGCTGCTGGCGCGGCGTCGGGGGATGCGCGGCGTGGTCGTGCCGGTGGAGAACGCCGAGGAGGCGGCGGCGGTGGGGGAGATCGAGGTGTACCCGGCCGACTCGCTGGCGAGCGTGGTCGCGTTCCTGAACGAGGCGCACGAGATCGAGCCGATCGCCGGGTCGGACGCGCCCGCGGCGTTGCCCGAGCAGCCCCCGGTGATCGACTTCGCCGACGTGCGCGGGCAGGAGGCGGTCAAGCGGGCGC
>CAZOYV010000472.1:0-3092 GCA_964584075.1 uncultured Rickettsiales bacterium | reverse complement strand
GCAGATCTCGGTCTCGCCGGGGTTGACGTCGGCGTCGGTGTCGTCGCAGTCGGTGCCGTCGGCGATGTAGCCGCTCGGCGCCGCGCACTCGGTGACCATGTCGTTCGGGTCGCCGTACCCGTCGCCGTCGCTGTCGGCGTACCAGTCCGTGGCGTCCGTCGCGCCCACGTCGGTGGTGCCGTCGCAGTCGTTGTCCACGCCGTCGCAGACCTCGTCGGCGGCCGGGTTGATGTTCGCGTCGGTGTCGTCGCAGTCCTCGTCGTTCAGCGCGTGGTCGGGCGGGACGATGCAGGACACGTAGGTCGGGCCGCCGGTCTCGCCGTAGCCGTCGCCGTCCGCGTCCGGCCACCACGTCTCGGTCGGGAAGCCCTCGTCGACGCTGCCGTCGCAGTTGTTGTCGATCTCGTCGCAGATCTCGGTGGCGTCCGGGCTGATCGCCGCGTTGGTGTCGTCGCAGTCGTCGCCGTTGTCCACCGTGTTGGCGGGAGCGTTGCACTGCACGATGCAGCTGCCGGGATCGCCGTAGCCGTCGCCGTCGGTGTCGTCGCACCAGGTCGGCGCGTCCACCGCGTCGGGCTCGTCGATGAAGGTGTCGCAGTCGTTGTCCACGCCGTCGCAGACCTCGTCGGCGTCCGGGTTGATCGCGATCGCCGAGTCGTCGCAGTCCGCGTCGTTGTCGACGTAGCCCGTCGGCTGGGCGCAGGCTTCCATCGAGACGAGGGGATCGCCGTAGCCGTCGCCGTCGGTGTCGGCGTACCAGGTCGGCGCGTCCACGGCGTCGGGCTCGTCGACGTCCCCGTCGCAGTCGTCGTCGACGCCGTTGCAGTACTCGTCGGCGCCGGGGTAGGTGGTGTCGACCGCGTCGTCGCAGTCGTCGCAGTACCCGTAGGAGTCGCCGTCGCCGTCACAGGCGCACGCCATGAGGTGGAGCTGCACCGTGTACGCCCCCGTCGGGTTCGTGAAGGAGGCGACGGTCAGCGGATCGATCGCGGCGGTCTCGTCCGTGTACAGCCGGCCCGTGGTCGAGGCGTACCAGTCGGTCAGCGACGCGGTGTTGTCCCAGTAGTAGGTCTCGCCCGCTACCGCGACGTGGCCGAACAGGTAGAACATCCCCGCCTGCAGGGTGATGTCGATCGGACCGGAGTTGTGCAGCGCGTCCCCGGCCAGGCCCACCACGGTCGAGTCGTAGATCAGCGCGTAGTCACCGAACTCCGTGGCGCTCTCGTAGATCACGAACGGGACGTCGACCCCGGCCCCTGCGTCGATGTGGATGTCGAAGCTCTCGAGCAGCACGTCGTGGTGGAACTCGAAGCCCGTGAGCTTCAAGGTCGCCATGGAGCCCGTCGAGGCATCGGTGCCGATCGTCGGGTCGAGCGGATCGCACGCGCCCTCGTCGATGTCGCCGTCGCAGTCGTCGTCGATCCCGTTGTAGGGGTGCTCCGGGGCGCCCGGGTTGACGGCCGGATCGCCGTCGTCGCAGTCGTCGCCGACCATCGGGCAGCCGCTCATGTCGAAGCCGGGATCGCCGTAGCCGTCGCCGTCCACGTCGAAGCAGTCGTCGCAGAAGTCCGGCACGCCGTCGCCGTCCCAGTCGCCGTGGGCGGTCTCCAGGTAGTCGATCGCGTTGATCAGCATCTGCTGGAGCGGAGCCCAGCTCCCGCCGGCGCCGTACCCGAACTCCAGCGGCTCGCCGACGACCAGCATCGTGCCCAGCCCCTGGACCAGCTCGTAGGAGCTGACCTCTCCGTTGCCCTGCTGGAGGGTGATCGGATGAGCGTCGACCGGCAGATCGGTGAAGTACTGGTGCGAGGTGCTGCTGAGCGGCCCCACCGGATCGGTCTCGGTCGCGACGTAGGGGTGCGCCGGGTCGTCGAAGGTGATGTACGAATCGAGCAGGATGTTGTTGGTGCCGCCGAAGGGCGGGTTGACGACCTCGCTCTGGGTCTCCCAGCCGTTGCCGGCCCCGAACACCATCAGGGACCCGCCGGCCAGCACGTAGTCCTCGAGCTGCGTCGTCGCCGCGTTGAGGTTGGTGTTGTACGGATCGGGCTGGTCGGAGCTGGTGAACACCATCGCGTACTGGAGCAGGTCCGTCGTGGCGATGTCCGCCGAGCCGATCTGGTCGTAGGCGATCCCCTGCGCGTCCAGCTCGTCCTGGACGGCGGTGAAGCCCCAGGCCCCGGCGTCCTGGATCACGAGGGCGCCGACGCAGGCGGGCACGGTCGCCTGCGGCTCGACGACCTCGTCCGCCGCGGTCGCGCCCGTCGGCGTGTACCCGTCGTCGCTGGCGGGGTGGTGCGGTGCGACGCCGTAGCCGTCCCCGGACCAGTACCACGACACGTCCGCAGGGTCGCCGGCGGGGGCCGTGAGTACGTCCACGCAGATGGTGGTGGTGCAGTGGTCGGTGGTGGAGTGGTACCGGGGCGTGTCGATCTGCACCTCCCAGTCCCCGTCCCACAGCGTCCAGCCGAAGGTGCCGAAGGACCCGAGGTCGCAGAGGTTGGGACCGATGTCGAACACGTCGAGCACGATCCAGTCGGCCGGGAAGTCCAGCCACAGGTCGTAGGCGTACTCGTAGTCGTTCGTGTACGAGTCCGCGTCGAAGCACAGCGTCTGCTGGTTGCCGCAACCGCCGTAGCAGGCGTCGTACCCCGCGCTGTCGTTGAACGTCACGACCGAGCCCGAGAGGCTCGCCCGTGCGGCGCCACCCAGCCACAGGGTCATGACCCAGGCGATGGCGATGAAGATGGCCTTGCGCTGCATGCTCGTGTGCTCCTTACCCGTTCGTGGTGTGGACTCGCAGATCCCCCAGGAGTCCGTAAACCTATGGCAACCAGCTGGCGCTAGCAAGCCGGAACTCGAACCTGGATGCCTCGCCCGTCGGGCGCCTTCGCCGGCCGGGCCTACGACCGGCGGCGGACGATCGCGAGGCCGACCAGCGCCAGCAGCGGCACCAGGGTCCCCGCGGAGACGCCCGTGACGTTGCTCTCGCAGGAGCAGTCCTGCGCGTCGTCGTCGTCGTCGTCGGACGGCTCGTCGCTGTCGTCGTCGCCGGTGTCGTCGTCGCCGGTGTCGTCGTCGCCGGTGTCGTC
>CAZOYV010000471.1:0-3098 GCA_964584075.1 uncultured Rickettsiales bacterium | reverse complement strand
CCAAGACGATCCGACTCCGCAAGGACGACGTCGACCTGTTCAAGCAACTCGTCGCTCGTGGTCGTCGACTCGATCAGATCGTCGCGGAGTGGCTCCAGCTCTCAATTGAAGCGGCTCAGGAAATTCGGGAGATATCGCGTCGGTGACCTGCGGAAAGTAGGACCTGCTGGGCCTGGCGCTGCTGATGACGGGCGAGCCGGATCGAGCCCGCAGCACCTTCGAGGATGGGCTGCGATACCAAAATGGTGCCAACCGGGATGGACTGCGGCACCAGGATGGTGCCAACCGGGATGGGCTGCGATACCAAGATGGTGCTTGCGATCTGCAGCCGCTGATCGAGCTGCTGACGCCGCTGCCCGATCCCCTCCAGCCTGCCGACTGGGACGAGTCGCGCTCAACGCTGCGCCAGATCCTGGGAGCGGTCCACGTGGCCGACGCCTGCCTGTCGGACGATGACGCCCGTGGAGCCCTCGCAGCCATGGACCGTCCCGCTGTCTGGCGGACGCGCGAGCTACAGAGCACGGCACGCCTGGCCGAGGCCTTCCTGGCTGGCCCACCTCCGGACGACCACGGTGTGCTCAAGATGACCGTGGCCCTGGCCGTGTTCCTCGACCGGCACGGGCTGGCCGAGGGCCGTTTCCGCCGGGAGCTGCCCATCCCCGGCGCTACGTGGGATCGCCAGGCCCTCGATGGTCTGGCCCGGCGATGCCGGGCCTGGCTCGAGTCGGAATGGCGGTAGGGGGCCACTTGGGTGCGTGTGTCGAAAACCCCCTCGGCGAAGCCCGTGGAAACCCGCGTACTGCAAGGGGATCAGATCGCGGTTCGAGCCTGTGTCGGAATCACCAGGTTTCGGCACAGGTACGCTCATCGACGGCACCAGAAGATATCTCCCCGGATGCTTCGTGAGAGGAGCCCTTGACCGGAGAGCGTCTCGGGTATATTTGGATAGACGCATAGACCCCTTTCCGGAGAAGCTCTCCATGAGAGACCTGGCCCGCTGGCTGAAGGCGACTGCCGACGAGACGCGGTTGCGCATCCTCTACCTACTGTCGAGGCACGGTGAGCTCTGCGTCTGCGACATCCACGAGACGTTGGGGATCAACCAGTCTCGCGCGTCACGTCATCTACGCACACTCCGAGAGGCCTGCCTGGTCGAGGACCGCCGGGTGGGGATGTGGACGCACTACTGGGTGCGGACGGATCTCCCCGACGACCGCGCCGCGATGCTCAGCGACCTGCTGGAGTCGCTGTCGCAGCACGTCGAGGCCAACGAGATCGACGACGCGCTGGCGGCATGGCTAGAGCGCAAGGACAGCAAGGAGGCGTGCGCGTGAGCGGCGGACCTGGTGTAGTGAAACGGCTGTCCCTGCTGGACCGCTACCTGACGGTGTGGATCTTCGCGGCGATGGGCGCTGGTGTGGGGCTGGGCTACCTGTGGCCCGGCGTGACCGACGTACTGGGCAAGATGAGCGTTGGGACGACCTCGATTCCCATCGCCGTGGGCCTGATCGTGATGATGTATCCACCCCTGGCCAAGGTCCGCTACGAGGAGATGGGGAGGGTCTTCCGGGCCTGGAAGGTGCTGCTGCTGTCGCTGGTGCAGAACTGGGTCATCGGGCCAGTGCTGATGTTCGTACTGGCCGTGGTGTTCCTGCGAGACTACCCCGACTACATGGTGGGGCTGATCCTGATCGGCCTGGCCCGCTGCATCGCGATGGTCATCGTCTGGAACGACCTCGCCGACGGCGATCCCGAGTACTGCGCCGGGCTGGTGGCGTTCAACTCAGTGTTCCAGGTGTTGTTCTTCTCGGTCTATGCCTTCGTCTTCATCACGGTGCTTCCGCCGATGCTGGGCCTCCAGGGGGCCGAGGTCAACGTCACTATCGGTGAGATCGCCAAGTCGGTGTTCCTCTACCTCGGTGTGCCATTCCTGGCTGGGATCATCACCCGCTTCTCGCTGATCGCGATCAAGGACAAGGAGTGGTACCACACCCACTTCATCCCCAAGCTCAGCCCGCTGACGCTCATTGCCCTGCTGTTCACCATCGTGGTGATGTTCTCGCTCAAGGGCGAGAAGATCGTCGAGGTGCCCCTGGACGTGGTGCGCATCGCCATCCCGCTGTTGATCTACTTCGTGCTGATGTTCGTGATCAGCTTCCTGATGAGCAAGGCGGCCAAGGCGACCTACGGCCAGGCCACGACCCTGTCGTTCACCGCCGCGTCCAACAACTTCGAACTGGCCATCGCGGTGGCCATCGCCACCTTCGGGCTGCACCACGGCGGCGCCTTCGCCGCGGTCATCGGGCCGCTGGTCGAGGTCCCGGTGATGCTGGGGCTCGTGTACGTGGCGTTCTGGTTCGGTAGGAAGCTGTATGGCCGCCAGCGGGAAGAAGCGAGCCATGCATGAGGCCGAGGCTACGGGTTCCTTTCCTTGGATGGATGAGGTCAGGCGACTGCGGGAAGCAGCGCCACGCGGCTACCTGTTCCTGTGCGTCGCCAACTCCGCCCGCAGTCAGCTGGCCGAGGGCATCGCCCGGTCGTTGGCTCCCCCGGATGTCTGGATCGGCTCGGGCGGCTCGGAGCCGTCCCAGGTCCGGCCCGAGGCAATTCAGGTACTCGCCGAGATCGGCATCGACATCTCCGGACACCGCAGCAAGTCCCTCGACGAGGCCCCGCAGGAGCGGGTCGAGGCCGTTGTGACCCTCTGCGCCGAGGAGGTCTGCCCGGTCTGGCTGGGCCAGGCCCACCGGGTCCACTGGGGCCTTCCCGACCCTGCAGCCGTGCAGGGGGAGGACCGGCTCGACGCCTTCCGGGCGACACGGGACGAGCTGATGCGCCGACTGCAGGCGCTGTTTGGACCCCGAACCCCGTGAGCGACCGCAAGCTGCTTCTGCTGTTCCTCGGCGTGTTCGCCGCCTGCTGGTTCCTGCCGGTGGACAACGAGCGCTTCCAGGGAGCACTGCACGAGAGCCTGGTGCTGACCCGCTGGTACGCCCGCGAGCACGTCCTGCTGTGCCTGGTGCCGGCGCTGTTCATCGCCGGCGCCATCGGCGTGTTCGTCAGCCAGGGTGCGGTGATGCGCTACCTGGGGCCGAGTG
>CAZOYV010000470.1:0-3109 GCA_964584075.1 uncultured Rickettsiales bacterium | reverse complement strand
TGCGACGGCGACTGCGACGACACCGTGCCGCTGGTGTTCCCCGGCCACCCGGAGGTCTGCGACGGGCTGGACAACGACTGCGACGGGACCCTGCCGCAGGACGAGCAGGACCAGGACGGCGACGGGGTCCCGGCCTGCGCCGGCGACTGCGACGATCAGGACGACACCATCTACCCCGGGGCGCCGGAGCTGTGCGACGGGATCGACAACGACTGCGACGGGCAGATCGGCGCCAACGAGACCGACGACGACGGCGACGGCTTCAGCGAGTGCGACGGCGACTGCGACGACACCAGCGCCCAGGCCTACCCTGGCGCCACCGAGGTCTGCGACGGGATCGACAACGACTGCGACGGGACCCTCGGCGTGGGCGAGCTCGACGCCGACGGCGACGGCTGGCTGGTGTGCGACGGCGACTGCAACGACCAGAACGACGACGTCTACCCCGGCGCGCCGGAGATCTGCGACGGGATCGACGACGACTGCGACGGCCAGGTGCCGGTCCAGGAGGCCGACGCGGACGGCGACGGCCAGCCGGTGTGCGCCGGCGACTGCGACGACGGGAACCCGACCGTCGGCGCGGGCTTCCCCGAGCTGTGCGACGGGATCGACAACGACTGCGACGGCAGCGTCGGGCCCGACGAGATCGACGACGACAACGACGGCTTCGCCGAGTGCGACGGCGACTGCGACGACGGCAACCCGACCGTGTTCCCGGGCGCGCCCGAGCTGTGCAACGGCCAGGACGACGACTGCGACGGCGATCTGAGCGGCGAGCTCGACGAGGACGGCGACGGCTGGATGGGCTGCGAGGGCGACTGCGACGACGAGGAGCCCGACGTCAACCCCGGCGCGCCGGAGGTCTGCGGCGACGCGCTGGACAACAACTGCGACGGCGCCACCGACGAGGGCTGCCAGTGCCCGATCTACGTGGACGTCCAGGCGGTGGGCTCCTCGGAGCTGGGCAGCTACGACGACCCGTTCGTGGCGCTCCAGGACGGCGTCGACGCGATGGGCCCGCAGTGCGACTGGGTCCAGGTGCTGCCGGGCCAGTACGACGAGAACGTGCTGATCCAGAACAAGAGCGGCTCGATCACCGCGCTGGACGGCGCCGAGGACACCGTGGTCGACGGCGACGGCGCCCGGGTGCTGCGGATCGACGACAGCGCCGTCGAGATCGTCGGCTTCACCTTCCAGAACGGCCAGGCGTTCGGCGGCGCGGGCCTGCTGATCACCGGCGGCCAGGTGGTCCTCGAGGACAGCGTGGTGCGCTGGAACGAGTGCGGCCAGTCCGGCGCCCAGGGCGGCGGGATCCTCGCCGAGAACAGCGAGATCTACCTGTTCGGCAACGAGATCTACGAGAACGACTGCGGCTACGGCCTGGCGGCGGCCGGCAACAACGGCGGGGGCGCCACGCTGACCGACTGCAGCGGCCAGGTCAGCGGCAACGTGATCGCCGACAACACCGCCGGGGACGCCGGCGGCCTGTTCCTCGACGACGGCAGCCTGTACACCTACTGGAACACGATCGTGCGCAACGCCTGCGAGGACAGCGCACCCCAGACCAACACGCTCTATGGCGGCGGCGGGCTGGTGATCCGCGGCACCGGCCACGTGGTGGTCGCCAACCTGATCAACGAGAACGAGTCCGGCGACTCCGGCGGCGGCGTGGTGATGCTCCAGACCTCCGACGACACCTACCTGGTGAACAACGTCGTGGCCCACAACCACGCCGCCAACCAGGCCGGCGGGGTGGCCTACAACGACGCCAACCAGGGCGTGGTGGTCAACAACGTCATCGCGTTCAACCAGCTCGCCGGGGTCCACAAGACCGGCGGCGGGGTCCCCGACATCCTGTACAACGACGTGTTCGGCAACGACACCAACTGGGGCGGCTCGCTACCCAACCTGACCAACGTCAGCGGCAACCTGTCGCTGGACCCGCTGTTCCTGTCGTTCAGCGACAACGGCGACCCGTTCGACGACGACTACCACCTGGGCCCCAACTCGCCGTGCATCGACATGGGCCACCCCAACGCCGCGCTCAACGACGTCAACGGCACGCGCAACGACATGGGGGCCTACGGCGGGCCGTATGGGTCATGGCCGTGATAACCGCCCATCCCGTAGGTGATGTGAACGCCTCCTGGTGAGAGGCGGACTTCGTCCAGGACACGATCGAGGGCTTCGCGGCGCTCGGGCAGCGGGCGGTCGTGCCAGGCTTCGAGGATGGCCGAGCGGAAGGCGTCGGGGTCGACCTCGCCGAACGCTGGGGGCGGCCGTGCGGAAGGTAGTGCGGCGAGTTGCAGCCGGGCGTGCTCCCGCTGCTCGATCAGCGGCGCGTTGATCGCTCTGGCGTCGTCCTCCTCGATCAGACCGCTGCTCACTTGCGCCGAGGTCCGCCGGATCTTTCCGTCCAGGTCAGCAACGAGCGCGGTGAGCCGCTCGCGCACGGCAGCGGCGTGGTCGATGGGCGCGTCGACGAGCTGGTCGATGGAGTCCTGGATCAACATCCGCACGTTGTCCGGGGCGAGGACCTGCTGCTCGACGGCGTCGAGCACGAGCTGGTCCAACTTCTCCACCCGGATCGAGATTCCGGCACAGGCCGCCGGGTTGTCCTGGCGCGTGGCGCAGTAGTAGAGGTACGTCCGCTTCTTCGGGCTTCCACCGGTGGCAACGCAGATCCGGCCGCCACAAGTCCCGCAGCGTAGCCAGGGAGTCAGCAGGCCGCGATCGCCGAGGCGGACCGGATTTGCGCCGTTGCCCCTGCCTGCCTTGCGGTTGCGGTCTCGCAGGGCACGCTTGGCCTGGATCCGGGCGAAGGTCTCTTCGTCGACTGCAGCCTCGTGCGTGTTCCGGGCGACGACCTCGCCGCCGTGGACCAGGTGGCCGGTGTAGGTGGCGTTCGTCAGGATGGTGGCCACGTGCTTGGCCCGCCAGGCTCCGGGGGCGACCTTCCGGGGGAGGTCACGACGAGTCGGCGGCGCGATGGCCTCGCGGGTCAATCGGGCCGCGATGCGCGACGCTCCGTCCCCGCCTCCGTCGGCCATCCGAAAGACCCGCTGCACTACCTCGAGCCGTGGACGAGTCCTCTCGGTGACGACGAGGC
>CAZOYV010000469.1:0-3160 GCA_964584075.1 uncultured Rickettsiales bacterium | reverse complement strand
GGGGGGGGGGGGGCCGGGGCCGGGGGGGGGGCGCTTGGGCGGGCGCGGAGCGCCGGCGTCGGCCGGCGGGGGGAGCACGGCGACGGGGGCCTCGCCGCGCATCACCGCCAGGCCGCGCGGGGTCAGGAACGGGACCGGGTAGTCGGTGGGGGTCAGGTCCACCAGGCCCGCGGTCAGCAGGCGCCGCAGCAGGGCCACGATCCACGGGCGGGGATGGTCGGCCAGCGCGCCGTGGGACCGCAGGTGCAGCAGCTCCATCCGCCGCAGGCGCTCCGAGCGGGCGCCGTGGAGCACCTCGGCCACCGCCTGCAGCCCGGCGCGGCGGCGCACGCGGTACACGCCGGCCAGGGCCTTGCGGACCTGCAGCGCGCCCTCCTCGTCGACGGCGGGCCGCTCGCCCCCGCGGGCCAGGGCGCGGCACACGTCGCAGTGGCCGCAGCCGCCGAGCAGCTCGTGGTCGTCGCCGAAGTAGCGCAGGATGAAGTCGTGGCGACAGCTGCCGGCCTCGACGTAGCGCATCAGGTCGAGGAACTGTGCCCAGTGCCGCGCGCGGTTGGCGGCGCGCTCCTCGTCGGGGACGCCCTCGCGCCCCCCGTCGAGCTCGATCAGCCGCCGGCGCAGCCCGAAGTCGGCGGAGCCGGCCAGCAGCAGGCCCCGCGCCGGCTTCCCGTCCCGCCCGGCGCGGCCGACCTCCTGGTAGTACTCCTCGATCGAGCCCGGGGCCTGGACGTGGACCACCGCGCGGATGTCGGCGCGGTCGATCCCCATCCCGAACGCCTTGGTCGCCACCACGACGTCCAGCGCGCCGGCGGCGAAGGCGTCGTTGACCGCCTCGCGATCCGCGGCCTCGAGGCCGGCGTGGTAGGCGCGGGCGTCCCAGCCGAGACGGCGCAGGGCGTCGGCGGTCTGCTCGGCGACCCGCCGCGTCACGGCGTAGACGATCCCACCCCCCTGCGGCCGGCCGCGGTCCCCCAGCGCCTGCAGCAGCGCGGCGTCGGCAGCCCGCACCCGCGGGGCGTGGCCCTCGAGCTCGCGCACCGCGAGGTGCAGGTTGTCGCGGGCGAACCCGCGCAGCACCACGGTGGCCTCGTCAGGGGCGATCCCCAGCTGGGCCAGGATCTCGTGCCGCACCTGGGGCGTCGCGGTGGCGGTGCAGGCCAGCACGTGGGGCGGCCGCAGCGCCTCGAGCACCTCGCGCAGCCGCAGGTAGTCGGGGCGGAAGTCGTGGCCCCACTGGGCGATGCAGTGGGCCTCGTCGATCGCCACCAGCGGGGGGTGCAGCGCGGCCAGCGTCCGAAGCATCCACGGCTGGGCCAGCCGCTCCGGGGCGACGTAGACCAGCTCGAACTGCCCGGCCTCGAGCCGCGCCATCCGGGACGTCCGCTCGACCGGGTCCAGGGTCGAGCTCAGCCACGTCGCCCGCACGCCGCGCTCGCGCAGCGCGCGGACCTGATCCTCCATCAGCGCGATCAGCGGCGAGACCACCACCGTGGTCCCGGGCAGCACGGCGGCGGGGAGCTGGTAGCACAGCGACTTGCCGCCGCCGGTGGGGGCCACGACCAGCACGGGGCGGCGCCCGTGCAGCAGCGCCTCGATCGCCTCGCGCTGCCAGGGGCGGAACGACGGCAGCCCGAAGCGCCGCCGCAGGATCGCGTCCAGGTCGAGCGACCGGAGGGCGTCCGGAAACCGGTCGCCACCGACCGGAAATCGGTCACCGCGGTCCGGGGCGTGGACCGCAGCCTGCGTGGAATCGTGCATCGTCACCTCCGTCCCCGGGACCGTTGCACGGGCGATGCCAGCGGTTGACGCCCGCGCCGCGGTGCGACCTGAATGGTGGAGTGACGCCCCGCACCCCGGCCGCCGCGCTCGCCTCCACCGCGATCCTCGCCTGCGCGATGGTCAGCGGTTGTCCATCCGTCGCGGACGACGACGCCCCGGGCGACGACGACGCGGCCGCCGCACCGCCTGCCGTGGTGATCGACGGGCTGTTCGGCGGCGAGCCCAGCCGCTACGGGACGCAGAAGAAGGTCGCCACGCTCGGCGGCGACCGGCGGATCGCCGTGCTCGGCGAGGCCAGCGCCGCGGAGCCGTACCTCCACCGCCTGTTCGCCACGATCTCGGCGGACGGCGGGGAGAGCTGGTCCCCGCCGACCCTGCTCGGTGGCGACGAGGCTGGCTTCGTCAGCTGGGGTGCGCTGGCGGCGCGCGGCGGGCAGGTCGCCGCGGTGTACCCCGCGGCGTACGGGAGCGACCCGGTGCGGCTGTACGTGCGCCGCGGCGAGCTGGACGGCGAGGGGATCGCGTGGGCGGCGGAGGAGCTGGCGCTGGCCGACCCCGCGTACGCCGGCGCGCTGTTCCCGACCATCGCCTTCGACGGGGCGGGGGGCCTGCACGTCACCGCCCGGGTCGAGACCGACTACGACGCCGGCTGCGACGTGGCCACCGAGGACTGCCCCCAGGAGCGCCGCGAGGTGCTGTACCTCACCGACGTCGGCGGCTCCTGGGGGACGCGGGTGATCAGCGCCCGCTGGACCTCCACCGTGCCCGAGCTGCGCATCGACCTCGACGGTGGCGCCGGTGGGCCCACCGGCCGCGGGCGGCTCGTCGCGGTGTGGCACAGCGAGGACCGCCCCGAGGTGGCGTTCGGCGACGCGGTCGCGCCC
The DNA here is from genome assembly GCA_964584075.1 of uncultured Rickettsiales bacterium. Taxonomy (GTDB): domain Bacteria; phylum Myxococcota_A; class UBA796; order UBA9615; family CAYRNR01; genus CAZOYV01. Next base: position 497 of record CAZOYV010000469.1, on the reverse strand, counting down.
GTCCAGCTCTGGACCCTCGACCTCGACGACGGCTCCGAGGCGCTCCAGGACGTGCCCGGCACGTGGCTCGGCGAGGGCCCCGGGGCCGACGTGCGCACCGGGCTGCTGCCCACCGCCGCGGTGGACGCCGGCGGCCGCACCCATCTGGCCTGGGCCCACGTCGACGGGGCCTACGAGATGCGGTTCTGGTACGCGGTCCGCGACACCGCCGGGGGCTGGTCGACCCCGGAGCCGATCGACCCCGACGGCCCGCCGATCACCGGAGGCGCCCAGCTGGTCGTCGGCCCGGACGACGTCCCGCGGCTGGTCGCCACGATCCGCGACGGCGAGGGCGGCGCGGTGGTGGTCCTGACCCGGGGCGACGCGGGCTGGAGCGCCGCGCCCGTGATCACCAGCACCGACCACGGGTTCAACTGCACCCTTATGGGCAGCTGCCCATAACGGCGGTAATGTCGAGCGCCGCGTTATGTCGAGTTGAGAGCCACTCAGCCAGGAAT
>CAZOYV010000468.1:0-3203 GCA_964584075.1 uncultured Rickettsiales bacterium | reverse complement strand
CCAGTCGTCGTTGCAGTCCCCGTCGCAGGGCGCGTAGCCGTCGCCGTCCTGGTCCCACTCGTCCTGCGGGATCGCGCCGTCGCAGTCGTTGTCCGCGCCGTCGCAGATCTCGGTGGCGCCGGGGTACGTCAGCAGGTCGCCGTCGTCGCAGTCGCCGTCGCAGGTGCCGGACCCGTCGCCATCGGCGTCCTGGAGGTTCAGCGCCGGATCGTCGTCGTCGCAGTCCTCGCAGGCGATGGCGCCGTCCCCGTCGTGGTCCGTCTCGACCGGCGGCACCACGCCGTCGCAGTCGTTGTCCGCGCCGTCGCAGATCTCCACCGCCCCGGGGTAGGTGTCGGGGTTGCCGTCGTCGCAGTCCTCGCCCTCGGGGAACCCGTCGCCGTCGGCGTCCACCGGCCCGGCGTCGTCGTCGCCCGCGTCGTCGTCGCCGACGTCGTCGTCGGCTGCGTCGTCGTCCCCGGCGTCGTCATCCGGCGGTGGCTGGGGCTCGCATCCCGCCGCTCCGAGCAGCAACGCCACCAGCAGGGCCAGCCTCGTCCTCGCTCCCGTTCGACCCATCCCGTACCTCCCCGGCACGCCCTCCCGTCGCACCCCGAGTTCGCGGGGAGGGAGAGCCACCGGTCTCTCCAGTGTAGCGGGGAACGGGACCGCGCTCGGAGGGACGGCGAAGACGAGGACAGGGCGAGGGCTCAGCGGCGGCCGCGCAGCTCGTGGACCAGCTGCTGCGGATCGCGGCCGGCGACCATCCACGGGGAGCGCTCCGCGGCGCTGCCGGGGCGCGGACCGACCCAGCGCCGGACCACCGCCGGCTGGACCGCCGTGCGGGTGCCGGCCCCGGCGACGGCGTCGGTCCACTCGACCCGCAGGACCCGCTGCTCGGCGCGGTCGTCGGCCAGCTCGCGGCGGGTCTTGCGCAGGGTGTGGTCGGCGAACGCGGCGGCCCCGATCAGGCCGATCACGACGCCGAACGCGCCGCCGATCAGGTGTCCGAACACCGCCGCGGCGGCGACGACCCCGACCACGGAGACGATCCGACCGGCGAGCACCACGTTGCGGCTCGGGGTCGGGTCCTCGATCACCTGCTGTGCGTTGCCGTCCATCGTCTCGCTCCTCTCGATCGTGCCTGCGTTCCAAGGTAATCACGACGCGGCCGATCGCATGTTTCGTCTCGTAAACACAGAGAGCCACCAGACCCCGCCGGCGGTGCGCGGTTCGGGATGGACGCGATCAGACCAGCGCCGGGGTCCCGCGCTCGGGCTGGTAGGCCTCGGGGACCATCGCCACCAGGGCGCGCCAGGCGGCCTCGAGGGCCGGCACCGGGCCCAGCGTGTCGACGGGGATCCACTCCCCGGCGGTGATCGTCACGGCGTAGGGCCGCAGCTGGTGCTGGTGGATCGGGAACGCCTCGTCGGTGCCGGTGATCGCGATCGGGACGATCGAGGCGCCGGGGACGCGGGCGTAGCGCGCGGCGGCCTCCTGGAACGACCCCAGCCGGCCGCTGCGCGAGCGGGTCCCCTCGGGGTAGATCACCAGGGCGAACCCGGACTGCATCAGCACCCGGGCCTGCTCCAGCGAGCCGCGCACGATGCGCGCCGCCTCGCGCTGGGTCGGGCGCCGCGGCCCCCGCCGCGACGACTCGATGATCGGCAGCGTGTTGAGCGTCATCGCCGCCATCCGGCGGTAGGGGTTCTCGTAGAACTGCGGACCGGCGGCGAACACCAGCCGGTCCGCCAGGTCGTCGGCGCCGTAGTACGCCAGCACGAAGTCGATGAACTGGCTGTCGCCGTGGGACAGGTGGTTGGCGACCAGCAGGCACGGCCCGCGGTCCATCGCCTCCTCCAGCTGTTCGAGGCCGAACAGCGAGGTGAACGGCGGGACCTCGCGGAGGAACTCGCGGCCGACGTCCCGGGCCGCGGTGGAGAACGGGTACAGCCGGAACTCGCGGCCGGCCCGGGGGTAGCGGCGCAGCAGCTCCTCGATGGACTCGTCGGAGCAGGCCTCGAGGGCGTCGCCCACCCGGCGGCGCACCAGCGCGCGCAGGTCGTCCTCGTCGACCACGTGCTGCGACAGCCACCGCGGCGCCAGCGCGCGCAGCTCGTCCGCGGACAGCCGCGCGAACTGCTCGACGGTCATCGCCGCGCCGCTGCGGGTCAGGTCGACCACCTCGGCGGACAGCTCGACGTGGTCGCCGGTCAGGTCGCCGACGCCACTGCCTCGCTGATCCTCTTCGTCCTCGAGCATGCCCGGTCGCTCCTGGCGGTTGGTCGTCCCAGGGTCCGACAACGCCCCACGCACGTCAACCCGTCCCGATCCAGTAGGTTCCTCCGGGCTCGCTGGAAATGACTTCTTCGTAACTATCTGTTATCTATTCGCTTTATCAAACGGATTGGCAAGTCCGCCCGGTACGGGCGGTCCGGAGAGGGGGTCGACGATGGTCTCCGAGCTGCGGCGCCAGCGGGACGCCGAGCGCCGCGAGCGGACCCGCCGCAAGCTGCTCGACGCCGCCGGCCGGGTGTTCGCCCGCAAGGGCTACCACGCCACGCTGATCTCCGACATCGTCGGCGAGATCGGCGCCGGGCAGGGCACGTTCTACCGGCACTTCTCCGGCAAGCGCGAGCTGGTCGACGCGCTGTTCGAGAGCTTCGTGGAGTCGCTGCTGGCCGCGTTCCAGCCGATGAGCCTGGATCTGCCCGACTCGGTGGAGCACTACCGCCAGGCGTCCCTCGGCGCCGTGCTCCGCGTGGTCCAGGTGGTCCAGTCGCAGCGCGATCTGGCGGTGGTGTTCCTGCACCAGGGGCGCTCCATCGACGCCGCGTTCGAGCACCGCCTGTCCGACGTGTTCGACCGCTTCGTGGCGGTGGCCCAGTTCCACCTCCAGCGCGCGATCGACGGCGGCTTCGCCCGCCCCTGCGACGCCGAGGCCGTGGCCCAGGCGGTGGTCGGGATGGCGCTGCGCCACCTGGACCTGTGGCTCGCCGGGCGGATCCCCGACGACGACACCGAGCGGATCGCCAGCGAGCTGGTGGACTTCGCGTTCTGGGGCTTCGGGCCGCGGGACGGGATGGCCGGCGACTAGCGCACCGAACAGGTTACGGACTTGTCGTCGGAGTCGTCTGATGGCGGAGACGTGTGGGAGTCGAACCCAGCTGGGGGGGGAAGCCCGTCGCCTTTCGAGCGTGCCATTGCTACCGGGAGCGGGTGGG
>CAZOYV010000467.1:0-3210 GCA_964584075.1 uncultured Rickettsiales bacterium | reverse complement strand
GAGCATCTGGGAGACAGGGCGCTGGCGGCTCGGCCGCGCTGGCTTCGATGGGGGCTCTATTACGCCGGTCTAGCTGCGCTGACCTTCGTCGGGAAGTTTGGCGAGGAACAGTTTATCTATTTTCAGTTTTGATGATGAAGCAGGACACAGACAAGCACGAGAAGGCGTCGCCGGGGGGGGCGGAGGGGGTCGCCATGGTGGGCATGATCCGCATTTTGGGTGGGGACGGCAAGCGGGCGGGCGGCTCAGCCCGGCGGCGCCGCGCCCGGGCCGGCGGGGCGGCGGACGACCACCACGGTGGCGTCGTCCCGCGCGGTCGCCGTCCACTGCGTCCAGGCCCCGATCAGGCGATCGCGGACGACCCGCGCCGGGTGCCCCCGCGACTGGTCCAGGAGCTGGCGGACCCGCGCCGCTCCGAACAGCCGGCCGGACCCGTCCTCCCCGGCGAGCAGGCCGTCGGTCTGCAGCACCAGGGTGTCGCCGGGGGACAGCACCGCGTGTCCGTCGGGGTCGTCGGGCAGGCCGCCGGGGCCGAGGCCCAGCCAGGTGCCGTGCCAGGCCAGCGCCTGGACGTCGCCGCCGGTGGCGGGCAGCAGCAGCATCTCCTGCTGCGCGCCGGCGAACTGCAGCGTGCCGTCGGGCGCGAGGCGCACCAGCCGCAGCGCGGCGAAGGTCGGCGCCCAGCCAGCCCGGCGGATCCCCTCGCTCACGGCGCGATCGACCGCCGCGAGGAGCCGCGACGGCGGATCGCCCGGCTGCAGCGCCACGGCGGCCGTGACCGCGCCGCGCAGCAGCGCCGCGACGGACGCCGCGACGACGCCCCGCGAGGCCACCTCGCCCAAGGCGATCCACAGCGAGCCGTCGGCGGCCGGGAGCACCTCGACCACGTCGCCGGCGGCCCGGTCGAGGCGCCAGCGGCCCACCGCCGTGTCGAACCCCGGCGGGGCCGGCTCGTCGCCGTCCTCGAGCTGTGCCTGGAGGTGTCGCCCGAGCTCCCGCTCCCGCTCGCGGCACGCCTGGGCCACCGCCCGCCCGCTGCGGCGGGCCTGCTGCCGCACCAGATCGGTCATCGCGTCGGCGAGCACCGCCATCTCGGGCACCGCCGTGGGGCCGCTCGCCGCGCCGGCCTCGCCCTCGGCGGCGCGCCGCGCGTAGGCCACCAGATCCTCGATCGGGCGTGAGAACGTACGGCCCAGCGTGGCCCCCAGCACCAGCGCCAGCAGCGTCGCGCCGACCGCCACGAGCCCGAACCGGTTGCGCACCCCTTGCGTCATCGCCTTGATCGTCTCGAGCGGGAGCGCCAGCGCGAGCCCCACCTCGTCGGTCTGGCCGGGCCGGCCCAGCGACGCCTCGAGCACCATGAAGCGCTCCCCGGCCAGCGCCACCTGCCGGGGCCGCCGCTCGCCCTCGGTGTGCCGCGCCAGGCGCGCGAACGAGTCCGCCGCGGCCGCCTCGTCGAGGTCACCGAGGGTGTGGACCATCGCGCCCTCGGCGGAGAGCAGCACCAGCTCGGTGCCGCTGAGGCGCTCGAGCTGCTCCAGCGAGTCCAGCTCGTAGGGGTGGATCGCGAGCAGCAGGCCCACCCGCTCGTCCCCGTCGCTGACCGGGGCCATCGCGGCGACGTAGGGGTACCCCTCCAGGACCAGCCACCACGCGCCGAGCCCGCGCTCCAGGGCACCCTGCACCGTGGGGTGCTCCACCAGCCGGCCGGAGGCGGCCAGCGTGTCGCCGGTCTGCAGCTGGATCGCGCCGGTGGGGTCGAGCAGCATCAGGGTCGTGGCCCGGGTGTGCTGGTGGATCCACGCCAGCGCCTCGCCGGCGGGCTCCACCGAGCCTCGCCGCCCCCGCAGGAACGGGGCCAGCTCCTCGGCGTTGGCCGCCCGCCGGGTGGCCGCCGCGAGCTGGTCGAGCGCGCCGTCGATCTCGTCCTCGACGACCCCGACGCGGTCCAGCAGGACCCGCTCGGTGGTCTTCATCGCGTACCGCCGCGCGGTGTGCTGCACGGTGATCACGCCGAACAGGGTGTAGGCGCCGACCAGCAGCAGCATGCACAGCACGATTCGGGTGCGGATGGCCACGAGTAGAGGATAGGGCATTGCAGCGCGAGACGACCAGTCGCCCCTTCCGCCGAGGGCCGGGAGGTGCTAGGTGATCGGGCGATGAACGGCACGCGCAAGCCTCCGTGGTTGCGAGTCCGGGTCTCCGGCGGGGAGGGCCACGCGCGGATCCTCGCCCGCCGCCGCGCGCGCGGGCTGGCCACGGTCTGCGAGGAGGCCCGCTGCCCCAACCGCGCCGAGTGCTGGAGCTGTGGGACGGCGACGTTCATGGTGATGGGCGCGACCTGCACCCGGGGCTGCCGGTTCTGCGCGGTGGGCACCGCCGCGCGCGGCGAGCCGCTCGATCCCGACGAGCCGGAGAACCTCGCCCGCACGGTCGAGGAGCTCGGCCTGCGCTACGCCGTGATCACCAGCGTGACCCGCGACGATCTCCCCGACGGTGGCGCGGCCCACATCGCCGCCTGCGTCCGCGCGTTGCACGATCGCATCCCGGGGCTGCTCGTCGAGGTCCTGATCCCCGACCTCGCCGGCGACGAGCGGGCCCTGCGCGTCGTGGCCGACGCCGGCCCGGTGGTCCTGGGCCACAACGTGGAGGTCGTCGAGCGGCTCAGCCCGGCGATCCGGCACCCGCGCGCGGACCACCGCCGCTCGCTGCAGGTGCTGGACACCCTGCGCCGCCTCGCCGGCCCCGCGCAGCGGACCAAGAGCGCCCTGCTGGTCGGGCTCGGCGAGACCGACGACGAGATCGAGGCGACGCTGTCCGATCTGCGCGCGGTCGGCTGCCAGATGCTCGCCGTCGGTCAGTACCTGCAGCCCACCAAGCGCCACGCCCCGGTGATCGAGTACCGCGAGCCGGCGTGGTTCGAGGCGCTGGAGGCCCGGGCCCGCGAGCTGGGCTTCGAGCACGTCGCCGCCGGGCCGCTGGTGCGCAGCTCGTACCGGGCCTCGGAGCTGTACGTGGAGCGGACGCTGCGGGCGGGTGGCACTTGAAGCACCGTACCGGCGACCACCGATGCGTCGCAGACCGCCCGTTGGCGGAGACGTGTGGGAATCGAACCCAGCGGGGGAGGCCCGTCGTCATTCGAGCGTGTCAGCCCAGGAGAGGTGCCTGCCGAGTAGGGGCCCCGGATTGCTCCGGGGCCCCTCTCACAGA
>CAZOYV010000466.1:0-3220 GCA_964584075.1 uncultured Rickettsiales bacterium | reverse complement strand
GACGGCCGCCATGGGCCTGGAATCGCTCATTGACAAAAGGTGGGGAGTCCCCCCCACAGAAGAGCACCCAAGTGCCACTGAATGCGCATTTTGTGTGCATTCAGTCCGTGTTGGGCCCCCCAAGTCCCACTGAATGCGCGTTTTGTGTGCATTCAGTCCGTGTCGGGTTCCCCGTTCCCTGCTCGGTGTCTCAGGGCAGCGGCTCGAGCCCCAGCGCCGAGAGCTTGTCCGCGGACGGCACCCCCTGGTCGTCCCAGCCGCGGTGGGCGTAGTAGCGCTGTAGCATCGCCTCGAGCTGCACCAGCCGGCCGCGGGAGCCGCCGGTGACCAGCGGCTCGGTGAGGAACCGCGGCGGGACGCTGTCGTCGGCGCGGGTGAAGCCCTCGCGGTTGTTGAACAGCCGCTCCAGGTTCCAGATCCGCTCGCCGATGGCGAGGAACTCCTCGCCGTCGAGGTCCAGGCCGGTGACCGCGCGGGTGGTGGCGGCGAAGTGGTCGGGGTTGAGCGCGAACTGCACGAAGCGGCACTGGATCAGCGAGTCCACCGCCGCCGACATGTCCTGGAAGAACGCCACCATCTCGGGCTTGCCCTCGATGCTGAAGCGGTCCATCGGCCACGGCTGGCCGAGGATCTCGGTGCCGATCAGGTAGGCCCGCATGTGGCAGCCGCCGCGGTTGGAGGTGGCGTAGGCCAGCGCCTGGCCCTGGACCCCGCGGGGGTCGTAGGCCGGGTACTCCATGCCCTTGGACTGCATCGCCAGCTCCGGCGCGCCGTACCGCTCGGCGAAGCGCTTGGTGCCCTCGCCGAGCTCGGCGCCGAGCCCGCGGTTGTGGGCCATGTCCTCGACCAGCCCGACGAGCTTGTCCGCGTCGCCCCAGTGCAGGTCGGCGTCCAGCTTGCCCCGCTGGACCAGCTCCATCGCCAGGCCGATCACCGAGCCGGCGCTGATCGTGTCCAGCCCCAGCTCGTTGCAGGTGTAGTTGGCGTGGGTCACCGCCTCGAGGTCGTTGACCCCGCACTGGGCGCCGAAGCTCCAGGCGGTCTCGTACTCGGGGCCCTCGCCGCTGCGCGTGGCGGTGCGGGTCTTGCGCCCGCAGGCGATGAAGCAGCCGTAGCACGCCGACTTCTTGACCAGGAAGCGCTCGGCGAGCTTCTCGCCGCTGATCCCCTCGGCGTCGTTGAACACGCCCTCCTGGAAGTTGCGGGTCGGGAACATCCCGTGCTCGTTGATCACGTTGACCAGCACCGAGGTGCCCAGCGTGGGCAGCGCGCTGTTGGTCACCGAGTTCTTCTTGAGCACCTTCTTGGTCGTGCGGGTCAGCTCGGTGCACGCGTCGGGGTCGGCCAGCGTCGGGCGCAGCTTGCCGTGCACCGCGATCGCCTTGAGGTTCTTGCTGCCCATCACCGCGCCCATGCCGCCGCGGCCCAGGGCGCGGTCGTTGTCGTTCATGATCGCGGCGAGCAGCACGCGGTTCTCGCCGGCGGGGCCGATGGAGGCCACGCGGGTGCCCTTGGGGCACTCGGCGGCGATGGCGTCGCGGGTGGCCGGGCAGTCCTTGCCCCACAGCCCCGACGCGTCGCGGAACTCCACGCCGTCGGGGGTGATCAGCAGGTACACCGGGGCGTCGGCGGCCCCGTCGATCACCACCGCGTCGTGGCCCGTGCCCTTGAACCACACGCCCCACGACCCGCCGCTGTTGGCGTCGCAGATCGTGCCGGTCAGCGGCGAGCGGCTGATCACCGCGTAGCGCCCGGTGGTGTGCAGCGTGGTGCTGGTCAGCGGCCCGGTGGCGAAGATCAGCTTGTTGTCCGGGGCCAGCGGGTCCTGGCCCGCCCCGGTGGCGTCGGTGTAGAGCTTGACCCCCAGCCCGCGGCCGCCGAGGTAGCCGCGCAGCAGCGCCGGGTCCCAGTCCTCGGTGCGGCTCGTGCGAGCGCCGAGGTCGATGTGGAGCAGCTTGCCCATCCAGCCGTGCATGGTGACCTCCTCGCTCACTCGTAGAACTTGTTGAACTCGCGGTGCTCGCAGTCGCGGCACTTCTCCTTGTAGTACAGCCACAGCTCCTTGGGCTGCTTGCTCCGCGACGCCACGCGGCTGGGGCAGATCCGGCAGGGGATCTCCTCGGCCAGCCAGCCCTGGTTGTAGCGCGCCATCGCCAGCCCCTCGACGATCGGGATGCTGGCGCTGACGCCCAGGCGGTTGGCGCCGGCGCGGATCATCCGCAGCGCCTCGCGCACGTTCTCGATCCCGCCCGAGGCCTTGACCCCGATGTCGGGGCCCACCGTCTGGCGCATCAGCCGCACGTGGGGCTCGAACGCGCCGAACGCGCCGAACCCGGTGGCGGTCTTGACGAAGTCGGCGCCGGCCTCGACGGACAGGTTGCAGCCGGTGACGATCTCCTCGTCGGTCAGGTAGCCGGTCTCGAGGATCACCTTGCTGTGGGCGTCGCCGGTGGCGCGCACCACGGCCTCGATGTCCTTGCGCACCAGGTCGATCTCGCCGGCGCGCAGCATCCCGACGTTGATCACCATGTCGATCTCGGTGGCGCCGTCCTCCACCGCCATCTTGGTCTCGATCGCCTTGATCTCGGTGCGGTTGTTGCCCAGCGGGAAGCCCACCACGGTGCACACCGCGACCTTGGAGCCGGCCAGTACGCCGGCGGCGCGGGCCACGTGGACCGGGTTGACGCACACGGCGGCGAAGCCGTACTCCAGCGCCTCCTCGCACAGCTCGTCGATCTTGGCCGGCTTCTCGAAGGCCTTGAGCTTGGTGTGGTCGATCATCGCCGCGAGCTCCTCGCGGGTGGGCAGATCGACCGGGGCGGGTGCTGCGGTCATGGCGTGCTCCTCAACCCCCGCCGACGGCGGGGAACACCGAGACGCGATCCCCCTCCTCCAGGGGGGTCGCCAGCCCCTGCAGGTGGTGGACGTTGGTTCCGTTGACCAGGACGATCGCCCCGGGGGCGAGCTGCCCGCCGGGGACCACCGCGTCCCACAGCCGCGGCTCGCTGCGCAGCGCGGCCTCCACGGTGTCGACGTCCTCGAGGTCCAGCCGGTCGGTCCCCGCCACGGGGCGCAGGGTCGCGAAGATGGCCAGGGTCACCGCCGGCATACCGATCCAAGGTACTAGGCGCGCGCGGGGCGCTCAAGCGCGGGGCGTGCGGGGCTGCTAGCAGCCTGTCGCAGATTGGCGCGTGCCGAGCCGCGCTCGACTGGCGAGTCG
>CAZOYV010000465.1:0-3261 GCA_964584075.1 uncultured Rickettsiales bacterium | reverse complement strand
TGTCGTCGTCGCCGGCGTCGTCGTCGCCGGCGTCGTCGTCGCCGGCGTCGTCGTCCGCGCCGCCGTCGTCGTCGCCGGCATCGTCGTCGCCGTGGTACGGAGCGGTGTCGTCGTCCCCGTCCGCCGGGCACCCTCCCGCGGCCAGCAGCAGCGCCACGGCCCAGCACCAGAAGCAGTGATTCCTCATGGTGCGCAGCATACACCGTCGAATCGAATTGGAGCCGCGGCCGTCCGTGGCGGTAGAATCGGGCGTTCGCCCGCTCCCGGGAACGACAGGAGGTCTCCGTGCACCACTGGATCGTCACATCGGGCCTGGTCGCGACGCTGCTGCTCGCCACGACGGCGGCGGCGGGGCCGACCTGGAGCCAGGTCAAGAGCCACACCGACTGGCAGGCCCACTCGGAGAAGAACCACAAGGACGCCGGCACCGTGAAGGTGCTCAAGACCACGATCGACGGCGTCTACTGCTTCAAGGGCGAGGCCTCCGCCGACATCGATCCCGAGATCGGGTTCGCGGTCGCGGCGGACATCGAGGGCACGCTGACGTGGTCCACCGCCGGGGTCAAGGAGGCCGCGACGCTGTCCAGCAGCGGCAGCACGATCGACTACTACCAGTACCTCGACGTGCCCAACTGGACGATGACCAAGGACCGGTTCTGGTTCCTGCGCGGCACCGTCGAGCGCAGCGGCGGCACGGTGACGTTCTCGTGGGACCGGCTCGAGGAGGGCGGCCCGCACAACGCCAAGTGGACCGAGGTCAAGGAGGACTACCCCAAGGCGATCGAGCCCCCGGTCAACGTCGGCGCCTGGGTCTTCACCCCCGCCGACGGCACCACCGAGATCGAGTACTTCATCTGCACCGACACCGGCGGCGCGATCCCGGAGAGCGTCGCCGCCACCGCCACCACCACGACCCTGCCCGACACGGTGGGCGACCTGGTCCGCGAGGCGCGATCGCGCAGCAAGTAGGCACCGGGCCGGGAGGTCCGCCAACGGGGGGGGAGCGCATGGATACCGAGATCATCCTGATCGTGGTGATCGCCGGCTTCTTCGTGCTGGCAATCGCGATGGCCGTCGGGATGCTCCTGGTCCTGGGGCCCAAGAAGAAGGTCGCCGAGGTCCAGGTGGAGCCCGACCAGCCCTTCGAGCTGGCCTGCATCCTCCCCGACGACCGACCCCACAAGCTGTGGGTCCGCTGGTCGGCGAAGTACCTCAACGACCCACAGAACGACATCGGCTTCGGGATCACCTTCGACCTCGACGGCAAGGTCGGGGACGAGGTGGTGATCGACCGCCCCCTGGGCATCGGCGGGATCCAGCCCCCGGGGGTGCACGTGGTCCGCGGCCCGCTGTTCGGGGTCATCGAGGGCGGGAACCGCGACGCCCGCTCCACGACGGCGTCGAAGGTGCTGTGCGAGCTGGGCCCGCGCCCCCGCGGCAGCGACGTGTCGATCCGCGGCAAGGCCACCATCGCGACCGGCACGACGCTGAAGAAGCTCAAGCTGTGGATCGGGCGCTGAGCACCGGGCCCCGCAGCAGGTGAGCCCCGGGTCAGGAGGCCCGCGAAGGAGAGAGGCGCATGGAAGCGTGGACGATCCAGCTGATCGCGATCGGCGGCATCTTCACCCTGGCGTTCGTCGTCACCGGCGTGATTTTGCTGATCAAGATGCCGAGGGGGAAGGTCGCCGAGACCGAGGCGATCCCCGGCCAGCCGTTCGAGCTGGCCTGCGCCCCCGCCAACGACAAGCCCTACAAGCTGTGGGTGCGGTACTCGGCGGTGTACGACACCTCCGACCCCGACGGGGGCTTCGGCATCACCCTCGACCTCGATGGCAAGGTCGGCGACGAGGTGGTGATCGACCACCCCCTCGGCATCGGCGCGAGCCAGCCCCGGGGCGTCGAGCTGATCCAGAACATGGAGATGTTCGCCCGCAAGAACCGCGGCCCCGGCGGCGGCTCCCTCGCGGCGACGATGATGCTCTACGAGCTGGGCCCCCGCCCCCGCGGCAGCGAGATCGTGGTCCGCGGCACCGCCACCGCCCAGCCGGGCACGACGGTGCTGGGGCTGCGGCTCTGGATCGCGCGCTGAGTCAGGGCTCGAGCCGCTCCTGGCGCGCCGTCTTGGCCACCTCGGGCGGGACGATCGACAGCACCGCGGACCAGCGCGGCATCTGCAGGCCGTTGACCACGACGGCGACGGCGACGAACGGCAGCGACAGCATCACCTGCTGGTACAGCACCGCGAGCACGACCCCGTAGATCGCGATCGAGACCCCCAGCGACAGCCCCACCACCGTGCCCGTGTAGTAGCGACGGGCGGCGTGTTCGAGGGCCGAGGTCGCCTCGGGGAGGGGAGCGGGCTCGGCGCGGCCGATCGCCATCTCGTCGGGGCCGCCGAGGGCGAGCCCGCCGATCATCATCCGGCGTACGAACAGCAGCACCGGGATCTCGATCAGCGCCACCGCGGTGATGGCGTAGATCATCATCGGGTCGGGCGATGGATCCGCCGGCTCGCCTGTCTGGGACGCAACGAAGGCGACCACGATCATCACCAGCGGGACGCCCAGCAGCGCCAACGCCACGACCCGCGTCGTCATCCACAGCTTGCGCACGTCGTCCATCGGGCCCTCCCGCCCGCAGGCTACTCCGCCCGGTGCCCCCCGCGCCACCGGGGTCGATCGGCGGCCCGGAATGCCCGCCAGGGTCGCACGCCACCTGCATCTCCCGAGGGTGTCCCCAGGAGGCGCGGAGATGCGCGGCGTCCGGTGGTCCCTGCCCCCTGTCCCTCCCCCTGACGCTGCTGGCCGTGGGCCCGGCTGCGCCGAGTTCGGCGTCTCTGGCTCCTACGTCACGCAGCTGTTCACGGAGCCCACCGGCGACATCCTCGGCGACGACTACGCCACCGACGGGCCCGGCAAGATCGGCGTCGAGGACCGCTCGGTGAGCGAGGAGGAGCTCGTGTCCCCGCAGCACTCGGGGGCCCAACCCGGACTGAATGCACACAGAATGCGCATTCAGTGGCAGTCGGGGGGCCCAACTCGGAGTGAATGCACACAAAATGCGCATTCACTCCGAGTTGGGTGCGCCCTCGTTGCACAGCCACCTCCTCCAAGCGCCCACCCCCTTCCGTCGCCCACCCACCAGACGCCATGGTTGCCGGGAGCGGGTCGAGGCTGGTCGCGAAGCGGCCACGAGGAGGGCGGAGCCCGACGAGCTTGGCCTCGAGGCGCTCCCGGCAGACATGGCACCCTCGACCGGCGA
>CAZOYV010000464.1:0-3313 GCA_964584075.1 uncultured Rickettsiales bacterium | reverse complement strand
CGATCGTCGCGATGTCCTGCTCGGTGATCCACGCCGCGGTGAAGGCGTCGAGCACGGCGTCGCGCCCCGCGACCCCGTTGCGCTCCTCCAGCGCCGCGCGCACCTGCGGGCCGATCGCCCGCGCCTCGGCCTCGACCTCCACGCGGCCGTGGAACGGGTGGTCGATCAGGCTGATCCACGTTTCGTGATACAGCCAGGCACCCAGGTTGACGCCACGCAGCGTCACCCCCTCGCCGTCGCCGTCGACGGTGCGGGTGCCGTCCGCGCGCAGCAGGCCGCCGGCGGGGGGCGGGTCGTCGGCGGCGACGGGACACCCGGCCAGCAACCCCGAGAAGGCGACGAGGATCGGGACGGTGGATCGGGGCATGACGGCTCCTCCGCGTGCGGGAGCGCGAGATCGTACTTGAGTATCTACCTTGCGGTCGATAGATTGCCGATCCGAGGCGGGGGGAGATCGCCGCGGCGGGAGGCGTGGGATGCGCTGTGCACGGGTCGGGTGGTGGTTCCTGAGGGTCTCGCTGGTCGCGGCGCTGGCGCTGGGCTGCGACGGCGCAGACGACGACGTGGGCGACGACGACGCTGGCGACGACGACACCGGCGACGACGACGTGGGCGACGACGACACCGGCGACGACGACGCCGGCGACGACGACACCGGCGACGACGACGCCGGCGACGACGACAGTGGCGACGACGACAGCGGCGACGACGACGCCGGCGACGACGACAGCGGGGTGCCCGACGCGCTGCCGCTGCTGGCGGTGGCGAGCTGCAACCCCGGCGGCGACCCCTGCGCGCTCGGCGCCGCCGACCCGACGACGTACGTGAGCTACCGCAAGGACGCGTACCTGCCCGACGCGGACTACGACGAGTACACCGACCCGCCGCTGGACGGCGGCCGCTTCCACGTCGCGGCGATCGCGGCGGTGGACGGCACCGTGACCGGCGTGCAGCTCGACGGGGCCGACGTGGACACGCTGCTGGTGGAGCCGACGATGGAGTGGTACCACGTGTGGCCGACCACGCTGACGGCGGGCGAGCCGGTGTGGTTCGCGTTCCACTCGCGGGACGCCGCCTGGGACCAGCCCGGCGCCTCGGCGACGCTGACGATCACCACCGACCAGGGCACCGCGGTGGACACGGCGATCACGCCGAGCCAGACCGAGGTCCCGCTGACCTACGTCACGGTCAGCGACGACGCGGCCACGACGCTGGTCCACCTGCGCAACGACGGCGCCGCGCCCCACACGCTGACCGGGCTGCTGGTCGACGGCCGCGACGTGCTGGCCGCCGACGTGGCCTGCGCCCCGCTGACGACGCTGACGCCCGGCCAGGTCCTGCTGATCACCGTACCGCGCTGCGCCGCGGCGGCCCCGGGCGAGGCGTGGACGGTGGTGGCCACCTTCGCCGCGACCGCCCCGGCGGTGGGCGTCGGGCGCGTGCTGCGGCCCCACTTCCCGATCGAGGCGTGGCCCTCCGGCGGCGACTGCCCGTTCCCCACCGTGGACGCGGCCCACCACCAGGCCCACGCCGACGCGGGCTTCGACACGTACTACGCCTACTGGGGCGGCTCCTGCGACGCCAGCGGCGCCGAGATCGTCAACCAGATCGGGCCGACGGTCCCGGGGTTCCACGTGCTGATCGGCGACGACTTCCTCGACCACGGCGACCCGGCCACGGCGATCACCGACGACACCGCGGTGGCGGGGTTCCTCACCGGCGACGAGTCGGACGGCGAGATCTACCCCGACGGGATCCCCCACGCCTCGACGAAGGCCGCCGACGCCCGCGAGCTGTGGTCCTACTACCCCCAGCTGACGGTCTACAACGGCGCCAAGACCAACGGCCACGTGGGCTCGTTCGCCGGCATGACCGACGTGCAGGGCATCGACTTCTACGCCGCCGCCTGCGCGCCGCACATCACCGCGTGGGGCACCCACCCCCCGCTGCGCGGACCGTACGACTACCTGCGCAACACCCGCGAGAACCACATGCCGCTGCCCACCTGGATGTACGCCCAGGGGCTCAGCCAGGTGTGGAACAAGGAGTCCCTGCTGGGTACCGAGATCGTGATCCAGCCCGACCCCCAGGAGATCCTGGTGCAGGCGCTGTCGGTGATGGCGGCGGGCGGCAAGGGGCTGATGTGGTTCCAGACGTCGATGGAGGAGGCCGACCGCGAGCCGGCCCGCTGGGACGCCATCGGTGACGCCAACCGCCTGTTCCGCGGGGTGCGCCGGCTGCTGCGCGAGGGGGACCTCGCCGGGCTGGCGACCTCCCCCGCCGCGAGCTCCGGCGACGCGCTGGTGGCCGCCGTCCGCGCCCGCGGGGCCGTGGTGGTCCCGGTGATCGACCTGGTGAGCACGGCCGCCCCCACCGACGTGACCTGCGCCGCGGCCCAGATCGGGCTCGGCGCGGTGCCCCACTGGGAGCTGGGCGCGCTGACCACCGACGTGGTCGTGGCGATCCCCGACGACCTGACCGTCGCGGACGTGTTCGAGGTCACGCCGGCGGGGGTGGTCGACGTGGCCTCCCCCGTGGTGGACGGCGCCGGGCGGACGATCACGATCCCCGGCGTCGCGCTGGACAACACGGCCCCGGCGCGGGTGTACGTGCTGGCCACCGACCCGCTGCTGCGGGACGAGGTGGCCGCCGAGATGGCGTACTGAGGCCGGTGCCACCGGCCGCGAGAGGAGCCCACGTGCGAACCCTGCCGGCCACGCTCCTGATGCTCCCCCTGGTCGTCGCCAGCGCCTGCCAGCCCGGCGGGGAGCCCGGTCCCGGCAGCCCCCTGACCCCGTCGAGCGGCTCCGCGTCGGGGTACTACCACGTCACGCTGGACACGAGCGCGCTGGGGCGCGGGGCCGACGAGGTGCTCACCACCGACATGCTCGGTGGGCTGATCGGCCTCGACGGGCTCCACTACACGGCCACCGGGTACGCGCTGGTGGCGACGATGTTCGCGCTGTCGATCAACGAGCAGATCGGCGGCGACGTCCTGCTGCCCGACGCCGAGGCCGTCCTGGCGGCCGACCCCAACTCCCCGGCCGCGCTCGCCGCGGCCGGCCTGGACCCGGCGGCGTGCGCGGACGAGTGATCGACGGGAGGACCGGGGAGATGCCCATGCTGTCTCGTCTGCTTGCCTGGCTGCCGCTGTCGGCGGCGCTCCTGCTGGCCGGCTGTCCATCCAGCCCGGACGAGCAAGGCCGCCCGCGGGCAGACGATGACGCCGGCGATGACGACGATGCCGTCGACGACGACGCCGGCGACGACGATGCCGGCGACGACGATGCCGGCGACGACGATGCCGGCGACG
>CAZOYV010000463.1:0-3315 GCA_964584075.1 uncultured Rickettsiales bacterium | reverse complement strand
GAAATCCCCGCCATTGCTGAGTTTGCGCGGATCTATGTCAGGAGGTCTGGAATCGACGCCGCCATTCGTCGTCCTCACGTAGCAAGTTGTAGTGCACCGCGGCGATGTCTGCATCGAGCATGGCCACGAACAGCGACACCTCGTACACCTTCTTGTAGTGGCGCCTTCCGAAGCGGTCGGCCCGCCGGTACTCCCGACACGCGAGCTTGATGACCTCCTCCCGGTTTCGAACCCTGGTCCACTCCGTGAGACGGAAGCCCAACGACATCGCCAACAAGCGCCAGCGCAGCAAGCAGGCGACGATGGGCCAGACCCAACGCTCTGCCCACAGTAGAAACCGGGTCTCCATCCGCTGCTGAAACTCCATCGACTCAAGCTCCAGCGCATCTGGTTCCGGCTCCAAGTAGCCTCGAATCATGGCTTCCTCCGACAGACGGGGCGCAGTCTACGTCGAGCCCGAAGACTGCGTGGACTGCGCGCCGGGCTACGCCGACCACGCGGCCTGCGTGGACAGCGTCTGCGTCAAGCCGACGGCCGGCGGCACCGAGGATCCCCAGCCGCGGCCGGGCTACTACTTGTAGGCGAGGCGCTCCACCACCGCTACAATCGCAGGTGGGGAGGTCGCCTGGCTGTCCCGCATCCCGATCGTGATCGTGGCCAGCCTCGCCGCTGTCGTCCTCGTCGCCGGCTGCGAGGAGGACTCGCATCTTCTCGGCGGGGTCGTGGACATCACCGTCGATGGCCGGCACGGCTGCGGCCTCCACGAGGACGGCTCGCTCACCTGCTGGGGCTACGACACCCACGGCCAGACCGAGCCCCCCGACGGCGAGACGTTCGCTCAGGTCGACGCCGGGGGCTACCACACCTGCGGGCTCCGCACGGACGGGACCCTGGAGTGCTGGGCCGGCGAATCCCCCGACTGGGGCCAGGCCCATCCTCCCGAGGGAACGTACGTCGAGGTCAGCGCGGGGAGCTGGCACACCTGCGCGGCCGACGCGGCCGGGGCGGTGGACTGCTGGGGCCTGGACGGGGACCAGCAACGACTCCCACCCGACGGCGAGTTCACCACGCTCGCGGGAGGCAGCCACCAGGTCTGCGGCCTCCGCCCCGACGGCGCCGTCGAGTGCTGGGGCGACGACGAGCACGACACCTGGGGGCAGTCCTCGCCGCCGGCGGACGGCATGTACACCCAGGTCGCCACGGGCTCCGTCCACTCCTGCGGGCTGACACCCGACGGCGAGATCGAGTGCTGGGGGAGGGACGACCTCGGCCAGGCGGACGCACCCGTGGGGAGCTTCGAGCAGCTCGCCTCCAGGGCCAACAGCAACTGCGGCGTCCAGGCCGACGGCACGGTCGTGTGCTGGGGCTCGAACGACGACGGACAGACCGAGGCCCCGTCCGGCGCGTTCGTCCAGGTCGCCACGGCCTCGTATCAGTCCTGCGGCATCCGCGAGGACGGCACGGTCGCGTGCTGGGGCCGGCTCGGGGACCGGGAGGTGGCGCCGCCCCGCGAGGGCATCATCTCCCTGAGTTCGGGTAGCGACCACACCTGTGGGCTGGCCGACGGCGGGACCATCCAGTGCTGGGGCAACGACGCCCTCGCCGAGGACGGCCAGGGAGCGCCCCCACCGAGCGACGCGGACTTCGTGCAGGTGAGCGCGGCCTACTGGCACTCCTGTGGCCTCCGCGCCGACGGGCAGGTGGCGGGCTGGGGGGACAACACCTGGGGGCAACTGGACGTGCCCGACGAGCGGTTCCTGCAGGTGTCCGCCGGGGGGTTCCGGTTCGACGAGGGCCACGCCCACACCTGCGGCGTGACCACCGCCGGGGCCATCCTCTGCTGGGGCTCCGACCAGTACGGCGAGAGCGACGTTCCCGAGCAGGCCCTGGACCTGGAGTTCCAGGAGGTCGGCTGCGGCTACCGGGCCACCTGCGGACTGACGACGACGGGCGAGGTCGCCTGCTGGGGGGACCTGGCGTTCGACAACGGGGACGACGACCTGATGTGGCCGAACTTCGAGGGCATCGACTACCCGTGATCGCGGGGGGTGACAGCGTCGCCGTAGCCCACTAGGTGGTCAGGTCTCCAACGTTGCCAACCCCTTCGTCACCGCCGCCCGGCTGACGCTCTTCGATGGCCGTCCAGCCCCCTTCCGTGGGGCCCCCCGGGACCCCACCGGGACCCCAAGCTTTGCCATTTCCATGCCGTTTGGTGCATCTCCATGCACCTCGGGACCCGCTACAAGTCGTTGATTCCACTGAAAAAGGGATGCAAGTGCCTGATTCCACGTTCTTGTGGCTGAGACCCACACGTCTCCGCCAGAAGGCCTTCGATTGCTCGACGACGCGACTCGATCGGGGCCCTAGCCCGCACCTCTCGTGCGCCAGGCAAAGCCTGGAGAAGGAGGACGCCATGGCCTAGGAAATGGCGGAAACCTTCTTTGGAACCCCGTGGGTACAAGTCCCACCCGGCCAAGGTTGACCCGCCAGCCGGAAGCGAGTGTTGCGTGGTCGAGGGGTGACCCCGACTGCGAAGCGTACACAGCGAGCGTGTGAGCCGCGTGATGGAGCCCCGAAAGCAGGGCATTTCGTGGAGGCCGACACCGTGAGATTGGTGGGAGGCACCACCGACGCGCCGTACTGGGTCTGGCGCGGAGGCTCCACCGGGGTCTGAGAGCGGGGCACGCGCGCGAGGGTCCCCCAGGAACCTGGGAGGCCCGGGCATCTCCTCGACGGAAGGACCCGGCACGAGGGCGCCGGGAAGACACGAGAGCCCTGGCCCCGTCGCCGAGGCGTGTCGCGGCGACGGGGAGCGAACGAGGACACGCAGTCGAGGTACCGCCGAGCAGAGGGAAACCAGAGCGAGGCGGGAAGGGCGTCCGGGAGTCAGAGCGGCCCATAGTAGCGACGAAGCCGGGGAACCCGCCCCAGGGGACCCGGTGGAGCCAAGGGGCCGCCAAGGCATGGAACCCGCAGGAGGGAACGATGGCGGAGCCGCTGAACTCCGGTCCCATCTCCACGAGACTCCGGCGGATAGCGGACCTGGCGAGGGAGCACCCGGAGTGGGCGTTCCGGAGCCTGTCCCACGTCATCGACGTGGATTTCCTCGAGGAGGCCCACCGCCGAACCCGCAAGGACGGGGCGGTGGGCGTGGACGGGCAGACGGCGGCCGAGTACGCGGCAGACCTGCAAGGGAATCTGCAATCGCTGCTCGATCGGCTGAAGTCCGGCACGTACCGGGCACCCCCGGTGCGGCGAGTGCACTGTCAAGCGCCACGAGGATGGGACCGTCTCCGCGCCACGATCTAGGGACCA
>CAZOYV010000462.1:0-3326 GCA_964584075.1 uncultured Rickettsiales bacterium | reverse complement strand
CTGAGCCGTTCCAGAAATCAACGAGATATCGGTTAGGAGAACTGCGGAAAGTAGGTCCAGGGCCTCCTCGCAGATCGCCAGGTTGTTCCTCGCGCGTTCATCTGCAGGATCCATCGCCACCGCCCGCGCCAGCACGTCCCGGGCTTCGTCCAGCCGGCTGGCCTCGAACAGGCACCACCCCAGGTCGTTGACGAACTTCTGGTTGTCGGGCTCCAGGGCCAGCGCCGCCCGGGACGCCTCGACGGCCTCCTCGTGGTGCCCCTCGTGGCCGGCGCAGCAGCCGCGGCCCTGATGCATCACGGCGACCTCGGGGAAGCGGCCGACGGCGCCTCGGTACAGCACCAGGCCGTCGGTGTAGTTCTCGATGCTGATCAGGAAGTCGCCGGCGGCGTCGATGGTCTCGGCGAGGTCGCCGTCGTCGTCCTCGTGCTCCAGCAGCTCCAGGAGCAGGGCCCGGCCCGCGTCGTGGTTGCCGAGCTGGTACTCGACCGACCCGAGCGCCAGGGCCCCGGCGGAGAAGGACGGGTCCGCTTCCCGGGAGCGGCGCAGGGCGGCGATCATGCCGTCCTGATCGCCGAGGGCGGTCTTGAGGAAGCTGTCGGCGTACTCGGCCTCGGCCTGGAAGCGGGAGCGGGGTGGCTGGGGCGCTTGCGGTTGTTCGTCGGGCATGGCGCACGATGGACCGGACGCGGCGGGGAGGTCAACTCGACGGGGGTGGTGCCGGCGGGACCATCGGGCAGGAGGGACACATCGGCCTCAGGGGCCAAGTAAGGGCGCGCAGATGCTGGCACGATAGGACGAGCTACGTCTGAGATAGTCGTCGTCCATAGGGAGGTCGGAAGAAGGGGCGAGGATGGCCCCTTTTTACTGATGAGAATCAGAGTTCTGGAATGCTATCATGGAGGGCATGACGACCAACGACTCCGACCCCTCCGACCTCGATGCGGCGACCGGCGACCGGGTCACCTACGGCCAGGCCGACCAGACCCTGGCACCGCCGGCTGACCCCGGCACCGCGGAAGTCCTGCCGCCGGCCATCGCCCCGGACCTGGTCCCTGCTACCACCGCCACCCCCATCCCCGACGACCGGCACCCGGCCCTGGTCTACCTGGCGCGGCTGGCGCCAGGCTCCCGGCGGACGATGCGCACCGCGCTGGACACCATGGCCTCGCTGCTCACCGGCGGCCAGCTCGACGCCATCTCGATGCCGTGGCACCTGCTGCGCTACCAGCACACCGCGGCGGTCCGGGCCATCCTGCTGGAAAGGTACGCGCCCGCGACGGCCAACAAGCACCTGGCGGCCTTGCGCGGCGTCCTCAAGGAGGCGTGGCGGCTGTCCTTGCTGGACAGCGAGGAGTACCACCGCGCGGTGGACCTGCCCGGCGTGAAGGGATCGACGTTGCCCAAGGGCCGGGCGCTGACGGCCGCGGAGCTGCGCTCGCTGTTCGAGAGCTGCGCCGACGGGACGGCCATCGGCGCGAGGGACGGGGCGGCCCTGGCGTTGCTGTACGGCGGCGGCCTCCGCCGGTCCGAGGCGGTGGCGGTGGACCTGGCCGACTACGACGGCGGGACCGGGGCTGTGGCGGTCAGGATGGGCAAGGGGCGCAAGGAGAGGTTGGCGTACCTGCCCGCGGGGGGACGAGCGGCCGTGGAGGCGTGGCTGCAGGTGCGCGGAGACGACCCAGGGCCGCTGCTGTGCCCCGTCCGGAAGGGCGGGACGGTGGAGGTCCGGGGGATGTCGGCGCAGGCGCTGATGCTGGCGCTACGGTCGAGGAGGAGGAAGGCCCCGGGGGTGGCATCGTTCTCGCCGCACGACCTACGACGGACGTTCATCGGCGACCTGCTCGACGCCGGCGCCGACCTGGCGGCCGTGCAGCGGCTCGCGGGGCACGCGCAGGTGCAGACGACGGCCCGGTACGACCGGCGGCCCGAGGAGGTCAAGCGGAAGGCCGCGGAGCTGCTGCAGGTGCCGTTCGTGGAGGTCGAGAGGTCCAGCGAGGGGGCAGACGGCGGCTGAGGCTGCGGCAGGGCCTGGAGCCTGGATACCCGCCTCACCTCGCGCAGCGGACGCCCGTGTAGGAGTAGCCGGTACCGAGGCCGATGTAGGCGCGACTGGCGGCGCGCAAGTCGCTCGCCTGGCTGGCGAAGCCGCCGCCACGCTTGACCCGGTTGTAGCTGCTGGGGACCTCCCATGCGCTACCGTCGTCCGGCGCCTGTGTCGCGCCGTCGCAGTAGTACGCGTTTGGACACTGCGCGCAGTCGTAGCAGCCGTGGTACCAGTCCTGCACCCACTCCCAGACGTTCCCGGCCATGTCGCACAACCCCTGGTCCGTGTCGCCGTCCGGGCTGAGACTACAGACGGGTGCCGTTCGGAGAGTGTCGCAACCGTCGTCGTGCGTTGCGTCGTCCATCACCGCGTAGTTGCAGGTCGCCTCCTCG
The DNA here is from genome assembly GCA_964584075.1 of uncultured Rickettsiales bacterium. Classification (GTDB taxonomy): domain Bacteria; phylum Myxococcota_A; class UBA796; order UBA9615; family CAYRNR01; genus CAZOYV01. The sequence continues at coordinate 887 of CAZOYV010000462.1, read as the reverse complement.
TCGCCCCACGGGTACTCGATGGCCTGGCCGCCGCTGCGCGCCGTGTACTCCCACTCCGCCTCGGTAGGAAGACGGCCCCGACCCAGGCACAGAAGTCCACCGCCTGCTGCCAGTCGATGCAGTTCACCGGGTGGTCCTCGTACCCGGGATCGTTCCAGTTGCAGGATTCGCCCGTGGACGGCTCGCCACACGCGCCCGTGTCCATGCACTCGGTGTACTGCGTCACCGTCACCTCCGTGCGCCACATCTCGAACGACGGCACCTTCACCGAGTGGACCGGTTGCTCGTCCGCGTCTCCCGTGGTGCTCCCCATGTCGAACAGCCCCCCCGTGATAGGCACCCAGTCCGCGGGCGGACCCGTGTCGTCGTCGCCAGAGTCGTCGTCGCCGGAGTCGTCGTCCGATGTGTCGTCGTCGGACGAGTCGTCGTCCCCGGCGGTGTCATCATCCCCCGTGTCGTCGTCTTCGCTGTCGTCGTCGGAGGCATCGTCATCTTCGCCCGCCGGGCAGCCCGAGAGGGCGAGGAACGCGGTGGTCAGCAGGGCGAGCAGGAGATGCAGGAAGTGGGTCTTGTTCATGGCGGCCCCCCAAGTTCTCCTGGGATAGTAGCCCAACCAGGACACATGTTGTCCTGATACCTCCTCGTGCGTCCCGGTGGCTGTGGTGGGCGCGGCGGCCAAGTAAGGGAGGGCCCCCCGGCGGCCTGGTCGTGCTCGTCGTTGTTGGTGCCGTCGTCGTCGTCGTTGCTGCGGTTGTTGTGGTCGAAGAAGATGTCGCCGGGGCCGCCGCCGGCGTCGCCGGTGTCTACAGGTGCCCGATGGTCTTCACTATCGCCCTAAGGGGTATGCCCTTGACTCCAGTGACCCCAAGATGTAGTGCCGAGTCGTG
>CAZOYV010000461.1:0-3340 GCA_964584075.1 uncultured Rickettsiales bacterium | reverse complement strand
TTCGCGGGTGTCTACCCGCTCAACCGGTCATAATCCCTGAAACGGCGTACTAGCGTGGGGGCAGGCCCGTCACCGGGTGGGTCGCGGCGGCCACCGCCGGCTCGCCGTGGTGGCCGGACATCTCGGCCAGCGTGCGCTCGAGCTCGAAGACCAGCTCGCGCTCCAGGGCCAGGTCGGGGTCCTGGTCGCCGCGATAGCGGGTGGCCAGCGCCTTGATCACCTGGTAGGCGCCCTCCTGGTCGTTCTCCTCGTGGTGCAGGCGGGTGGCCTCCTTCATCGCCGTGACCTGGTCCACCAGCAGCGACCCGCGCTGCAGCCCGGTGCCGGCCTTGCCCTGGGCGGCGGCCTTCAGCTCCAGGCGGTCCTGCTCGCGCGCGCCCTCCAGCGGGGTGTAGGCCAGGTCGACGGCGACCACCGCGCTGCCGGGCCGGGCGCGCTTCTCGGGCAGCCCGATCGGCGTGTCCGAGGCCAGCGCGACGTACAGCGCCCCGTCCCGGCGGGACAGGAAGATCGTCTCGACCGCCATCGAGATGCTGCCGTCTTCGCCCCACTCCAGCGCCTGGCCGGGCACGCCGTAGACCCCGGCGATCTCGTAGCCCGCCGCCGGGCGGAACACCAGGTCCATGTCGTACGCCAGCTCGGTCACCAGGGTGTCGAACTCCTCGGCGAACTTCTGTTCCATGCTACCGACGTCGGGGAAGAAGAACAGGTTGCCGCCGCGTACGCTGCTGATCGCGGTCGCCAGCTCGGCGCCGAAGTGCACGCCGACCCCGATCGTGGTCAGCCCGATGCCGTTCGTGGAGGCGGCGCGGGCCATCCCGATGAACGACCCGGCGTCGGTCTGCCCCACGTTGGGGCGCTCGTCGGTGAACAGCATCACGCGGGTGGTGCCGTCGAACGCGGGCGCCGACTCGCGGGCCACCTCGTAGCCCCGCTGGAGCCCGGCCTCCATGTAGGTCGAGCCCGCGGACGCCAGGGTCGCGATCGCGGCCTGGATCTCGGCCTCGCGGTCGCCCGGAGTCGGGGGCAGCACGACCTCCACGCGATCGGAGTAGCGCACGATCGAGAGCTGGTCGTCGGGGCCGAGGCGCCGGGCCACGTCGCGCAGGCTCTCGCGCACCGTGGTCAGCGGGGCGCCGTCCATCGAGCCCGAGGTGTCGACCACGGCCACCAGGTTCAGCGCGTCGCGCCGGAACGTGGCGGCGTCGAGGCCGGAGGTGAAGCCCAGCTGCGCCAGGTAGCGCACGTCGGGCTGGGCGATCAGGCTCGCCTCGGTCACCTGGCCGTCGACGCACAGCAGCTGCGTGCAGCGGCGGGCGCCGTCGAGCGGCAGGTCGTGCTCGGAGAACAGCCCCTCGGGGGTGAAGGTGTTGGGGTGGGGGACCTGGCCGGCGCGGACCTGGTCGCGGAACCAGCCGATGTCCTGGGCCCCGCCCGGGGTCGCCCCGAGGCTGCCGTCGAGCATCATGCAGTCGAAGTCGATCACCCTGCTGCGGAGGTAGACCTCCTGGTCGTCGCGATCCTCCTCCTCGTCGGTGTCCTCGGCGCACGCGATCGCCGGCACGGCCAGCAGCCCCAGCACCAGCCACGGCGCCAGCGGGCGCAGCCACCCTCGGTCTCGTTCCATGATCCACCTCCCGTTGCGGTACGATGCAAACGAAGCAGGAGCAGGAAATGGAACACGAAGGCAGCTCGCGCGGCGCGCGGGCGAGGATCGCGGCGATCGCGACGGGGCTGGCCCTGGTACTGTCGGGCTGCCCGACGGACGAGCCGGAGCCCGACCCGCAGGAGCCCACCTTCCACCCGCCGGACGCCCCCGGCCCGTTCGCCGCCGGCACCGACGACCACCAGCTGGTCAGCCGCGACGGGCTGACGCTGCCCGTCCAGGTGTGGTTCCCCGCCGAGCCTCGCGAGGACGATCCCTACCGCTACGACGACCTGCTCGACGCCGGCGTGCCCGACCACGCCGTGCCCGCCTGCGCCGCGCCCCACCCGGCGATCGTGTTCACCCACGGCAACTCGGGGATCCGCTACCAGACCTACTCGGTGATGGAGTTCCTCGCCACCCACGGCTACGTCGTGGCCGCCCCCGACCACGTCCACAACACGTTCCTCGACCACGACCAGGACCTGTGGGCCTGGCTGGCGCTGCGCCGGCCCCACGACGTGGCCGACACCTTCGACTGGCTCGCCGCGGAGGCCGACGACCCCGCCTCGCCGTACCACGGCTGCCTCGATCCCGCCGCGGGGTACGCCGTGATCGGCCACTCGTTCGGCGGCTTCACCACCTTCGCCGTGGCCGGCGCCCCGCTGGACCTCTCGGTGCTCGCGGCGTGGTGCGCCGGCTCCGACGAGGAGGGCTGCGAGTACGTCGACGCCTGGCTCGACGCACACCCCGGCGAGACGATCAGCGACCGCTCCGACCCGCGGACCTGGGCCGGCGTGCCCTGGGAGCCGGCGTGGCACGAGGTGTTCGGCGACGGCCTGGCGGAGATCGGCGTGCCGATGCTGGTGGTCGGCGGCGACCGCGACACGCTGACCCCGTGGGAGTCCGCCGTGGTGCCGACCTACGAGGGGCTGGTCACCACGCCCCGCGCCCTGGCCCGGCTCGAGGACGCCGGCCACTACAGCCTCACCGACATGTGCGGGATCCTCCCCGGCGAGTTCAACGGTTGCGGCGACGACTTCCGCCCCCCCGAGGAGGTCCTCGAGACCACCCGGACGCTGACGCTGGCGTTCCTGCAGTGGGTCCAGGGCCAGGACGAGGCCGCGGACTGGCTGCCCCCCGAGGCCGGGATCGACCACTGGGAGATCGTCGAGTAGGAGGAATCATGGAACCGACGATGATCGCATACTGCGGCCTGACCTGCACCGAGTGCGAGGCCCATCACGCGACGCGGACGATGGACCAGGCCCGGGCCGCCGAGATCGCCGCCGCGTGGTCCAAGCAGTACGGCGCGAAGGTCACCCCGGACGGCGTGTGGTGCGACGGCTGCCTGGTGGAGGGCCGCAAGTGCGCCCACTGCGGGGAGTGCGAGATCCGCGCCTGCGGCCGGCAGCGGGGGGTGGAGAACTGCGCCCACTGCGAGGACTACCCCTGCGAGATGCTGGGCACGTTCTTCGAGATGGTCCCGCCCGCCCGCGCGACCCTCGACGGGGTCCGCGCCACGCGCGGGTAGCGACCCGCCGGAGGCGGGGTCTCTTGCCCGACCGACACCGCATGACTAGCAGTGGGTCTCCCCCGGCAGAGAGGTCGTCATGCAGCTGTGGCACATCACCTTCGCGGCTCCTATGGGGCCTCCACCGTCAAGGGGGTACTCGCCTCTCGGCTCAATCCATC
>CAZOYV010000460.1:0-3349 GCA_964584075.1 uncultured Rickettsiales bacterium | reverse complement strand
GGCCGGCAGGCGAGATGCGGGCGGTGCGTGGCAATCTGCGACAGGCTGCTAGTCCGACTTGGCGGCGGCGGCCGCCTTCTTGTCCGCGGCCTTGCGGATCACGGTCTTCTTCTTGGAGGGGGCCTTCTTCGCGGCGGGCGCGGCGTCCTTGTCGGCGGCCTGCTGCTTCTTGTAGGCCACCAGCGGCGAGGGCTTGCCGCCGGCCTCGAGATAGTGTTGGTAGCACATCTTCTTGTCACCGCTGGGCATGTACACGTTCTTGTCACAGCCCGGGGACGTGCACTTGGGCCAGGCGCGCTTCTTGCGCGGCTTCTTGGCGGCCGAGGCGCCGGGCGGGCGGCCCCGCTTGCGGGTCGCGGCCCGGGTCGTCGCGGCACCCTCGGCCTGGGCCGGGCGGCCCCGCTTGCGGGTCGCGGCGGCCTTGCCGGAGGGGGTCTTGCGGGCGTCCAGCGCCCCCTGCACGCTGGTCAGCGCGGCGAGCTCGTCCACGGTGGCGTTGCGCACCAGCTCCAGGATCTCCATCGCGAACCGATCGGCGGCCTGCTGGATCGCGGTCTCGAGGTCGGTCTTCGTCGTCTTGCGCGGCATCGGGTTCCATCTCCATCGGCGATCAATATTGAGTGGAGACACAATATTACACGCACGGTACTGTTCAGGAAAGTGTCGAACCGCTTTTTTACTATGATCACTCGACGGCTCGTGGCCTATTGTGCGGAGCTCCCGGCTCGTATACACGCGTGATACAATCCGCCCGAAGGTACCTGGAAGGACCCACGCCATGGCCCGCATCGCCGCCGCCCTGTCGATCCTCGCGCTCGCCGCCACCGCCCCCGCCGGCGCCACCGTGCTGTACCACGACACGTGGTACGACGGGGCCCAGGTGGCGCTGCAGCTCGGCAACTGCCCGGGCGAGTGCGACGCCGTGATGCTCCAGCCGGGCTCCTACCCGTTCCAGGTCAACTACGTGTACGCCATCGGCGGCCCGGCCTACGAGACGCTGACCTTCGACGTGGTGGTGATGGAGGTCGTCGGGGGCATGCCCGACGTCGACAGCTACCTCGGCGGCGCCAGCAACGTCGAGATCCAGGTCGGCCAGCAGGCCTACTGGTTCGAGGTCGACCTGACCCAGCTGGGGACGCCGGCCACCGTCCAGAGCGGCAAGTTCGCGGTGGCGTTCTGCTTCCTGCCCCAGAACGTGCCGTGCAACAGCTGGGGGCTGGGCTCGGACGAGGGGCCGCCGGTGATCCCCGACGGCGGCCTGATCTACCTGGACCCCGCGCAGTACTGCATCGGAGGCAACTGTGGCGGAGGCGGCGGGGACTACGGCTGGGCCAACCTGGTGTCATTCGCGCCGCGCAACTGGATCATCCGCGCCTCGGACACCCACTGGGAGCCCGGCCAGCCCACCGACGACGACGACGTCGGCGACGACGACGTCGGCGACGACGACACCGCCGGGGACGACGACACCGGCGCCGGGGACGACGACACCGCCGGGGACGACGACGGCGGCCTGCCGCTCGGCGTCGACGCCATCGACCCGGCCGTGATCAACGAGGGCGACCAGTCCGCGTTCGTCATCGAGGGCACCGGGTTCGCCGACGGGGCCGACGTGTTCATCGGCAGCCTGCGGGTGATGCCGGTGGACGTCGAGGGCCCGGAGCGCATCGAGGGCGCGTTCCCCGCCGACCTGGCGGTGGGCTACCACACGGTCTGCGTCGAGAACCCCGACAGCGAGGACGACTGCCTGATCAACGCGCTGCACGTGGTGTCCAGCGCCGGGTGCGGCTCGTGCCAGCTGTCCCCCCGGCGCGCTCCGCTGGCCGCGCTGCCGCTCGCCGCGCTGATCGCGGCGCTGCTCTACCGCAGGCGCTGATCGCGGCGCCGGGCCGCCCGGCCGCGCAGCCCCACCAGCGCTGCGAGGAGCACCATCGCCACCACCGAGCCCCCCCGGCGACGATCGGTCCGGCAGCCACAGCCGCCGTCGTCGTCGTCGTCCGCCGCCGCGTCGTCGTCGTCACCGCTGTCGTCGTCGCCGCCGTCGTCGTCCGCGGCGCTGTCGTCGTCGTCCCCCGGCCACTCGAACTCGTCGCCGCACGGCTGGCCGGCGCCCAGCGGGCTGACGCACCACGAGCGCGCCTCGCCGAGGAACGTCACCGGATCGCACGCCCAGTCCCCCGGGCAGTCGCCGTCGTCCTCGCACCACCACGTGCAGTAGCCCTCGTAGGGCGGGAACAGGCTGAGCTTGCAGGCGGCCCCGGCGCAGTTGTTCCAGTGGGCGTCGCAGCACGCGCCGAGGTCGTCGTAGACCTCCTCGCAGACGTTGTGCCCCAGCTCCTCGACGTGGCGGCAGACGTACTCCTGGTCCGGGTGATCGGGGCAGTCCTCGTCGACCTGGCACTCGTCGCCGGCGGCGGGGTACAGCGAGCACATCCCCCACTTGTCGTCCCACGACAGGGTCCCGCCCGCCGCGGAGAGGTAGGCGAAGAACATCGTGGCCTCGATCATCTCGTTGTTGTGGTCGAGCCCGAAGATGTGCCCCAGCTCGTGCAGCATCACGGCGCGGGCGTCGAGGCGCTTCGGATTGGCGTAGGGGTTGCTGTCCTCGGTGGTCCACTCGATGTACTGGCCGTTGAACGACAGGTTGACGTCGACCACGACCTCCTCGAACGGGTCGATCTGGATCGCGGTGGCCCCGGCGATCGCCGGGTCGCCGACCCAGTCGGACTCGACCCACTCGATCTGGACCACGCCGTCCATCGGGACCACCTCGTCGACCCAGCCGAGGAACTCGTACTCGAAGCTCGTGCACGGCAGGTCGGACCAGGCGTCGAACGCCTCCAGCACCAGCTCCTCGGTGCCCTGCTGGCCCAGGTCGTCGCTCCCCGGCAGCACCAGCTCCACCGGCAGCGGGAGCTGCTCCGGCTGCCACCAAACGCTGTTGGTGTTGAACGCCGCGGCCGGGCCGGCCAGGGCGATCGCCGCGAGGAGGGCCGTGAGGGTGCGCACCATGGGCCATTGTAGCAGTCACATCTGCCCCCGCTGCCGAATTGTCCACCGCTCCTGGCGGGGTCGTGATCGACGTGGGACAATCGCCGGCTCTCGAGGAGCGCCGTGGAGCTGCCGTACCTGGGCGAGATCCTGTCCGCGCTGGCCCCGCTGGCCTGGGCCGTGGCGGTGATCCTGTTTCGCATGGCGGGGCGCTCCGTCGAGCCGCTGGCGCTGAACCTGTTCAAGAACACCGTCGGGCTGCTGCTGCTGGGGATCACCCTGCTGGTCGTCGACGCGCTGGGACGGGCGCATCCTCCGAGAGGGGGCATTTCGGACCTCCAATCACGCTGCTGAGTCC
>CAZOYV010000459.1:0-3399 GCA_964584075.1 uncultured Rickettsiales bacterium | reverse complement strand
CAGCCTACCGCAGTCTCAGGACTGCCCACCTTCCACCGCGCTTATTCCAGGGCTAAGAGCCTGTCGGGGTGTCGTCGCAGACGTCGCCCTCGCCGTCGCCGTCGGCGTCGGCCTGGTTCGAGCTCCACGAGCCCGCCGGGTCCAGCGACAGCTCCAGCCCGGTGACCGGATCGCCGCCGTCGTCGAGGAACCGCACGTAGTTCCCCCACCCGCCGTACTGGTCGTAGACCTTGATCATCAGCCGGTTCCAGCCGGCCAGCAGCGTCACCGGGGCGGTGAACTGGTCGATCACCGTCCCCTGGCAGCCCGGCTCGTCCATCACCACGGCGCCGTCGAGCCAGGCCCGCACGCCGTCGTCGGGGCCCAGCGCCAGCGACACCTCCTGCTCGGCGGCGCTGTACACGTAGACCGCGTGGTAGACCTCGCGGGGCTCGGTGGCCCAGCCGTAGTCGGGCAGGAAGTCGATCCGGTCGCCGGTGCTCCACAGCACGACCCACTGGTTCTCCCCGGCGGGGTCGCCCAGCGCCGGCGCCACCAGGGCGTCGTCGACCCCCACCAGGTTCTCGGTGGTCGGCTGGCAGTCCTGGGGGCTGCTCAGGCCCGTGAACGGCCCGGCGGCGAGGAACACGCGGATGAAGCCGTCGTCGGGCACGAACACCGGCGGAGCGTCGGGGCCGTTGGGGGTGTCGGGGCAGTTGTCGTCCTCGTTGTCGACGCCGTCGCCGTCCTTGTCCGCGTCGCAGCCGTCGGGCTTGCCGTCACCGTCGGGGTCCTCGCTCTCCTCCACCGGGTAGGAGGCGTCCTCGGGGTCGATCACCTCGAGCTCGATCACGTACCACGGCACCGCCCCGCCCAGCAGGCCCTGGACGCACACCGCGTAGGTCCCCTCGGCCACGAACCGCGCGCCGGGCGCCTCGGCGGGGTCCAGCACCGCACACCCGTCCTCGCCTGGGCCGCCCGTGGCCACCAGGTCGCCGGCGGGGTCGTGGAGCGTCAGCGTCGCCGGCGCCGGGCAGTCGCCGGTCAGCCGCGCGCCGATCGCCGCGCAGGCCTCCAGCGGGACCGCGTAGCAGTCCACGTCGCCCTCGGGCAGCCCGCCGTGGACCGGCTCGTCGGCCCACGCCTCGGCCTGGCCCGGGGTGTCGTTGGGCTCGCTCTCCAGCGCGCCGTCCTCGGTCTCGCACAGCGGGGTGCAGCCGTCGCCGCCGAACAGCGTGCCGTCGTCGCAGGCCTCGCCGCCGTCGGCCACCCCGTCGCCGCACCACGGCAGCACGCAGCTGGTGCGGCAGGCGTCGGGCTCGGTGTCGCTGTTGGCTCCGCCGTCGTCGCACTCCTCGCCGTCGTCCACCGCGCCGTCGCCGCAGGTCGCCGGCGGCTCGGGCGGGTCGGGATCGTCCGGGTCGTCGGGCCCGGGGCACGACAGCAGCACCAGCAGCGGGGCGAGCAGCCATGGCAGGGATCGCGTCATCGGGGACAGCATACGCGCCTCGCGCGCGAGGCACACGCAGCGCCGCGTGGCTCCGGCCGCCCCGGCGGCGCTACAATCTCGCCATGCCGTGGCTCCTGCTCGCCGTCGCGCTGACCGCCGCCGAACCGATGACGTTCTACCCGGGCGTGGGCCCGGAGCTCGCCGTGCTCGAGGCCGACTCCACCGTCGGCGGGATGCCGGTGCGGCGCACCGGATACCTGCTGGCCCGCGCCGACGACCCCGAGGCGCTGCGGGCGCACCCCGACGTGGCCGAGCTCGAGGTGCTGCGCGGGTCGGGCCACGTGGTGCGGATCCGGCCGCGCCCCGGCCGGGACGAGTTCGCGCTGTCGCGGGCCCTGCGCGAGCGGGCCGACGTGGCGTGGTCGCACCCCGACCTGATCCTGCCGATGGTGCCCCACGCGCTGCCCGACGACCCCTACGTCGACGGCCAGTGGCACCTGGCCAACACCGGGCAGAGCGGGTGGACCGAGGGCGTCGACATCGACGCCCTGGACGCATGGGACGTGACCACCGGCGACGGCGCGCTGGTGGCGGTGATCGACAGCGGCGTCGAGACCGACCACGCCGACCTCGACGTGATCCCCGGCTGGGACTACGTCGCCGGCGACGAGGACCCCAACCCCGACCTCGGCTCCGACGAGGGCCGCCACGGCACCTCGGTGGCCGGGATCGCCGCGGCGATCGGCGACAACGGCACCGGCGTCGCCGGGGTGGCGTACGGCGGCTCGGTCTACGCCGTCCGGTTGCTGGGCTTCAACACCTCCACCGCCGACGTCCACGACGCCTTCGTCGAGGCCGTCGACGCCGGCGCGTGGGTGCTGAACAACTCGTGGGGGTTCGGCGACGACTGCCCCGAGATCGAGCCCTACGCGGTGTTCATCGAGGCGATGGAGTACGCCGAGAGCGTGGGCCGCGCCGGGTACGGCACCGCGATCGTGGCCAGCGCCGGCAACGGCAACTGCGACATCGGCAACGACGGCTTCCAGGCCCAGCCGCAGGTGATCTCGGTGGCGGCGGCGGACGGCGACGATCACCGCGAGGGCTACTCGTCGTTCGGCGTCCACGTGGACGTCACCGCGCCGACCAACCTGCTGACCACCGACCTGTCGGGCAGCACCTACGGATACGGCGCCTACAACGGGGACCACGACTACACCGGGTCGTTCGGCGGCACCTCGGGCGCGGCCCCGGTGGTCAGCGGCACCCTGGCGCTGATGTTCGCCGCCAACCCGCGGCTGACCGCCGCCGACGCCCGCGACGTGCTGTGCGAGACCGCGGTGCGCGTCGACCTCGGGGACGGCGAGTACGACGACGACGGCTGGTCGCCGTACTACGGCTGCGGCCGGATCGACGCCGGCGCGGCGGTCCACGCGGTGGCCGATCTCGGCGGCCCCGAGACCCCGACGATCCTGGCCCCCGAGGGGGACCCGTGGGTCGAGCACGTGCTGCTGCGCTGGACCGAGTCCTCCGACCCCGACGGCGACCTGGTGACCTACGACGTGACGTGGTGGCTGGCCCACGACCAGGACAGCGCCACCACCGTGACCACCACCGCGACCCACCTGGACCTCACCGGCGAGGTCAACGCCGGGACCACCGTGGGCTTCTACGTCGAGGCGGTGGACCCCTGGGGCCCGTCCGAGCCCAGCGAGATCGTCACCTTCCTGGTGCAGAAGTGGATGCCCCCCGAGGAGGAGGAGCCCGAGGAGGAAGAGGGCGAGGGCTGCCAGGCCGGCGGGGGCGCCGCGGCGGCGGTGCTGGTCTGCTTCGTGACCCTGTCGCGCCGGCGCTGGCGCGATCGGCTGGCGCGGTCCTGAGGGGTCTCCCAGCCGCTACGAGCTGACGTTCACCGACACCAGACCTCCTGACATACGCAGGTCGTCAAATGACATCATCGCCATTCCGGATGG
>CAZOYV010000458.1:0-3415 GCA_964584075.1 uncultured Rickettsiales bacterium | reverse complement strand
CGACACGACGGACCCCTGCGACGGGTTCCCCAACGACGACGCGGACGGCGACGGGGTGTGCGACACGAGCGACCCCTGCGACGGGTTCCCCAACGACGACGTGGACGGCGACGGGATCTGCGACTCCATCGACGCCTGCGACGGGGACGACGCCAGCGGCGACACGGACGGCGACGGGGTCTGCGACGACATCGACCCCTGTCCCACCGACAACCCCGACGACACCGACGGCGACGGGGTCTGCGACAGCGTCGACGTCTGCGACGGGGACGACGCCACCGGCGACACCGACGGCGACGGGGTCTGCGACGACATCGACCCCTGTCCGCTCGACGACCCGGACGACACCGACGGCGACGGGGTCTGCGACAGCGACGACCTCTGCGACGGGGACGACGCCACGGGGGACAGCGACGGCGACGGCATCTGCGACGACGACGACGTCTGCGTCGGCGACGACGCCACCGGCGACAGCGACGGCGACGGGGTCTGCGACAGCGACGACCTGTGCGACGGGGACGACGCCAGCGGCGACACCGACGGCGACGGGGTCTGCGACGACAGCGACGCCTGCATCGGCGACGACGGCACCGGCGACGTCGACGGCGACGGGCTGTGCGGCGACACCGAGGCGGCGCTGGGCACCGACGACGACGACGACGACAGCGACGACGACGGGCTGACCGACGACTACGAGCAACTGGTCTCGGGCACCGATCCGGACGACCCCGACAGCGACGGCGACGGGGTCCAGGACGGCACCGAGCTGGGGCTCACCGCGCCCCAGGGCGGGGACACCGACGGGGGCGTGTTCGTGCCCGACGCCGACCCGGGCAGCACCACCGACCCGCTGGAGGGGGACAGCGACGGCGACGGGCTGCTCGACGGCGACGAGGACGCCGACGGGGACGGCGCGGTGGACCCCGGCGAGCCCGATCCGCTGGACGACGACAGCGACGACGACGGCCTGCTCGACGGCAGCGAGGACATGCTGGGCACCGACCCGACCGACCCCGACAGCGACGGGGACGGGGTCGACGACGGGACCGAGCTGGGGCTGGAGACGCCCGAAGGCGACGACACCGATCTGGGCCTGTTCGTGCCCGACGCCGATCCGGCCACCACCACCGATCCGACCGATCCGGACACGGACGGCGACGGGCTCGCCGACGGCGCCGAGGACGCCGACGGGGACGGGCTGGTGGACGGCAACGAGACCGACCCCGGCGACGCCGACACCGACAACGGCGGGGTGGACGACGGCACGGAGGTGCTGGTCGACGGCACCGACCCGCTGGACCCCGCCGACGACCTCGGCGCGGACTTCGACGGCGACGGCCTGACCAACGAGGAGGAGGCCAACCTGGGCACCGATCCCACCGACCCGGACAGCGACGGGGACGGCCTCACCGACGGCACCGAGGTGCTGGGCAACAACCCCACCGACCCCCTCGACGACGACACCGACGGGGACGGTCTGCTCGACGGGGTCGAGGACGCCGACCAGGACGGCGAGGTGGACCCCGGCGAGACCGACGCCGCCGACGCGGACACGGACGACGACGGGCTCGACGACGGCGTCGAGGTGGCCGGCGGGACCGATCCGCTGGACGACGACAGCGACGACGACGGGCTGCTCGACGGCACCGAGGACGCCAACGGCGACGGGGTGGTGGACCCCGACGAGACCGATCCGCTGGACCACGACACGGACGGTGACGGGATCCAGGACGGCACCGAGAGCGGGCTGACCGCCCCCGAGGGCGACGACACCGATCTCGGGTTCTTCGTGCCCGACGCGGACCCGGCCACCACCACCGATCCCACCGACGCCGACACCGACGGCGGCGGCAACGACGACGGGGTCGAGGACGCCAACCACGACGGGCTCTACGACCCGCTGGCCGGCGAGTGCGATCCCAACGACCCCGCCGACGACGGCACCTGCCTCGACAGCGACGGGGACGGCCTCAGCGACGCCGCCGAGCAGAGCCTGGGCACCGATCCGTTCGACGACGACAGCGACGACGACGGGCTCTCCGACGGCACCGAGGTCTCCGACGGCACCGACCCGACGCTGGCCGACAGTGACGGCGACGGCGTGCTCGACGGCACCGAGGTGGGGCTGACCGCCCCCGAGGGCGACGACACCGACATGAGCGTGTTCGTGCCCGACGCCGACGGCGGCGCCACCACCACCGACCCGCTGGACGACGACAGCGACGACGACGGGCTGCTCGACGGCACCGAGGACGCCGACGGCGACGGCGAGGTGGGCACCGGGGAGACCGACCCGGGCAACCTCGACAGCGACGGCGACGGGCTGCAGGACGGCACCGAGCTGGGGCTGGCCGCGCCCGAGGGCGCCGACACCGATCCGGCGGTGTTCCTCCCCGACGGCGACGCCGGGGCCACGACCACCGACCCGCTGGACGGCGACACCGACGGGGGCGGCCAGGGCGACGGGGTCGAGGACGCGGACCACGACGGCGTCCACGAGCCGGGGCAGGGCGAGTGCGATCCCAACGACCCGGCCGACGACGGGTTCTGCGTCGACAGTGACGGCGACGGGCTCAGCGACGCCTACGAGGACGCCAACGGCCTCGACCCGCTGGACGACGACAGCGACGACGACGGGCTGATGGACGGCACCGAGGTGACCCAGGGCACCGACCCGAGCAACCCCGACAGCGACGGCGACGGGGTGCAGGACGGGACCGAGCTGGGGCTCACCGCGCCCGAGGGCGACGACACCGATCCGGGCACCTTCGTCCCCGACGAGGACCCCACCACGACCACCGATCCGCTGGACGACGACAGCGACGACGACGGGCTGCTCGACGGCGCCGAGGACGCCGACGGCGACGGCCTGGTGGACGGCGGCGAGACCGATCCCGACGACCCCGACAGCGACGGCGACCTGCTGGAAGACGGCGAGGAGCTGACGCTGGGCACCGACCCGCTGGACGCCGACAGCGACGACGACGGGCTCGGCGACGGCGCCGAGGCCGACGGCCCCACCGATCCGCTGGACGACGACAGCGACGACGACGGGCTGCTCGACGGCAGCGAGGACGTCGACGGCGACGGGGTGGTGGACCCCGGCGAGACCGATCCGATGGACCCCGACACCGACGGCGACGGGGTGCAGGACGGCACCGAGAGCGGGCTCGCCGCTCCCCAGGGCGACGACACCGATCCCGGCGTGTTCGTGCCCGACAGCGATCCGACGACGACCACCGACCCCACCGCCGCCGACACCGACGACGGCGGGCTCGAGGACGGCGAGGAGGACCTGGACGGCGACGGCGAGATCGACCCCGGCGAGACCGACCCCAACGACCCCGACGACGACATGGCCGGCGACGACGACAGCGGCGACGACGACAGCGGCGACGACGACAGCGGCGACGAC
>CAZOYV010000457.1:0-3428 GCA_964584075.1 uncultured Rickettsiales bacterium | reverse complement strand
GATCCCGCTCTCGGTGGTGGCGGCGTCATCCTAATAGGACTCGGCGCTGCCGTTGTCCTCGACGCGGGTCCCCATGTCGAGGATCTGCTCCCAGACGGTGGCCGGTGGGGCGTCGATCTCGATCACCCCGAGCACCTTCCACGGGACGTCGTCGAGGCCCTTGTGGACCACGAGCTTGCCGGCGGCGAGGCGGGCCTCCTCGTCGTCGTCGAGCGCGGGCGGATCGGGGATCTCCGTGGCGGCGGCGGGCACCGCGAGGATCGCGGCGGTGGCGAGCGCGGCCAGGGTCGACGGGGTCCTCATCGGCCTGATCCTAGCCGCCCCGGTGGCGGACGGCGAACGGTACGGTGAACGAGCCGCACGCTCACTCCTCGGCGTAGGGCTGCAGCTCCACGACGCGGGCCTCCCCGCCGCGCTCCACCTCGAGGGTCAGCGGCGCCCCGGCGCGCAGGGTCTCGACGGCGGCGGCGAGGTCGCCCCGCCCGTCCAGCGGCGCGCCGTTGCAGCCCACGATGCGGTCGCCGGCCTGCAGCCCGAGGACGAACCACGCCGAGCGGTTCTCGACCCGCAGCAGCAGGTACGACACGTTGCCCTCGCCGTCCCGCCGCTGGCGCAGGCCGGTGACCTCCACGGCGAGGTCGTCGGCGAACCGCGCGGGCACCGCGAACTGCCCCGCCTCGCCGTGCACGCCGCGCTCGAGGCGGCGCTGGTGGAGGCTGGGCTCGATCTCGATCCCGGTGCCCAGCCAGGTGGCCGGCGGCGCCACCGGGTCGCCGACGATGCGGTGCCGCAGGGTCGCCTCGGTGCCCGCGCGGGTGACCACGCCGAGCGTCAGCTCCGAGGCGGTCATCCACGCCTCGAACAGCGCGTGCACGTCCCCGTCGGCGACGAACGGCTCCCCGTCGAGGGTGCGGATCGTGGTGCCCGGGGCGAGGCCCAGCAGGTCGGGGACGTCGCCGTAGCCGGTGCCGATCCAGCGGTAGCCGGTGGACCGCTCGTGGTCGTCGTGCGTGGGGCGGAAGGTCGCCTCCTGGAGGTACAGCTCGGCCACCACGGCGCGGGGGAACACCACGGCGTCGTCGGTGACCTCGATGCCCCGCGCCGCCCGCTGCTCGGCGCGGGTGTCGGGGATCGTCAGCAGCGCCCGCGGCCAGGGCTCCGGGTCGGGGTCGGGCTCGCCCGTGACGCGGATCGTGACCGTCTCCGGGCGCACGCGTCCCTCCAGCGTCAGCACGACCTGCTCCTGGGTCCGCAGCGCGGTGAACAGCTGCATCAGCGAGGCCGGATCGACGATCGGCCGCCCGTCGACCGCGTGGATCACCTGGCTGCCGCGGATCCCCACCAGGGTCAGCAGGTCGCCGTCGCGCCCCGAGCCGCGCACGCCCAGCACCGCGCCGTCGCCGTCGAGGGCGTAGTGCCAGCGCAGCTGGCGCGGCAGCGTGGCGCGCAGGCCCAGCACGTAGGCCCGGGGCACCACCGCCTCGCCGCGCCCGGCGATCTCGATCCCGTGGTGGGCGCGCCACTCGTCGCGGGTCGGCTCGTCGACGCCCCACAACGGCGGGACCGCCAGCGGCGGGCCCTCGAGCGCGTAGGCCAGGTCCCGCGGGGCGCCGTCGCGCAGCAGCGTCAGCGTCACCGCCTCGGCGGTCATCAGCGCGCGCAGCGCGGCCTCCACGTCGGGGATCGTGTCCAGCGGGACGCCGTCGCGGGCGGTGAGCACGTCGCCGTCCCGCAGCCCGAGGGCGTACAGCGGGCCGTGGCGCTGCACGCGGGCGAGCAGGAACCCCTCGTCGCTGCCGCCGCGGCCGCCGCGGGGGCGCAGCGTCGCGGCGCGGAACGGCTGCTCGAGCAGGTCGGCCAGCCCCTCGCGGGGCACGCGGTAGTGGCCCGGCGGGTCCTCGACGACGCCGCGGTCCTCGGGCGCCGGGGGGTCGCCGGACAGCCCGCCGAGGCCGTCGAGGACCGACGACATGTCCTCCGGCGTCAACGCCATCAGCGTGATGTCGCGCGCGGGTACGTGGCGGATCAGGGTGCCCGAGCCGGTGTCGGCGAACAGCGACGAGGCGAGGTCGCCGGGGTCGCCGAGGTGGGGCATGACTCCGACGAACACCTCCTCGCGGATCACGGCGCCCTCGGGCCGCGCGATGCGCCACGGCGCGGGCCGCTGCACCTCGTAGCCGGCCCGCTCGGCGGCGACGGCCAGCACCTCGGCGGCGCGCGCCGCGGGGAGCGGCAGGTGGGTCGCGATGGACACCGCGGTGTCGCCGCGGACCCCCTCGCCGAGGGTCACGGCGGGGCCGCCGAGCTCGCCCACGGCGCGGGCCAGCTGCTCCAGCGTGCCGTCCCACATCGCCAGGTCGCCGCCGCCCGGCAGCTCCAGCCCCGGGACCGGGGAGACGTCGCCGAGCAGCGAGCGCAGCGAGCGCGCCGGCAGGACCGGGACGTCTTCGGACGGGGATTCGGGCTCGTCGGACGGCGTGCCGGGATCGTCGGGCGGTGTGCCGGGATCGTCGGGCGGGGACGCCGGCGGCTCCTCGGCGAGCGCGGGGAGGGGCGAGGCCGCGAGCAGCGCGACGAGGAGCGCGGCGAGGCGAGGCCTAGCCACCGGCCTCCTCGCGGGCGATGCGATCGAGCAGGGCCGCGCTGCGGTCCAGCCCCTTGCGGAACTCGCGCTCGACGATCTTGGCGATCCCGCGCCCGATCACCGGGATCCGGATGTCGATGTCGACCTGGCGGTCGACGCGGGTCCCGCTGCCCTCGGCGCGCAGGCTGGTGATGCCGCCGACCCTGACGCGGTCGCCCTCGGGGTCGACGTGGGTCCAGTGCAGCTTGCCGGTGGCGCCCTCCCAGCGGTACTCGGTCTTGGTCTCGACCGTGCCGCTCCTGTCCAGGCCGCCGGTCTTGGTGCGCTTGTACGAGGTGACGTGGACGTCGAACCGCATCCGATCCTCGGACTCGTCGATCACCTCGTAGCCCGCCTCGACGACGTCCTCGCGGGAGGTCTGGTTCTCCATGTTGTAGCGCTCGCCGCAGATCGTGCGGACCGTCACGTCCATCGGCGCGCCCACGAAGGAAGAGTGTCTCAGCGTCATGTCCCGGTCCCTCCCTGGGGGTGACCCGGAGTTGTATCACAGCCACCCGTGCAAGATTGCCGCGGCGCGGTCGTATGGCCAGATAAGGAGGCGGTAGTCGGGCCGGCCCGGACGGGCGGCTAGGGTGGGGACGGATGACGCGGGGTCCGGAGAGGACCGAGGGATGACGAGCCGAGAGATCGAACGCGAACGACGCGCCGAACCCGGGGCGGGCTGGATCGCCTGGGCCGCCGGGGCCGCGGTGCTGGCCGCGACGCTGCTGCTGATCGGGGCCGTGTTCGGCTAGCAGCCTGTCGCACATTGCCACGCACCGCCCGCATCTCGCCTGCCGGCCGC
>CAZOYV010000456.1:0-3470 GCA_964584075.1 uncultured Rickettsiales bacterium | reverse complement strand
ACGACGCGGGGGACGACGACGCGGGGGACGACGACGCGGGGGACGACGACGCGGGCGACGACGACACGGGGGACGACGACGCGGGGGACGACGACGCGGGGGACGACGACTCCGTGCCGGTGCCCTACAACGGCTGCGGCCACGGGGCGGCCGGCGAGCGCGGCCCGGGCACCTGGGCCGAGCCGATCGACGCGCCGTACCTGCCGTTCTTCGACCGCAACGACACCTCCCTGTCCGCCGAGGACCAGGCCGACGCCTACGACTGCGCGCCGACGCTGGGGGAGGAGGGGCCCGAGGTGGTGTACCGCTTCGTCGCCGACCACCCCGGCACGTTCCGCGCCGAGGTCGCCTGCGAGGGCGACGTGGACGTCGACCTGCACCTGCTGAGCGCGCCGGTGGTGGGCGGGGGCCAGGCGGCGGGGTGCATCGGCCGCGCGCACATCGAGCTGCAGGTCGAGGACCTGCCGGCCGGGGAGTACTGGGTCGCGGCCGACTCGTGGAGCGACGACGGTGAGGAGTTCGACGGCCCCTACGAGATCGCGTTCGAGTGGATCGCCGACGACCAGTGGACGGTGGTCCCGCTGTGGGACGGGGTGCTGTGGTCGCGGCTGCGCAGCCCCGACCTGCACGGCGGCGACCAGACGGTCGACGTGCTGACGGTGCCGGTGGACCCGCTGACCGTCGACCTGCAGCCCCACCGCCACGACGGCTGCCAGCGGGTGGCGGACGTCGCGGCCGAGCTCGGTGCCTACGCCGGGATCAACGCCGGGTTCTTCGGCGACGGGTGCGCGCCGCTGGACCTGATCAAGGCCGACGGGGTGCTGCTCGCGACCAACGGGATCAACGGCAGCCCGCAGCGCACCCTGGGGTGGAGCACCGGGACGCCTCCGAGCTTCGAGTGGATCGACGCGGGGGCCGACTGGGCGGCGGCCAGCGACGGGCTGGGGTCCTACCCCAGCCTGGTGACGGGGGGGAGCGTGCAGCCCGAGCCCGACCTGGACAGCTCGTTCTTCACCTCGCGCCACCCGCGGACGGCGATGGGGCTGACCGCGACGGGGGAGCTGCTGCTGGTCGCGGTCGACGGCCGCACCGACGCCGGGGACGGCCTGACCATCGAGCAGCTGGCGCAGCTGCTGATCGACCTCGGGGCGGTGGACGCGGTCAACCTCGACGGCGGGGGGTCGACGACGATGGTCGTCGAGGACTGCTGGATCGGCGGCGTGGTCAACCACCCGTCGGACAACGGAGAGCCCGACCACCACGGGGCGCGCTCGGTCTCGGACGGCCTCTACGTGCGCTGACGCGATTCACGTTATCCACACCCTGTTCGAAGATGAAAACGAAGCACCCGGGACGAGAACCGCCGTGTTTTCGGGGGTCTTGTGGATAATCGACCGCGGCTGTGGAAAACGAGGCGCGCGACAGCTTTGTTCTCAAAGAAAAAATGTGCGTAACTAACAGAAATCATTGATATATCACTGTACCGTAACATTCCTCTCGATCGGGGTTTGACGGGTTCCGGATCCCGTTCTAGTCTGTCGCTCGAAGGTTGACGCTCTTTCACAGCTTGATTCGAGTCCTCGTCGCCAGCAACTCCGGCGACACGCGACCGTCCCTTCGGGTTCGGCAGCGTGGAGACGGAGACGAAGCTGGCAAGTCGCGAACGAGCGGGCCGCCGAGAGACGGTCCGGTCGGGAGCGCAGGCGGGTTCGAGGCGACGGCCCCCTTCGGGAGGCCGATCGCGCGGGCCTGCTGCCCGGCGAGTCCGGCGGTGGCCTGGGACATCCCAGGACGCAGTCGGGACGCGCAGGAGAGGCAACCCCACGTCGGGGAAGGGCCGGAAGGTCGCGACGGTTCGCCGCCGCGGCGGCCCGGAGAGCCACAGCTTCGGCCGTGGCCGACCGGGACCGGTAGGCCGGACGAACGATCGCCTCGGTGGTCGGGTCCCGGAGAAGGCCTGGAGACGGAGTGGGGAGCTGGAGCCGGAACCATCCCCTCGGGGGTGGGAGCGGTGGCTCCGCAACACGGGTGGCCGTTTCGGCGGCTGTCCGGTACGGAGTCGGCCAGGAGCCTCCTGAGCGAACCCCTCGCCCCCCGTGCTTCGTGGGTCACGCACCTCGGTACGCAGCCCACGGACGAGCCCCGGGAAGGCGGGTCTTCGGACCCGGCGACCGGAACCAGGCAGCGGGGAGAAGGGAACCGAACCCCAGGGGCGTGAGTGGACGAAACACTCCACCGGGCCCGAGGAGGAGCAAGCCGCCAGGGTCGTGGGAAACGGCGAAGGCGGACCGAAGCGGGATTGGAACCCCGCGACGAGGTGCGGCGGTCCAGCGGAGCGCGAGCCGAGCTGGGACGACCGGAGCCGACCGACGGCGAGAGCCGCCGGCCGACCCCGGGGGAATGCGACGCACCGGGAAGTGGATTCCTCGGGCTGGGAGCGCCGAAGGGGAACGAATCCTACGGGAGGAGCTCCGGAGCGAGCGCGCGGTCGTCGTCGGCCGGGCGGGAGCGAAGGGGCGGGATGCGAACGAGGTCCTCGAGGGTGCGTGCAAGGTCAAGGGTGGTATCCCGACCCTGCTGGCAACAGCAGAGCCGGCGACCCGGCGGAAGACGCCAAGGTCCAGGTCGAGAGATCAAGGACGCAGGTGGAGCCGCCAAGCCGAACCAACGGCTACGCCGGGTCGTCAGACGCCGAAGATCAGCACAACACCGCGGAGGGCCAGGTCGCGAGCGACCCGGGAGGCAACGGCCGGAGACCGGACGGTGGCAACACCGCAACGGACCGGAGAGAGCAACCCGGAGAACGAACGACCGGCGACCGCGTCTCGAGATACTCCGCAAGGAGAACCGGGGACTCAGAGAAACTGGGGTGGAGCGTCAGCCTTCACCCCTTTTTCTATTTCGAAGGGCCGACACCAGGGCCGCGACCACCAGCCAGCAAGCGCCTCGCCGATACCGCCCGATCCGCCCCCGTCGCCCGCTTCCGGTCGACCCGGCTCTCTGCCGATCTCCCTGATCGCCCCGATCGCCATGGATCGTCTCCCATGCCCCTTCGGAGCCGTGATTCTCTGAATCTGCTCTCGACCTCGCTCTCGATCTCGAATTCGGGCTCGGGCTCGGACTCGGGATCGGACTCGGGATCGGACTCGGGCTCGGGCTCGGACTCGGGATCGGGCTCGGACTCGGGCTCGGCCTCGGACTCGGGCTCGGATCCGGTCTCGCCCTCCTCGATCGGGCTGGATCTGCAGGATGAAAGACAACGCCCCGGGGTGCGGGACACAGGCGCCACGGGGGTTTCCCCGACAACAACCTGCGTCGGTGTGGATGTCGCATCCGCGAGACTTGTTCATCAAAGAAAAAACAATCGTAAGTGTAGGAAGTTCTGCGGTTTCCGGGTCCGTATCAGGATATTGGTGATCCCCCGTTGACCACCTCCCGATCGGATCCTATCCTGCCTCTCGAAGGTTGAC
>CAZOYV010000455.1:0-3494 GCA_964584075.1 uncultured Rickettsiales bacterium | reverse complement strand
GATCCCGTCGCACAGCTCCGGCGCGCCGGGGTGGACCGTGGCGTCGTGGTCGTCGCAGTCCTGGTCCTGGGGATACCCGTCCCCGTCCTGGTCCACCGGGTTGCCGCACTCGTCGGGCTCGTCGATCAGCCCGTCGCCGTCGTTGTCCAGACCGTCGGTGCAAGGATCGCCGCAGCCCTCGTCGACCACCCCGTCGCAGTCGTTGTCGATCCCGTCGCACTGCTCCGGCGCGCCGGGGTGGACCGTCGGGTCGAGATCGTCGCAGTCCAGGCCCGCGTCGTAGCCGTCGCCGTCCTGATCCTGACCCAGGGCGTCCCCCGCAGGGACCAGGCAGGACAGCAGCGCGAGGACCATCAGCCGTTTCATGCTACACCTCCCCTAGATCCCGATCTCGAGCCCCAGCGTGGGCCCGCCGAAGGCTTGCCAGCGCGGGCTCCCGCCGCCGGCG
Source organism: uncultured Rickettsiales bacterium (assembly GCA_964584075.1). Lineage (GTDB taxonomy): Bacteria > Myxococcota_A > UBA796 > UBA9615 > CAYRNR01 > CAZOYV01. Next base: position 3,046 of record CAZOYV010000455.1, on the reverse strand, counting down.
ATGTCCAGGTACACCAGCTGCAGGTCCCCGCCCAGCACCACCGCGACGCGGTCGTCGAGAACCAGCCCGACCCGTGCGCTGGGACCGAAGCTGAAGAACAGCCAGCCCGCCTCGGCGGCCACCTCGGCGCCGTCGGCGCTCCCCGGTCCGACCGCGTCGGTGGGCAGCACCGTGGCGCGGGCCTGCACCGCGACCCGCAGCCGCAGGCGGCGCAGGTCCCGCCCCCACCCGGCCTCGGGCGCCAGCCACAGGGCGCCCCGCGGATCGCGCACCAGTCCGCCGCCGTGCTCCCGCTGCGGAGACAGGCCCAGCCCCAGCGCCGCGCCGACGTACAGCCCGCGGCCCCGCGGCTCGGTGCGCCGCAGTGCGCTCCACACCTCGACGCTGGCCATCCCCGGCCCCCACACCGGCCCCCACGCCGCCGCGTCGCCGCCGACGTAGCCGCCGCGGACCGCCACCTGCCGACGGTCCTCGCGCACCAGCGCGCGCAGGTCGTCGACGCCCAGCGCCTGCCCCTTGCGGACCGTGGCGGAGCCCTCGAACAGCGTGGCCCCGCCCGGGTCGACCACCGCGAAGTGGTGGCGCCCGGCGTCGGCCGGCAGCGTGCCGGGGAACACCCCCTTGTCGCGGCCGTCGACCCGCAGCGTGGCGCCGTGGTACGGGTGCGACGGCGGCAGGTAGGCGAACACCAGCGCCCGGTCGCGCTCCCGGCGCTGCGCGGGGTCGCCGGTGAGCACCACGTCGTGCATCCCGACGACGCGGAACACGGCCTCGGGCAGCTGGACCCCCGCGGTGCGCTCCGCGACCCGCTTGCGCGCCCAGTCGTGGGCCTCGTAGGCGGTGATCAGCGCGTCGCCGTCCAGGTCGGCCTGGCCGGCCTCCCAGGTCATCGCCTCGAGCAGGTAGTGGGTGTAGGTCCCGTGGCCGAGCTCGTCGTCCTCCCGCGCCGGGCGGCCCAGCGTGGTGGCGAACAGCAGCGCCTCGCCGGCGCCGATCCCGGCCATGTCGGTCAGCGGCTGGTCCGGAGGCAGCTCGGCGGCCGCCGCCGCGGCCTCGGCGCCCAGCGCGGACTTGCCCTCGCCGTTGAAGCAGGCGTCGACGATCAGCGCCTTGCGCTGGGTCGGGATGCTGGTGAAGAACCGCTTCAGCGCCCGCAGGTCCAGCGCGGTGGTGGCCAGATCCCGGGAGCGGCTGTCGCGCACCAGCAGGAACGGCGCCGCGGTGCCCTCGTCGTCCAGCACCAGCGTGCCGTGGCCGGAGAAGTACAGCACCACCACGTCGTCGCGGCGGGCGGTGGTGGCGAGCCAGCGGATCTCGTCGAGGATCCGCTGACGCCCGGTCTCCTCCGGGCTGGACAGCCGGATCACGCGCTCGAACCCGCCCCCCGCCCGGGCGGACAGCTGCTCGGCCACCGCGGCGGCGTCGTCGCCGGCGTGGCGCAGGTCGCCGAACACGGGGTCGTCGTAGTGGTCGATGCCGATCACCAGCGCGATCCGCCGCGGCCGGGCGGCGTCGGACAGCTCCTCGGCGGTGGTCCGCGCCGGGGCCATCTCCGCGCGCGCCGGCCCCGCGGCGAACGACAGCATCAGGCCCAGGCAGACCAGGCCCGTCGGCAGCCCGCGGCTCAGCGCTCGCCCTCCCACATCACCGTGATCTCGTCGACGGCGGCCGGGGCCGCGCAGCCGGGGTCCTGCGGGTCGAACGACACGCGGTAGGCGCGCCGCCCGGCGCCCCGCTCGGTGCGGAACGACAGCGGCCGCTCGCCCCCCGGCCAGTGCTTGCCGGCGGACACCGCCCAGCCGGCGCCGGCCTCCGGGTAGAACCGCTCCCAGCCGTCCTCGGTCTGCTCGTCGAGGCACAGGAACCCTTCGCCCTCCGTCGTGACGTAGAACAGCACGCGCTGCTCGGGGGTGACCGGGCCGACCACGTCGACGACGCCGCCGGCCGGGCCCTCGAGCGCGTAGTCCAGCGCCACCGAGACCTCCGTGGCGGCGCCCCCGCGCCAGCGGCCCGGCCCCAGCGGGTCGTCCCCGGGGGGGGCCGTCACCGTCCACAGCGCGGCCCCGCCGGCCAGCACCAGCAGCACCGCCGCGGCCGCGACCAGCGCGGTCCGGCGCCCGCCGCGGCGCTGGCGCGCCAGCGCCCGGATGTCGGCCCCCGTGGCGTGCGGGACCGGGTCCCGCAGCTCATCGAACGCGTCGCGCAGGGGGTCAGCTCCCATCGTCGCCTCCGTCCTCGAGCGTCAGGCGCTCGCGCAGCAGCCGCCGCGCGTAGCTCAGCCGCGAGCGGACCTCCTGGTCCCCGCAGCCGAGCACCTCGGCCACCTCGCGGGAGTTCATGTCGTGGCGGTAGGTCAGCAGCACCACCGCCCGGTGGGCCTCGGGCAACACCGCGATGGCCTCCTCGAGCGCCCGTGCGCGCTCGCCGAGCGCCGCCGAGGCCTCGGGATCGCCGAGCACCCCCGGCGAGACCGTCGGGTCCATCCGCCCCAGCGCCTGCAGGTGCCGCTTGCGGCGGCGGCAGACGTCCATGCACAGCCGGTAGGCGATGGTGAACACGAAGGCGCGCACCGAGCCGCCGGGCCTCCAGCGGCCCGCGGTCTCGAACACCCGCAGGAAGGTCTCGACGAACACGTCCTCGGCCACGTGGGGATCGCCGATCACCCGGGTCGCGAAGCCCTTGACCGCCGCGCCGTGCCGCGCCACGAGCTGGTCGAAGGCCCGCTCGTCGCCGTCGCGGAACGCGATCAGCAGCTCCTCGTCGCGGGAGCCGGACGTCGCCCCGGCGGCACCGTCGGCACCACCGGGGCGGAGGGGGATCACGGTCCCGGTCCGGCTCATCGTCCTCCCGCTCAGCGCCGCCGCAGGCCGACGCCCAGCGCCAGCGCGACCAGGATCATCGCAGCGGCGGCCCCTCGGACCGGATCATAGCGCCCGCCGAACGAGCAGTCGGGGCCCTCGAGCACCGTGTCGTCGTCGTCATCGTCGTCGGCCGCGTCGTCGTCCGCCGGGTCGCCGCTGTCGTCGTCGCCCGCGTCGTCGTCCGC
>CAZOYV010000454.1:0-3507 GCA_964584075.1 uncultured Rickettsiales bacterium | reverse complement strand
TCACAGCGTCATGAGGGGCGAACTCGACATAACGCGGCGCTCGACATTAGCACCCACCCCTCCCGACAAACCCAGGGCGGCGAGCACCATGGAGAGCTTCCAGGTCCTGCCGTCCACCTTGTCCTGTCGTTCGCGCATCTCGCCGATGGCCTCCATGACCTGGTCGTGCCGCTCGGCGAGGGTCCGGTCCTGGGCCTCGATGGTGGCCTCGAGGCGGGCCAGGCGCTCGCGCACGGACGCCAGCTCGGCCTCCACCGCGGTCATCCGGCGCGCTCCGTTGGGAGTGTCGTCGGCCATGGCGATCACCCCAGGGGCACCGGCTCGTCGGAGAGGTCGGGGTCGTTGACGATCCCCATCCGGCGGCGATGGATGGACTTGTAGAGGTCGAACTTGCCGGCCCACAGGTGCCACTCGTTGCCCTCCTGCACCCACCGCAGGCGGGAGCTGGGCGAGCTGGTGGGCTGGGTGAAGGTCCGGCAACGGTCGGCCGCGCGCTGGGCGTAAGCCAGCAGCAGCTCGCGGTAGGGCACGGACGTGCGGCCGGCCTTGGCGAAGCGGTCCTTGACCTGCTGGGCGACCTTGCGAGCGGCGCCTGCGCCCTGCTGGACCGACGTGTCGAAGAACAGCGACATGGAGCGCTCGGTGGCCACGCCGAGGATGCGGGCGGCGTCCACGGCGCCGCGGAAGTGCGAGCCCTCCTGGGCCATGCGGCGCTGCACGGCGCGGAACACCTCGTAGTCCCCGGCCTCCTTGAAGCGGCTGGTCCAGGGGCGTTTCCACAGCACCTCACCGCCCACCGGGGCCAGGGAGCCGGCCTTGGTGGTGGCGAGCAGCTGCTGCCACGCAGGTCCGAAGATGCGGGCGAAGGCGGCGGGATCGGCCTGCTGCATGGCGGCGAGCAGCTTGCCCAGCGAGCCGGGGAGCTGCGCCCACTGCAGGATGCCGAAGGACAGTCCGGCGCCGTCGCTGTTGCGGTTCTGGGATGCGTAGCTGCCCTCGTGGCGGCTGGTACGGGCAATGACGCGGGCGACCCAGTCCATGCGATGTCCCCTCGGCTGCTTGCGACCGCCGGTGAGCGCGGCGACCAGGGCGATCACGCCCACGGCGCCGGCCCCGCCGATCAGCAGCAGCGCTCCGGTGTTGCTGGCCTTCATGCCGCGGTCCCTTCCTCGGTCTCGTCGGTCTTGCGGGCCGCGGCGAGCAGGTCGCGGGGCACCTTGCGGGACCACCAGTACTCGCCGGCCTCGGCGAGCTCGCCCCACTTGAGGCCGCTGGCCGGAGACAGGGCCAGGAACTCCCGCCAGCCCTCGGCGATGGGCGGGATCACGTCGCCGCTCCGCAGCTCGGGTCCGGACGCGATGCGCAGGACACCGTCCACCACGAGCGGGACCTTCTGGTCGGTGACGTAGTAGCGGCTGGCGCCGGCCAGGGTCTCGACGACCTTGGACGCGATGCGCGGCCACCAGCGCTCGGCCCAGGCGTCGGCGACCCACTCCCAGTTGAGCGCGTGCCAGTTGCCCCAGCGGCGCAGGTCGCGGTCGAGGCGCTGCTCGAGGTCGCGGCCGGTGCGGTCGTCGTCGTCCTCGGGCCACTCGACGGTGTAGTGCTCGGGGGCCAGGGCCAGGCTGTCGAGCTCGGCCAGCTCCATGGACTGCCAGCGGGCGGTGCCGGCCTGGCGCACGCCAACGGCGGTGCCCTTGACCCGCCCGAACTCCGCGTACTGGATGTCGTCCGGGTTCCAGCGGGACGAGGTGCCGACGCGCAGGCCCTCGTAGACCGGGGCGCCGGTGTCCTTGGTGACGAGCACGGCGGTCTCGCGCACGGCGTACATGAACCGCGCCCACGGCCAGGCGGTCGGATCGACCTTGGCCAGATCCTCGAGGCGCTCCTCGCCCTCGAAGCGCAGCCGGGCGGCCTCGACCTGGTCGACGGCGGTCTCGGCCTTGCGGAAGCGGGCGTTGGCGGAGCGCAGCAGCCGGGCGGCGTCGTCGGCGACCTTGGCCCGGGCCTCGGCCTCGCGACGGGCCTTGACCTCGGCCAGGCGCTGGGCGGTCTTCTCGGGGTCGCGGGAGATCAGCAGCAGGATCTCCTCGGGGCCGAGCTCCATCTGTGCGCCGGGGTTGTTGGTATCCCGCGCCTGACTCTGCAGCAGCTCGACCATCCAACCGAGCTTCCCCTGGATCAGGTTGAACCGCAGGCCGTCCTGGGACCTCCTCGCGAAGTAGTAATTGATTTCGATGGTGGACAGCGTGTTGCCCTGGCGCACGCCTCGGCCGTTGCGCTGCTGCAGGGTCGCGGGCTCCCAGGGCAGGTCCAGGTGGTGGATCGCGCAGGTGCGGCGCTGCAGGTCGATGCCCTCGTATGCGATGGCGTTGGCGATCACCACGTCGTACTTCGGCGCAATCCCCTCCTCGGCCTCGCCGTTGAACTCCCGGGCGATCCGCTCGCGGTCGGCCGAGGCCTTCGCGGTGTGGGCGTTCAGGACCGCGATCCGCTCCTCGCGCATCCCGGCCTTGACGAGGACCTGCTTGGCCCAGACGTGGGCGGCGATGTTGTCGACGAACACGATGTGGCCGCAGGTGCGGTTGGCGACGACGCGCTTGGCCATCGCGTCGAGCTTGGGTGAGTGCGGGTCCACGCCGGCGTTCTCGGCGGTCTTCCAGTCGTACCCGTCGTCGAGGTTGGGGTGGATCGCCACCAGGGCCATGCGGGCGAGCAGGCCGAGGATCTTGGAGCGGTCCTGGACGCGGGTGGACTCCAGGGCGTCCTCGATCTGCGAGACGTAGTGGTCGTACTTGGCGTCCTGCGCCGCATTCATGTCGACCTCGACCACCTTGACCTCGGGCTCGGGCAGCTTGAGGCCGACCTCCTCGGCCGTGCGGAACTCGCCGTAGCGGAAGATGGCGTCGCGCAGCTCGTGCAGGTTGACGAAGCCGGTGACGGCGGCGCGCTCCTCGACCTCCATGCGGGTGTTGACCACCGGCTTGAGCTCGATGCGCAGGTAGCGGTCGATGAACTGCTCCGGATCCCGGATCCCCATCCGCGACCAGGCGTGGTGGTCGATGTACTGGATGAGGTTGTAGAACTCGAGCGGGGAGTTCTTGGCCGGAGTCGCCGACAGCAGCACGATGCCGGCCCCGCCGGTGCGGGCGCGGACGGCGGCGCAGCGGAAGTCGAGCTGCCAGGCCCGCTTGCTACCCTCGCCGGTGTTGCCCATGAAGCGCGGCACGCCGCCCTCGCGCGCTTCCGGAAGGTACAAATTCTTGAAATTCTGGGCTTCGTCGACGATCAGCATGTCGATGCCGATGTCGTCCCAGGCGATGCCGGGGTCGTACTCCCAGCTCGGCGGCAGCTCCATCTGCTCGGCGACCCAGGCGGCGACGCCCTCCTTGAGGATCGCGGCCTGACGCTCGGTGATCTTCTTGAGCTTGCCCGCATTGCGCTGGCGCAGCTTGACCTCGCGGCGGATCGCCTCGGTCTTGTCGGCGTAGGCGCGGACCGCGCGCT
>CAZOYV010000453.1:0-3577 GCA_964584075.1 uncultured Rickettsiales bacterium | reverse complement strand
GGCGTCCCGAGTTCCGCCCAGCGGAACTTCGAGGGCCCACCACCCCCTCCTGGGCGTCCCGAGTTCCGCCCAGCGGAACTTCGAGGGCCCACCACCCCCTCCTGGGCATCCCAAGTTCCGCCCAGCGGAACTTCGAGGGCCCACGACCGGCCGCCGAGGAGGCTCGCGGCTCTCAGCGAGAGCGCCGCCCTCCCGCACCCGGGTCGAAGCTCCCCGGTACCCCCTGGAGCAACCGCCGATCGCCGAGGCACAGGGCCGCCGCGGCCAGGCTGCGCTCGCCGACGGGCGCTCGCGGCTTTCGGACCGCGCGGCGCGTCATCTGGCAGGCGCCGGCCAGTGCCAGGGTATTTCGCCAGCCCTGGTGTGTGGCGAGCTCCAGGAACGTCGCCCGCGCGAGGCCGCGCCGCCGCAACGCGTCCAGCGGTTGACGCGTGCACGCGCAGGCCGCGAGGCCGAGCGCGTGGAGTCCGACCTCGGGCGCGCTCCGGGGCGGTGCCGCGACGGGCAACGGCGTGCCCCCCTCGGGGATCGACGCATGGGTCGTGCAGTACTCGTGGAAGCGTGCGCGGAAGTCCAGGCGGTCGTCCCCGAGGGTCGCCGCGAGGCGCGTCTCCGTGAGCCACGGATCGGAGATGGCGCCGACCCAGTCACGGTACGTGCTCCACGGCCACTCCAGCGGGTCGGACACGAGCTTCTTCCGGATCGGATTCTGCCAGACGTACCGGAGGTTGCGACGGAGCTGCGGGGGATCCCTGAGGATCTCGGGCGACCCGATCTTCTCCCAAGTGGCGTACCCCTCTCGCTCGAGCACGGCCAGCGTGGTCCGGAGGCGCCGCAGCGCCTCCTCGACCACGAGGGCGAGCACGACCAGGTGGAGGTGGTTGCCCATCAGGATCACGGCGAGGGCTTCCGGGAACGCGGTCCGGAGGCTTCTCCAGAGCCTCCTGGCACGACTCGGGACGAGCAGGCTCGGGCAACCCGTGGACACGTGGGCGGTGAAGTGAGCGAACGGCATGGAGACCTCCCGGCAACCCGCCGGAGCAAGCGCCGTGCCACACCGAGACCGCCGCACACACGCGGATCGGCGCATCCGCCGGGACGGGAGGCGTTCGATTTTCGGTCGAGGCCGTCCGGATTCCGGACGCTACTTGGCGGTGTCGTCGTCGCCCGCGGTGTCGTCGTCGCCCGCGGTGTCGTCGTCGCCCGCGGTGTCGTCGTCGCCCCCGGTGTCGTCGTCGCCCCCGGTGTCGTCGTCGCCCCCGGTGTCGTCGTCGCCGCTGATGTCGTCGTCGCTGATGTCGTCGTCGCCGCTGTCGTCGTCGCCGCTGTCGTCGTCGCCGCTGTCGTCGTCGCCCGCGGTGTCGTCGTCGGCCGTGTCGTCGTCGCCGCCGCCTGGGCAGTCCGCGACCCCGGCGCAGTCGGGATCGTCGCAGTCCCACAGGCCGTCGAGGTCGTTGTCCTTGCCGTCGTCGCACTCGGACTCCGGATCGGTCTCCTGGACGCACGCGACGGTGGCGGTGGTCCCCAGGAACACGACGCCCCCCAGCAGCAGCCACATCGTACGGATCGACATCTCGACAGCTCCTCCCCGATCCGGCGGGACCGGAACGCGACCAGTGTAGCAGGGATTCCCGGTCCCACGGGCCGAGCCGGGGGACGCCGCCGTGGGCCGTGGGCCGGCGGTCGGGGGGAGGGAAGCGGGGCCGTCGACCCCCTCCCCGCCCCCTGCTATGCTCCGCCCATGTCCAACGACGCGCCCCCCACCGAGCGCACCGCTCGCCTGCTCAGCCGGCTGCTGTCCCTGGTCGGCGACGAGATCGAGGTCGACGAGATCCCCGGCGAGCAGGGCGCCCCGACCGCGCTCGACGCCGCCGAGCCTGCCCCCGCCGCACCGGCCGCCGCCTCGCCCCGGGCCGCACAGGCCAGCGCCGAGGTGCGCGCCATCGCCCGCGAGCTCGGCCAGGCGTTCCGCACCGTCGCCGAGGAGCTGCAGCAGACGCGGGCGGAGCTGCACAGCGTGTCCGGGCAGCTCCGGCGCCGGATGGACGAGCTCGAGGCCACGGTGACCGCGGCCGCGGCGGTCCCCCCGGCGCCCGCCGCCGGAGTGCCGACGGGCGCGGGAGAGAGCGAGCGGGCCCCGGCCCCCGACCGCGCGGAGCTGATCTCCCTGGCCGGGGAGCTGACCGCCGCGCTGGCCGCGCTGGAGACGCTGCGCGCGGAGCACGGCGAGACCCGCGCCGAGCTGGAACGGACCGCCGCGGCGCTGGACGAGGCCCGCGCCGAGCTGGAGCGGACCGCCGCGGCACTGGACGAGACCCGCGCAGGGCTACAGCTCGCCGACGTGGAGCTCGAGCAGCTGCGCCAGGGCTCGGAGCACGCGGAGCGCGCCCAGGCCGAGGCCGCAGGCGAGGCCACGACCCTGCGCAAGGCCCTGGACGAGGAGCGCCAGGTGGTCGCCGACCTGCGCGCCGAGCTGGGCCAGCTCTCCCCCCGGCTCGAGGCGCTCGAGCAGGACCGGGCGGCGCTCCGGGACCAGCTGGGTCGCGCCGAGCAAGACGGGTCCAACGCCTCGCAGGAGCTCCAGCGGGAGCGCGGCCGGGTCCGCGCGCTGGAGGCGAACCTGGCCCGGCTGGAGGAGCAGCGCCGGGGTGCGGGCGAGGAGGTCACGGCGGTCCAGCGCGAGCTGGAGTCCGCCAGGGCGGACCAGCAGCGGCTGCGCGAGGAGCGCGATCGGCTCCGCGACGCAGTCGACCAGGGGCGCCGCGAGCGGGAGCAGGCCGCCCAGCAGGCCCACGATGCCGAGTCCCGCGCCGCAGAGACCGAGCGGCGCACGCAGGAGCTCCAGCGCCGGTACGAGGCGACCCTGCAGCAGCGGGACGCGGCTCGCACCGAGGCACAGCAGGCGCAGCAGGCCGCCGAGGCCAACGAGGCCGCGCTCCGCGAGACGCGCCGCGAGATCGAGCAGCTGGAGCGCTCCCGGGACGCCGGGGAGGGGGGCATCGCGGCCGGGGAGATCGCCTCCAAGCTCCAGGCCCTGCAGCGGGAGCTGGACACGGCCCGCCAGGAGCGGGACCGGGCCCTCGCGTCCCAGCAGGAGCTGGCGACCCAGGCCCGGGACCGCGACGCGGAGATCGAGCGCCTGCGGGCGGTCGAGGATCAGCTGGTGGCCGAGCGCAAGCAGCTCGTCGCGCTGCGCGAGCAGGACGCCCAGAGCGCGGATCTGCAGCAGCAGGTCCGGACCCAGGCAGACCAGCTACGGGCGCGCGACCAGGCCCTCGCCCAGCGGGAGCAGCAGCTCGCCGAGCGGGGTCAACAGCTCCGCGATCGGGCCCAGCAGCTGCAGCGCGCGGAGCAGCAGCTGCAGGGTGTGGAGCAGCAGCTCGCCGAGCGGGAGCGCGCCATCGCCGAGCGCGATCGCGCCATCGAGCGGCTGCAGGCCGAGCTGCGCGAGGCCCGCGAGGCCCCGCGGTCCGCGCCGCTGCCGGCCGCCGCGCCCCCGGCCCCCGCGGCGCCACCCGCGGCGCCACCGTCCGCGCCGGCCGACCCGGCGCCCCCCTGGCCCCAGACCTCGTCCGCG
>CAZOYV010000452.1:0-3676 GCA_964584075.1 uncultured Rickettsiales bacterium | reverse complement strand
GTACGAGGGCGTGCTGACCGGCAAGGGCCTGGACTGGGGCGGCTCCCTGGTGCGCACCGAGGCCACCGGCTACGGCTGCACCTACTTCGTCGACGAGATGCTCAAGGCCCGCGGCGAGAGCTTCGAGGGCAAGAAGTGCGTCGTGTCCGGCTCCGGCAACGTGGCGATCTACACGATCCAGAAGATCCACCAGCTGGGCGGCAAGTGCATCGCGTGCTCGGACTCCAACGGCTACATCGTGGACGAGGAGGGCCTCCAGCTCGACACCATCCGGCGGATCAAGGAGGTCGAGCGCGGCCGGATCAAGGAGTACTGCGACGCGCACCCGGGCGCGACGTTCTACCCCAACTGGCGCGACATCTGGACCGTCCCGTGCGACGTGGCGATGCCCAGCGCGACCCAGAACGAGATCGACGCCGAGTCGGCGCAGACCCTGGTCGACAACGGCTGCAAGGCCGTCGGCGAGGGTGCCAACATGCCGTCGACCCCCGAGGCCGCCCAGGTCTTCGTGGACAACGGCGTGGCCTACGGCCCGGCCAAGGCGGCCAACGCCGGTGGCGTCGCCACCAGCGCGCTGGAGATGTGCCAGAACAGCATGCGGCTGGCGTGGACCTTCGAGGAGGTCGACCGGCGGCTGCACGACATCATGATCAACATCCACAAGCAGTGCGTGGATGCGTCCGAGCGCTACGGCACCCCGGGCAACCTGATCAACGGGGCGAACATCGCGGGGTTCGAGAAGATCGCCCGCTCGATGATGGCCCAGGGCGTCGTCTGATCCAGACGATTCCCGGTCTCTGATCCGACCTCGACCCCCGGGCGGTCCGCCGTCCGGGGGTCGTTCGTTCTGGCCCCTCCAGATCGTGTATGCTGGCACCCCCCCGGAGGGGGGTGTCCCCTGCCGAACCACACCGAGGAGATCCGCCATGTCCCAGGATGACGACGTCCTCATCACCCCAGGGATGCAGGACTACATCGAGCGCAACAACGAGTACCTCGCCGAGCGCGACCGCTACATCCGCGACGTCGTCGGCAAGTGGAAGTTCGACACCATCGCGGTACACGGGCTGTACTCGGTCAAGGAGGCGATCGAGGACTACCAGGGCGCGATCATCGAGCCGATCTTCATGAGCAGCTCGCAGGCCTACCGCGACAGCGACGAGATGGCCGCCGCGCTGGCCTACAAGATCCCGACGTGGTGCTACTCGCGGATCGCCAACCCCTCGACCTACTACTACGAGTGGACGCTGGCGCTGCTCGAGGGCTACGGCTTCGACGGCGAGACGTCGTGCGTGTCGACCAGTTCGGGGATGGCCGCGATCATGACCGCGGTGCAGCCGTTCCTCTCGCTGGAGCGCCGCGACGTGTTCCAGCCGCGCAACTTCGTGGCCACCGCCCAGTGCTACGGCGGCACGTTCCAGCAGTTCAACGTGCGGCTGCAGCAGGAGCGCAACATCGAGTGCCGCTGGGTCCAGGACAGCACCAACCTGGACGAGTGGGCGTCCAAGATCGACAAGCACACGCGCTTCCTCTACGGCGAGCTGCCCAGCAACCCGCAGCAGGGGTTCTTCGACATCGCGGCCGTCGCCGAGCTGGCGCACAGCCACGACCTGCCGCTGATCTGCGACGCCACGGTGGCCACCCCGGCGCTGCTGCGTCCGATCTCCCACGGCGCCGACATCGTCGTGCAGTCGGCGACCAAGAGCCTGACCACCAGCGGCTTCGGCGTGTGCGGCGCGGTGATCGCGCGCAAGAACCTGGTCAGCAACCTGGACCAGCCGCAGATGAAGCAGGACTTCGCGCTGTACACCAAGTACCTTCCCAACCGCGACTACGGCCCCAACCTGCACCCGATGCAGGCGATCATGACGCTGAACGACATGCGCACGCTGCGGTCCAAGATGGACCTGCTGAGCCGCAACACGATGCAGGTCGCCGAGTTCCTCTCGACCCACCCGATGGTCGAGCGGGTCGCCTACCTGGGGCTGCCCAACCACCCGCTGCACGAGCTGGCCAGCAAGTACATGTGGCTGGTCGACGCCGAGCACGACGCCCAGTACGGCAAGCCGGTCAACCGCTACGGCCACCTGATGAGCTTCACCGTCCGCGGCGACGCGATGGACACCCGCCGGTTCTTCGACGGCCTGGAGCGCATCTGGCGCGCCACCGATCTCGGCCGGATCAAGAGCGTGGCCACGATCCCGGCGATCTCGACCCACCAGCAGCAGGGCGAGGAGGGCCGCCAGCTGGCCGGGATCCCACCGACGATGGTGCGGCTGTGCGTCGGCGCCGAGCACCCCGACGACATCATCGCCGACCTGGACCAGGCGCTGAACCGGGTCGGCAAGAAGTAGAACCGGGCAGAGCCGGACCCGTGCCTCGCGGCGCACGGGCCCGGCAGGGCACGGGCCGGCCTCCGCCCTGCGCGGTTCACCCGCGATCCCCTACCCTCGGAGCATGTCGTCGCAGAACCCCGGCGGGGTCCAATCAGAGCGCCGCGCGCAGCGCGGCGAGGGCGTCGTCGTCCACCGGGCCACGGTGGGTCCACCGCACCTGCCCGCCGCGGTCGACGAGCAGCACCAGCACCTCGCTGGTGTCGGCCAGGCCCAGCTGCTCGAGGTAGGCGTCGCCGTCGCCGTAGTGCAGTAGGTAGCGCCCCTGGTGGGTCGCGTCGGGGACGGCCCTGCGCATCGCCCGCTCGACGATCCCGCGCACCGGACGCGGCACGCCCCCCATCAGCAGCAGCCGGTAGGGCGTGACCCCCGGCAGTGCGCCGCCAGACTCGTACCACGCGTCCAGCGCGTCGGCCTGATCGCGGGCGAACGACATCACCACCAGGTTGTGGTCCCCGGCGAACGTGTCGGGCACGGTCAGGGCGCTGCCGTCCAGCGCCTCGACCTCGGCGCTGGGCAGCGCGCGGAGTGCCTCCGCAGCGCTGGCGCGCATCGCCATCGCCAGCAGCGCCAGCAGCACGAGGAACAGCACCGCTGCCTGGATGCGGTGGGGCAGTGGGACCAGGTGGGTCATGGGCACAGGGTGGTCATCCGGTCGGGGTTCGTCAACATCGGAGCCGATCCACCCTGCCAGCCATGCGGCGATCATCGTCATGCAGGTGCCGGGCCATGCTCGACCTCTGCCCAAGGCTGATGCCCACCCAGGTGGTACCATCCTCTACTGGCGAGGGACGGGTGGAGGAACCGCGGCATGGACCGGGTCCTGGATCGCGCAGGAACCATCTTCGTAGCTGCCCTGTGGCTTCTGCTGGGTGTTCTCGTGGGCGCATCCTGGGAACGGACCGCCGTTCACTGGTTCTCATCCCAGGACGAGGCTACCAACGCGAGCCTCGAGAGTCCGGCCCCCGATTCCTCGGTCCAACCTCGACAGAAACCCCATCAATGGAACCTCGTCGCCCCCGTTTCCTACCAGCCTGACTACCGCATCTCGGTCGACTCGCAAGGCAAGGAGACCCTGGTCGACGAGGTCGGACATGCAACGTTCGAAGTAGCGTCAAGTCAGGTCGCATTGGTGCTGGTCGACACCTGGGAACTCTCCGGTGCAGGCGAGGAACCTGGCCCCACTCGCATACGGCAGAAACAACTACTCGAGAAGTGTCGCCGCCACGGAGTCCAGACCTCCTGACATACGCAGGTCGTCAAATGACATCATCGCCATTCCG
>CAZOYV010000451.1:0-3697 GCA_964584075.1 uncultured Rickettsiales bacterium | reverse complement strand
CCACGTCGTCGTCGTACAGGCACCCGTACGACCCCTCCGGCGCGTCCCAGAAGTCCGGCTCGAACCCCGCCGGCAGCGGCCACGCCGTCGCCGTCGCGGCGAACCCCGCGCCGGTATTCAGGTACACGTCCCAGCGCTCGGTCCCCACCGCCGGGTCGTCGCAGGCGTCGGTGTGCACCAGGTCCGGGCGCCAGTCCCCGTCCACGTCGAACGTGAACCCCACGTCGTCGTCGTACAGGCACCCGTACGACCCCTCCGGCGCGTCCCAGAAGTCGTCGGGGTAGCCCTGCGGCAGCGGCCAGCCCAGCGGGACGCCACAGAACCCGGGGGGCGCACAGGGATCGGTGTCGTCGTCCCCCGCCGTGTCGTCGTCCCCCGCCGTGTCGTCGTCCCCCGCCATGTCGTCGTCGGCGAGGTCGTCGTCGCCCGCGTCGTCGTCCCCGGCGTCGTCGTCGCTGGTGTCGTCGTCCGCGGTGTCGTCGTCGCCGAGGTCGTCGTCCCAGGCGTCGTCGTCCGCCGCATCGTCGTCCGGGAGGTTGCCGTGCCAGGAGTCGTCGTCCTCGGCAGGCAGCTGGATCACGATGCAGCCGGTCGCGCCCCAGGCGACGACCAGCAGCGACGCTGCCAGCACTCGAAGTACGGTCTCCACGATGCTCACCCGCGGCCGGACAACACCCGGGTGGGGCGCTGGCTTCCCCGCCGCGCGGCCCGCACCCGCGGCACGTAGAACCGCTGCAGGAACAGCGGGTTCTCCTCGGCGTAGAGCGTCGAGGCGCAGCGGTCGGCCTGCTCGATCAGCTGCTGCTCGAACCAGCACAGCAGCCCCGAGACATCCCCGACGGAGCCGGTCATCGCGTGGTTGACGCACCCGCACCAGTGCATGCAGCGCGGCAGCAGGGCGCAGCCGGCGCAGTCGGCGAGCACCCGGTTCTTGGCCGCGATCAGCGCGTCGCGGGCGGCGACGTCGACGCCGCCGAAGACGTCGCCGATCACGACGTCGTCGCGGTCGTCCATGCCCACCAGGCGGTCGCAGGGGTACAGCCGCCCCGACGGCGCCACCGCCACCTCCTCGCAGCCGAAGTCGCAGCGGTCGGTGCAGGCGTAGCCGCCCTTGAGGTGGGTCACGACCTTGGAGTCCAGCAGGTTGAGGGTGAACGGCTCGCCGCGGCGGTAGGTCGCGACGTAGCGATCGCCGAGCTCGTGCAGCGCGGCGGCGAACCGCGCCCGGGCGGGCTCGTCCCAGTCGGCCTCGTAGTCGAGGTTCATCGACAGGTTGCGGGCCCCCAGCGCGATCAGCGCGTCGAACGAGTCGGCCATCCACCGCACGTTGCCGGGGTGCACCACCGCGATGACCTTGAGCCCCACGCCCGGCGTGCGCTCGGCCAGCTGCCGCAGGTTGCGCACGATCCGGTCGTAGCTCGAGCGGCCGTTGCGGAACCGCCGGGCCGCGTCGTGGGCCTCGCGGGTCCCGTCGAGGCTGACGCCGAGGTAGAACCGGTGCTCCAGCAGGTAGTCCAGCGTGGCGCCGTGCAGCAGCGTGCCGTTGGTCACCACCAGCAGCCGCAGCGCCTGCCCGATCTCGGCGGCGCGGCGCTCGGCGTGCTCGGCGGCGCGGCGCAGCAGGTCCAGCTCCAGCAGCGGCTCGCCGCCGAAGAACGACAGCTGGGCCCGCGGCGCCTCGGGGCCGCCGCCGCGCAGCATCAGCTCGATGCCGGCCTCGGCCACCGCCCACGGCATCGCGCGATCGAACTTGCGCCCGTTGTAGCAGTAGCGGCAGCGCATGTTGCACGCGTGGTCGAGGAACAGGCAGACGCGCACGGGCGGTCCTCCCTACGGCCCCGTCAGCTGCACGGCGGCAGCTCGCTCTCGGCGCACGGCGGCAGCGGCACGCCGGCGGCCAGCGCCAGCGCCCACTCGACGCCGAACCCCACCGAGGTCTCGACGATGTCGAAGTGGTCGGCCTTGGGGTAGGTGCAGACCTGGACCGTCGCCCCCTGGCCGGTGATCAGGTCGACGATGCAGGCGGTGCGCTCCGGCGTGGCCGAGTCGTCGAGCATCCCCTGCTGGATCAGGATCGGCCCCTGCGACGGATCGACCGGCACGAGGTTGTCCTCGATGCGCTGCACGTAGCCCTCCCCCGGCGGGCCGCACGAGGGCAGCCCGTCGGTGCAGTCCGCCACGGTCTGGATGAAGTCGGGGTGGAGCACGTCGGCGTAGGTCGCCCCCAGCGACTGGATCGGCGGCACCAGCAGCAGCCAGCACTCGGCGCTGATCGCGTCCTCGACGTCGGTGCGGATCGCCTCGACGAAGTAGTCGGTCTCGTGGCCTGGGCCGACGTGGTTGGCCGCGTCGGCGTACAGCTGCAGCGCGGCCACCGCCGAGCCGATCCCGACCCACGGGACCAGCCCCGGGAAGTGGGACACGCCCCACAGCCCCTCGGTCTCGTACGACCAGCCCGGGGCGAACGGGATCACGCCGATCACGTCGCCGTCGCCGTAGCCGCCGCCGTACGCGTGGGCCGACAGCGCCGCGCCGCCCCCCTGGCTGTGACCCTCGACGATCACCCCGCTGCCCAGCGAGCCCGGGGTCACCATCCCCCGCAGCGCCCGCGCCGCGTCCAGCGTCGAGTGGGCGGTGTCGGCGTTGTCGCCGTAGCCCTGGATCCCCTCGTTGCCCAGACCGGCGTAGTCCGGCGCGACCACGGCGAAGCCCTGGCCCGCGAACGGCAGCGCCAGGTAGTCCGAGGCGGTCTGGTACAGCGACGGCGCGCAGACGTCGGCCAGCCCGGTGGTGCCGTGGGTCGCCACCACCACCGGCAGCGGCCCGTCCGCGTGGTGGGTGTCGGGCAGGTACACCCGCGCCGTGCCGACCCCCTCCTGGCCCGTCCAGCGGGTGGTGCGGTACGCGATCTTGACGATCTTCACCCCGGCGAACGCCTGGACCCCCGCGACCCCTGCGAGATCGATGCGCGACTGCACCTGGCCGGGCGTCAGCACGTCCTCCTCGGCGCAGCGCACCACGTCGCCGAGCACCGACGGCCCCCACGGGGGCAGTCCGCCCGGCGTGACGTACACGTCCTCGAGCGCGTCGGTGCAGGCGATCTCCAGCTCCGGCAGCGGCGGCGGCGCGGTGTCGTCGTCCCCGCTGTCGTCGTCGCCGCTGTCGTCGTCGCCGCTGTCGTCGTCACCGGCGTCGTCGTCCGCCCCGCTGTCGTCGTCCCCGACGTCGTCGTCGGCGGTGTCGTCGTCCCCGGCCGCGTCGTCGTCCCCGGTGGTGACGCACCCCGCCCACAGCAGCACCGCCAGCCACGCCGCGCTCCACGCCAATAGCCGCATCTGACCCTCCTCCCCGCGGACCGACCGCCCCCCCTGGTCTCCTACCTATACCCGATCCGACGGGGTCGTACCCCTACAGCGCGGGGCTGTTCCACTACTCACGCGATCCGAACGCCGCTCCTGCTCGCCGCACCGACCGCCCGGGCCTGCACCGGCTTCACGAGACCCGGGCCCGGATTGTGACGATGGGTCACGTTCCGCGCGCGAGGGGGAGCTCCACGACCGGTTCGTGACGATGAGTCACGTTCCGCGCGCGAAGGGGCGCCCCATCCCCGTTTCGTGACGATGAGTCACGTTCCGCCCGCGCAGGGGCGCCCCATCCCCGTTTCGTGACGATGGGTCACGTTCCGCGCGCGAGGGGG
>CAZOYV010000450.1:0-3709 GCA_964584075.1 uncultured Rickettsiales bacterium | reverse complement strand
CGGTCCGGCGATCCGGCCGAGACCGAGCGGTCCGGCGATCCGGCCGAGACCGAGCTCGAGACCGCCCCCGAGCCTCCGACCCCCGAGCCCGCGACCCCCGAGCCCGCGACCCCGACCGATCCCCTGGCCGGTCTCCCGCCGACGCGCGCCTCGGGTCCCTTCGCGGTCCAGCTCGCGGCCTACCCCTCCGCGGTCGAGGCCGACAGGCTCGCCGAGGACGTCCAGCAGGCCGGCATCGACGCGTACACGATGCGCGCCGAGGTCGACGGCAGCACCTGGCACCGCGTCCGGGTCGGCCGGTTCTCCAGCCGCGCGGACGCCTCCGCGTGGCTCTCGACGCTGGGTCGGTACACGCCGTTCGACCCGATCGTGGTGAGGGAATGAGCCGCCGCGCATCCCCGGACGCCGCCTCCCGGTGGCCGCGGCGGGAGGCCCTGTGGCCGTGGCTGCTGTTCGCCGCCGGGCTGGTCGCGGCCTGGCTGCTGCGCACCGTCGACCTGCCCGTCAAGCCGCTGCACAGCGACGAGGGGGTCAACGGCTGGTTCTCGATCCGGCTGTTCTGGCCCGAGGGGATGCTCGAGCGGTACGAGACCGGCTTCTATCAGTACCGCGACAGCGACTACCACGGGCCGATGTTGTACTACGTCAACTGGCTGTCGTTCTCGCTGCTGGGCGTCTCCGACGTCTCGCTCCGGCTGGGCACCGCGGTGACCGGCGTGCTGGCCGTCGGCGCGGTGGCCCTGACCCGACGGACCCTCGGCGTGGTGGCGATGGCGTGCGCCGCGGCGCTGCTCGCGGTCCAGCCGGCGGACGTGTTCTTCTCCCGCACCGTGATCCACGAGATCTACCTCGTGGCCGGGACCGTCGTGTTCGTCGGCGCCGGGATGCGGTGGCTGCGGGCGGGGGGCTACGGCTGGGCCTGCCTGTCGGCGCTCGGCCTCGCGGTGATGTTCACCAACAAGGAGACCGCGATCCTGAGCCTGGCGGTGGTGGGGGCGTCCCTGACGGTCGTGTGGGCGCTGCTGCCGTGGCTCCGCGAGGGCGCCGGCGAGTCGATGTGGCCCGCCGAGACCCACCACGGCGTGCTGCGCGCCCTCGGCGACCGGTGGCGCGAGCTGCTGGCCGGGTTCGGCCTGTTCTGGGCCGTGATGGTCCTGTTCTACTCCTCCTTCTTCACGTACTGGGAGGGGGTCCTGGGGATCGTCACGACCTACGGCTACTGGTCCGAGTACGGGGTCACCGGGCGCAACCAGGGCAAGGAGTTCGGGTACTGGCTCGAGTTCGCCCCCTACGTCTGGCCCGCGCTGATCGCGGGCCTGCCGGAGCTGCTCGTCGGGCTGATCCGCCGGGAGCGGACGACGATCTTCCTCGGCCTGTGGTTCGGCCTGTCGTTCCTGATCTACTCGGCGATCCCGTACAAGACGCCGTGGTGCGTGCTGAACATCACGCTGCCCCTGGCGCTGCTGGCGGGCCACGGGGTCGCGCGCCTGACCCGCGCGCTGGCGCGCTACGGCCCCCTGGCCGCCGCGGCGCCGCTGGCCTGGATCGGGATGCTCGTGGCCCTCGGGATCGCCTCGGCGGATCAGAACCTGCGGCGCTACGACGACAACGATCTCCCCTACGTCTACGTCCAGACCGAGCGCGGGTACATGGGGATGGTCGAGCTGATGCTCGAGCTCGACGAGCAGGGAGGGCACGGCGGGCAGCTGTACGTGGTCTCGCTGGACGGCAAGAACCCGATGCGCTGGTACCTGTACAACGAGGGGTGGAACCCCGACCACTTCAAGTACTACCGCGGCGATCCGCGGGGGAAGGACGACTGGGAGGAGTGGCGCGATCGGGCCGATCTGTTCGTCGTCCGCAGCGACCAGCGCCAGCGGCTGGAGCGCGAGCTCGGCCCCGGGTGGGTGCAGAACACCTTCCCGCTGCGGCCCGGGTTCCAGGTCACCCTGTTCGTCCCCGTGCACCTGTGGGACCCGCTGTTCCCGGAAACCACGCGCAACTGAACAAGATCACGGCATTCTTGACACCCTGGAGGGTCAGCGCCCAGAATGATCGCATGCGCATCCCAGGCGGTCGTGTGCGCGCTGTAGGAGTGGTGTGATGAGCTGGAACGGTTACCGCTGGTGGAACGCCCCTGTTCTCCTCGCTGCCCTCACCCTGATCTCCGTGCCGGCCCTGGCCCAGGAGGACGGGGAAGAGGACCGGCTCCTCGATGCCCTCGAGGCGGAGCTCGACGAGGGGCCCGAGTACGGGGAGACGACGCTGGGCTACGGCCCGTCCGTCCCCAAGTTCGGCGAGGACATCTACCGTGTCGTCCGGGGGGACACGCTGTGGGGGATCTGCAGCCGCTTCTTCGGCGATCCCGAGCGCTGGCCGGCGCTGTGGTCGATCAACAACGAAGAGGTGACCAACCCGCACTACATCTACCCCGGTCAGATCCTGCGGTTCCGGCCGGGGACGGACATCTACCCGCCGCAGCTGCTCGTCGGGCGCCCGGGCGAGGGATCCTACGAGTACGAGGAGGAGTTCCAGGACGTCGTGCGCTTCATCGCCGGGCAGCGCGAGTGTGGCATCCGCCAGCCGTTCTCCCCGCGGGATCAGCGGACGCGCATGACCGCCCCCGGCTTCGTGATCGACGACTCGCGTCGCGAGGACAACATGAAGCTCGGCGTGCTGGAGAATGCACCGGTCGAGGGCGAGCTGATCGGCCAGAACCAGTACGTCTACCTGCACTTCAACGACGACGACGCCGAGGACGTGAACTGCGGCGACATCTACACGATCTACCGGCCCGAGCATGCGGTCTCGCACCCCCACGTGCGCAAGGCCAACGTCGGCAACATGTACGCCATCGTCGGCGAGGTGCTGATCACCGACGTCAACCTCCGCACCGACATCGCCACGGGCAAGGTCATCGAGAGCTGGTTCGAGCTCGAGCGCGGGGACTTCGTCACCGACCGGATCCCGGTCAGCAGCATGGTCACCGCCCGCGAGGCCCAGGGCCAGATCGAGGGCTACATCATCGACAAGCTGCTCGACGAGAACACGACGATGCAACGCTTCGAGGTCGTGTTCATCGATCGCGGGCGCAACAGCGGGGTCGAGAACGGCACCGTGTTCTGGGTCATGCGCCGCGGCGATCCGCTGGTCGAGTTCGACACGGGCAAGGCGCGCACCGAGTCGCGCCTGCCGCTGTACGTGATCGGCAAGCTGGTGGTGTTCAGCGCCGAGGAGTCCCACTCCACGGCGGTCCTCGTCGAGTCCGCCAACGAGATCGAGATCGGCGACCAGGTGCTGACCGTGATCGAGGAGGTCGAGCTGAACTAGCCCAACGCAGGCGGCGCAGCCGCTGCGTTTGGCGCCCGGCTCGCTGCTGACGACGCTGCGCCTCGCAGCAGAACCCGGACCGGAGAGGGTGGCCTGCGGGCCGCCTTCTCTCGTTCTGGGCTCCGCCGGCCCCTTCGGGCCGGCGTCGAAAATGGCGGCCCTCGAGGCTTGACGAGGGGGCCGTCGGCTTTATAGAAGAAGCACCCTTCGGCCGGTCCACCCCCCGCCTGGCCGACGCGGGGTGGACATGGATGCACGGACAACCTGGGTGGCACTGTCGCTGGTGCACTCCCTCGTGGATCCCGGCGAGGTGCTGGCGCACGTGCACCCGGCCTCGAGGGGAGAGGGTTGGGAAGTGGTTCAGCGGCGGCGCACGAAG
>CAZOYV010000449.1:0-3722 GCA_964584075.1 uncultured Rickettsiales bacterium | reverse complement strand
ATCTCAAGGGGTTTCGCGGGTGCGTGTGATCAGGGCTGCGGAAGCCGGGCGCCGGGTCCGGCCGCGGGCCCGCTCGCGGCGACGGCGACCGCGGGGAGCCCCGGCCGTGTCCCGCAGCGTCAGCTTGAGCGCCAGCGAGCACTTGCCACCGGGCTTGTGCTTCTCCTTGACCTCCACGGCGCCATCGGCCGCGCAGGGCAGCCCCGCCACCGGGACGCGCCCCTGCTCGAGGCCGTCGGCCAGCGCCCGCAGGTAGGCCGCGGCCTCGGCACCGCGCAGCTCCCGCTCGAGCTTGGTGCTGGTGCTCATCGGTCCCCTCCCCCGCCGCTACTTGGTCAGCGTGAACTCGTCGAGGACCTGGGTGCCGTCCCCGGAGTAGGCGGTCAGGTTGAGCTCGCTGCCGTTGACCTCCAGCGTCGCGTAGCAGCGGTTGTCGCCGTGGGACGACGTCACGGTGAACCAGTCCTGGCCGGCGGAATAGCCCGGGGAGAAGAACGCGCCGACGACCACGTGGACCGGGCCCTCGCCGGGGGCGACGACCTGCCCGCCGCGCACCGGGTGGGTGCGCTCGTAGTTGTGGTCGTGGCCGCTGAAGGTCATGTCCACCCCGTACTGCTCCATGAGCGGCAGCCAGTTCTGGATCACGCGGTCGGTGGAGCCGTGGTTGGAGGCCGAGTAGGCCGGGTGGTGGAACAGGGCGATGATCCAGTCGATGTCGGGGTCCTGGCTCGCTGCGGCGAGGTCCGCCTCGAGCCACGCATTCTGGTTGGCGACGATGTCCTCGGACAGCGAGTTCAGCGCCGTGAAGTGCACGTTGCCGTAGTCGAACGAGTAGGCGTACTCCTCGTAGCCCTCGGGCAGATCGGGCTCCACCGGCAGCGCGAACTGGCCGTAGTAGGTGTCGGCCACGACCTCGTGGTTGCCCTGGACCGTCATCACCGGGCGGTAGGGCAGCAGCGGGGCCATGCTGTGGAACCAGGCGTCCCACTCCTCCTGGGTGCCGAACTCGTTCATGTCGCCGTTGAACAGCCAGAAGTCCATCTCGATCGCGGCGAGCCGGTCGATCTGGGTCATGATCTCGTCGTAGCCGCTGCGGCTGTCGCCGGAGGACAGGAAGGTGAACGCGGCGTCGTCGCCCTTGGACAGCCCGGTGGTGAAGTGGTACACGGTGGACAGGTTGATCCCCGCGGTGGGCCCCACCCCGTCCTGGGCCTCGTCCCACGACCCCACGCGATAGTAGTACCGCGTGCGCGGCTCGAGCCCGGTCAGCTCGACCTCCCAGTGGATCAGGTCGTCGCCCTCGCCGGTGATCGTCTCGTGGTACACGACGTGGGTCCCGTCCACGACGTTCTCGGCCTCGAAGACCAGCAGCTCGGGGAACTCCCCGCTGGTGTCGACGTTGTCCGGGGTGTCCTCGGCGAACCACACGTAGGGCGTGTAGCTGCCCGGGTCGTTGTGCAGCGTCGACCACTGGACCGTCATCGTCGTTCCGGGATCCCCCTGCCAGGTGAGGTGGATGTTGAACGGCGCCTTCTCGGGGTCCTCGACCGACTCGCCGGGCAGCGAGATGTTGTCCGGCGGGATGTCGTCGAAGCGGCACCCGGGCGAGGTCAGCAGCATCGCGGTGGCCGCCGCGGCGGTGGCGAGTCGCACTCCGAACGTCATCGGTCCGTCCCTCCGCTGGTGGAACACATACTCTACTACCTCGGTCCTCGATGCATGCTTGGCAAGCCCGCTGTTCACAGCGCCAGCTGGAGGTGGACCATGAACACGTCGTTCTTGAACGAGAACCCCTCCAGCTCCTTGCGGTGCACGTAGTTCAGGTCGACCCGCGCGTGCTTCGCGGGGTGGAACGAGACGCCACCCGTGACCCACAGCTTCTTCTGCTTGGAGAGCTCGTCGATGCTCAGCGTGGTGCTGTAGCCGCGCTCGACGTCGTCGCCGTCCATCTGCTCGATGCGCCCGGTGACGTCGAGGAACCCCGGCCAGGCGTGGATCGTCAGGTCGGTGTACCAGCCCCAGCCGCGGTCCGCCTGCTGGCTGCCGTCGGGCAGCGGAGAGCGGTAGAAGTCCTTGAACATCAGCTCGCTGCGCAGCGAGAACAGCCACAGGTCGAGGATCAGGTCGACGCCGATCCAGCGGTGCTTGGTGGGCGGGTCGAAGTTCTCCTTGACGTTGGCGATGCCGCCGCCGATCTGGAACCGGAAGGGCTGGATCGCGGTGTCCAGCGGGGTCTTGCCGGTGGCCTTGATCAGGTTGTGCAGCGCGAACTCGGCGCGGGCGGCGAACAGCAGCTGGTCCATCGAGCCGAGCTGCTCGATGGCCTGCTTGGCGGAGTTGAACAGGCCCGCGCGCACCACGATCACGTGGTACGGGTCGCCGAAGAACCCGGCGACGCCGATCTGGCGCTTGGGGAACAGCACGTCGAGGGTGGGCTTGTAGATCAGCGGCTGGGCCCCGGTGCTGTGCATGTTGGCCGCGCTGAACGGAACCCGCTGGCGGCCGGCGCGCACGTCGAGGAAGGTGAACTTGTCGAAGCCGAAGTACGCGTCCTTGAGGTAGTCGTTGGAGCGGTTGCCGTCCTTCTCGCGGGGCACCAGCTCGAACTTGACCTTGTAGTAGACGCCGGGGTGGTTGAACCGCCCGCCCCCGCCGAACTCGACGTTCTCGAGCACGAAGCCCGCGCGGTGGCCGAAGTAGGACGGGTCCATGTCCGCGGAGCTGAGATCGAGGGACGAGCCGTCGTCCTGCTCCACCTGGATCGTGTCCTCGTGGGTCTTGACGAAGATCACGCGCACCATCGCGGTGGGATCGAACGCGGCGTGGACGTACTCCTTGTCGCGGTCCGCGGTGATCAGGAAGTCGGGGAGCGCGGCGATCGGGTCCGGTCGGGCGACCCCGGCCTCGCCGTCCCCGGCCTCGCCGTCCCCGGCCTGGGCCCGGGGAGCCCCGATCAGCGCCGCGAGGCACGCCGCGAGGGCGAGCCACCAGCGAGTCTTCTCGATCCGCGTCATCGTCTGCACCTCGTCGTCCGGTTCGGAGGATGGAGCACCCGTGACACCACGGACTACTGGCGCGGGATGGTAGATCAGTCACGCTCCGATGACGAGCCGGTGACGTTGCCCCTGCGCCGCGGCGCGGGGGGAGGTCCGGGCCTCAGCTGGCCATGCGGCCCAGCATCATCGGGGGCGTCCCCCCGGAGCGAGCCGGGCTCGCGCGCAGCGGGGTCGCGCCGTCCGGCGTGTCGACGCGGTCGCGCTGGACCTGCTCGACCCGCACGCGGTGGACCCAGCCGGGGGCGCAGCCGTAGACGTAGCCCAGCCGGTCGCCGGGACGGCGCAGGAACTCGGCGACCAGGCCGTTGCGCCGGATCTCCACGCCCTGGGCATCGAAGAACGCGAACAGATCGCCCATGTCCCAGCCCATCGCCTGCTGGATCGTGAGGTGCAGCTCCCACAGCGAGGCGCCGCCGGGCAGCAGCACGCGGCCCCACTCGCAGGCGGCGTCGTTCTCCAGGGCGATGTGCAGCACGAGGCAGGTGTCGAGGTTCCGCATCGGGGGCCTCCACGGTTTGTCGCGAACGGTAGGCGTCGTGCTTGGACGTCCCGGGACGTCCATGCGTCGGTTCGGCAACGAACGGGGGCGCGTGCGACAGGTGCGAACCGGACCTCAGAGCTTGTGAATCTATCCCCGGACCGAGCCTGAGTGCCGCAGCGCCACGC
>CAZOYV010000448.1:0-3748 GCA_964584075.1 uncultured Rickettsiales bacterium | reverse complement strand
ATCTTGGGGTCACTGGAGTCAAGGGCATACCCCTTTGGGGTCAAGTCGCGTGTTGCGCAGTTGCGGGCGAGATCGAGCTATCGAGATCGAGCTGTCGAGATCGAGGGGCGATGTTCTCGGGTCCCCCGGTGGAAAGCAGCTACGGGGGCCCTCACGGCCTCGCGGGCGAGAAGCGACAGCGCCCGAGATCCGGAGCCACGGGGGCGGATCGGGCAGTTCAGCCCGTGCCTGCTGGGGCTTGGGGGGCGGATCGGGCGCTTGGTGTTGGGCGAGAAGCGGCGAATGGTGGCGGGCTTGGTGGGCAGGGACGGAGTTGAACCGCCGACACGGGGATTTTCAGTCCCCTGCTCTACCGACTGAGCTACCTGCCCCCAAGTCGTGGAGAAGAGCAGCGCGTTTCTAGACGGATCCTCGGCGATTGTCAACTGGCAGAACCCGGCGCCGGGGCGTAGCCTACGCGTGTGGATGGCGTGCGGGCGTCGAAATGACCCGCGCGGCTGGCACGGCGCTCGCAAAGCTCCAGCGCGGGAGTGGCCCGTGTCCCACTCCGGGGAGTCGATACCATGTGGCAGCACCTGATGCGCGTCTCCGTCCTGCTGACCTTCGCCGGTGCCCTCGCCCTCGCCGCCGGCTGCACCAACGTCTGCGACGACTACTGCCAGGCGACGGTGGACAAGATCGCCGATCTCGGCTGCATGTCCAGCGAGTGGGGCACCACCTGGGAGGACCAGGGCTACGCCGACGAGGAGGACTACCTCCAGCACTGCATGGACGACTTCGACGCGCAGTACAGCGACGCCCGCGAGGAGTCGGACGCGGCGGCCCAGGAGATCCGTGCCAACTGTAGCGACAAGCTCGAGGAGACCGACGCGGCCAGCAACTGCGACGACCTGGCGGCCGCCGGATACTGAGTCCACGCCGCGATCGCACCGGCAGACGAGGCGCGATCAGGACGGCGTTGCATCACCCAGACGCGTCCTGTACTATCCCGCCGATGCTGGGTGGTCGTGTGCCTGGACCACGCCGGCGCGGAGGAAGCAGATGATGTACCGGGCCCTCGCGATTGCCGCCGTCGTGGCACTTGGCTTGCTGTCCATCGGCTGTGCCGACACCTGCAAGGAGATGTGCCGCTTCGCCGCGGACTACTACGACGACTGCCTCCCGGAGTGGAACTCCGACTGGGAGAACCTGGGGTACGACAGCAAGGCCGACTTCCGGACGGCCTGCGTCGACAGCGCCAACACCGGGCGCAGCCAGGTCTCCGACTGCTGTCCGGTCGAGGACGCCGAGGCCGCCTGCGACGCCCTCGACACCGACGACGTCGATGGCTGCGTCGACGACAAGACCAACGAGTGCGAGAACAACACGCTGCTCGCCATCGACCGCAACTGCGAGGACACCAAGGAGAGCTTCCGCCAGTCCTGCACCGACTACTGGCAGTCGGTGTACGTGATCGGCGGCCCCGCGTTCCCCGAGGACAACCCGACCTGCCAGGACCTCCAGGAGGAGGAGGGCGGGGACGACGACGGGGGCGAGTAGCCCGTACCCGGCTCGACGACTCCATCGGGGCGGTCCAGCGGGCCGCCCCGATGTCGGTTCTGCTCCCCGCGGCGCGCCTACTCCACGATCTCGACGCCCGGCATCAGCATCATCGTCCGCTGCCCCTCGGGCTGCAGCTCCATCAGCACCAGCTCCGACAGCGGCAGCCGGAGCTCCAGGGGGATCAGCTGCGCCGCCGCGGTCTGGTCGACGAAGCTGCGATCGACCGCCAGCGTGGTCAGCAGCGGGACGCGGGGGACGTGGACCAGCTCCACGTCGAGCCGCTCGGGGATCCCCGCCCGCTCGCGCGCCACGTCCACCGCGACGAGCAGCCCGCCGGTCTCGTCGACGAGGCCGATCTCGACGGCCTGGGCGCCCGTCCACACGCGCCCGCGTGCGATGGCATCGACCTCGGCGACCTGCTCGAAGCCGCGGCCCTCGCGGACGTGCTCGATGAAGTCCCGGTAGCTGGCGTCGACGATCCGCTCGATCGCGCGCAGCTCCGACGGGCTCCACGGCTCGGCGGTGTCGTACAGGCCCGCGTGCTCGCCGCGCTTGAGGCGCACCGTGTCGATGCCCAGCTTGGCGTACAGCCCGGCCAGGTTGACCTTGGTCGAGTACACCCCGATCGAGCCGGTGGTCGTGCTCGGGTCGGCGACGATGTGGTCCGCGGCGCAGGCGGACAGGTACCCGCCCGACGCGGCCGCGCCGGCCATGCTGACCACCACCGGCTTGGTCCCGCGGGTGCGCTGGACCTCGCGCCAGATCTCCTCGCTGGCGAACGCCGAGCCGCCGCCGCTGTCGATGCGCAGCACGATGGCGTCGATCGTGCGGTCCTCGCGCGCTTCCCGGATCGCCTCGCAGACCGTCTCGCTGCCCGTGATCGTCAGCAGCCCCAGCGGCAGCCTTCCGCTGCGGCCGCCGTTGATCAGCCCGTCGATGTGGACCACCGTGATCCGCCGCGGGGGGCGCCAGTGGGGTGACGACTCCCGCTCCTGCAGCGGCTGGCGGATCGACAGCCCCTTGCGCCCCGCCTCGGCCCTGGCCCGCTCTCGCAGCTCGTCGGGCCAGACCAGCTCGTCGACCAGCCCGGCCGACACCGCCAGCGCGGCGGGGTAGGGGCCCTCGTCGACCAGCCCGCGCATCGCCCCGGGGTCCACGTCGCGGCCCGTGGACAGCGCCGCGAGCCAGCGCTCGAAGCGGTCGTCGAGGGTCGCGTTGCGGACCTCGAGGTTGGGATCGGTGGGGTGGGTGTAGAGGAACCGCTCGGGGCTCGACTTGTAGATCCCGATGCGGCTGAACTGGGCGTCGATGCCGTACCTGTCCATCGCCCCGCGGTAGAAGAACATCCGCGTCCGCAGGCCGGTCAGCGACAGCGTCCCGGCAGGGTGCATCCAGACGACGTCGCAGGCGCTGGCCAGGTAGTAGTCCACGTTGCCGCCGCCGTCCTCCAGATACGCGTAGACCGGCTTGCCCGCGGCCCGCAGGCGTTCGATCTCGTCTCGCAGCTCCTCGGTGTGGGCCAGCCCCGCCCCGTACCCGTCGAGGCGCAGCAACACCGCCTGCACCGAGGGCTGGCCCCCCAGCGCGCGCAGCTCCTCGAGCACGTCGCCGAAGCGCGTCGGGCCGCGGCGCGGCGCCAGCAGGCTGGGGGTGGGGTTCTCGGCGAGGCCGCCCAGCCGCACCTCGGCGATGCTGCGCGAGATGCGCAGCCGGCTCGGGGGCGGCGCCCCGGACATCCCGACACCCGCGGTCCACCCCGCCACCCCGGGCTCGCGGGGATCGGAGAACCGAGCCTGCCCGCCGACCCACCCGGCGTTGAACGCCAGCGTCAGGCCGACGCCGATCCGGATGTCGTCGTCCACCGTGCCGTACACCCGGACGCCGTCGACCGGCTCCACCAGCGCGGTGATCGCGAAGTGGTGGGGCTCCGGCGGGGCCGCCGTCTCGTACCACCAGTCGAAGGCCAGCGAGAGGCGCCGCCCGAACGGCCGGATCGCCATCCCCGCGGCGACGTTGGGGCTGTACCGGCCGGGGTGGTCGCGCCAGCGGGCGAGGTCCCGCACCACGCCCCCGAGGGCCAGCCACGACGTCGGTCGCATCGCGAGGCCCAGGTCCGCCGCGGCATAAGCCTTGGTCTCGCCCGCGGGCGCGTGGATGCGGAGCGCGGCGCCCAGGCTGAGGCCGGGCAGCACCGCGTAGCCGCCCC
>CAZOYV010000447.1:0-3782 GCA_964584075.1 uncultured Rickettsiales bacterium | reverse complement strand
GGTCCGAAGGGGACTCTCACCCCCAGTCCTGTGTGCATGCCTGGCGCAACAAGGCGAACCTCGCTCCGCTCGCGGCGGCCAAACCGCCGGCCTTGACCCGCCCTGAACAACCGTGACGTTCGATAGGTGGGCGACGGAAGCGGGTGGGCTCTTGAAGGAGGTGGTTGTTGAAAGAACCATTGGGCAGGATTGGCGCGCTACTTGATTCCGGCCCGGCATCCACGAATTAGGCTGCGTAGCGCGATCACAACTCCCGACGTCGGCATCAACCCCGGCAGTTGTGAGCGATATTCGCTCACAACCCGAGGGATTCCCGAGAAAGCCCCGAGTTTCGAGCGTTATTCGCTCACAACTGCCGGGGTCGATATCCACGTCCGGAGTTGTGAGCGTTTCTCGCTCGTATCTTCCCGGGATGGCCGAGCGAGACCGAACAGGAGTCCAGATCCTGCAGTCTCTTCCTCCGACAACCACCTCCTTCAAGAGCCCACCCCCTCCCGTCGCCCACCTATCGAACGCCGTTGCCGCCGGGAGCGGGTCAAGGCTGTTCGCGCCGAGCGGCGCGAACACGAGGAGGGCGAAGCCCGACGAGCTTGGCCTTGAGGCGCTCCCGGTGGCAATGGCACGCTTGGCAAGCGACGGGCTCCCCCCCAACCCCGGGTTCGATTCCCACACGTCTCCGCCACCTGGCCGTGACGGAAACCGAGCCCTCTATCCTCCCGCCGCTCTACCGACGACTCCCCCCATCCGGACCATCCCCCGGCACGCGGTAGATCGCGAACTCGGCGTTGACGAACACCTTCTCCAGGCGCCCCAACGCGGGGTGATCCGGCGGCACCTGGTCGTAGGCCCCGCTGGGCAGGTGCACCACCACCAGGTCGGCCTCCTCTAGCCTCGCCGGGTCGCGGGTCATGAACGCGCGCCGCCCGGTGCGCAGCAGCATCACGCGCGGCTTGAAGAACGCGATCCAGTCGTCCTCTGCGGCGAGCTCCTCCACGGCGGTGAACGCCTCGTCGGCCGCCGCGGTGTACGGCCCGCCCTGGGTCTGGCGCTCCGCCAGCGCGGGCCCCGCCTCCCGCAGCGCCTGGCCCAGCAGCAGCGCGGCGAGCACGGTCGCCAGCGCCACGCCCCACGGCACGCGGCCCAGGCCGGCCGGGGCCCGGCGCAGCAGCACCTGGCCGATGCACCACAGCCCGGTGACGACGAACAGCGTCAGCGGCACGGCGACCCCGAACAGGTACCGCGCGCCCTGGCTCGGCGGCCACAGCGTGTACAGCCCCAGCGTGCCCAGCGCGTACAGCACCAGCGCGTAGTCCCGCCGCAGCCGCGCCCCGATCCCGACGGCCAGGGCGGGGAGCACCACGCAGCCGACCGCCACGGGCGCGACGTCGCCGAGGAAGCTGCCCAGCACCTCGACGTTGGCGTCCAGCGCGTTCCGCAGCGTGTTCGCCGTGGGGCGGCCGGCGAACCCCGCGTACCCGCTGTGCGGATCGGGCAGCCACAGCGTCACCGGCGCCATCACCGCGGCGAGGCCCAGCCACGGCAGGGTCCAGCTCCGCACCACCGTCCCCGCGCCCAGGCGGCGCCAGGCCGGCCACGCTTCCACCGCCAGCACCGCCAGCAGCACCACCGCCAGCACCGCCCCGTTGTGGCGCACCGCGGTGGCGGCGCCGGCCCCCGCGCCGGCGGCCAGCAGCAGCGCGCTGGACGGTCGCCCGTGGCGCAGCGCGTCGCGCACGCGGTCGATCGCCAGCAGCGCCAGCAGCGACCACAGCAGGTACGGGAAGTCCGACAGCAGCTGGTCGCGGAAGAACAGCACGCGCGGCTGGACGGCAACCAGCCCCGCCGCCGCGACCGCCACCGAGGGCGGGTCCCCGCGGCGGCGGAACAGCACCAGGCAGACCGCCACCACGGCGACCAGGAAGCCGCCCACGTAGCGCTTGAGCAGCAGCGGCTGATCGACACCGACCGCGGCCAGCGGCGCCATCAGCAGCGGGAAGCCCCAGACGTACAGGTCGGGCCCCACCAGGTTGTCGCCGCGGTGCATCATCTCGCGGTTGGTGTCGCGCAGCGCCGTGGCGCCGCCGTGGGCCAGGGCATCGGCCTGCAGCAGGTAGCCGGCGAAGTCGCCGCCCCAGTCGTGGCCGCGCTTCTGCGGGGTCCAGACCAGCAGCGCCGCCACGACGATCACGACCGCCGCGCCGACCGCGGCGTGGGCGGGAAAGACGCGCTCCACCCTCCCCTTGTATCGAATCTCGGGAACCTTTCCGACGTCCGACTGTCGAAGGTCGGGTGAGAGGGAAGGAGAAACCGTCATGACACGCACCGCCGTCGCCATCCTCGTCGCGCTGCTGATCGTCCCCGCCGCTGCGCTGGGTCAGGTGATCACCGGCCCCGCGAACCCGCGGGAGGCCGCCCCGCGGGTCACGATGGACGCCAGGCTGAGCCAGGCCGTGCTGGCCCAGGACCGCAACCAGCAGGTCTACCTGGATATCACGCTGACGCCCCAGGAGCGGCAGGCGAGCTCGCGGGTGCCGCTCAACGTCGCGCTGGTGATCGACAAGAGCGGCTCGATGTCCGGCTCGGACAAGATCGGCTATGCCCGCGACGCGGCGATGTCGATCGTCGATCAGCTCGAGTCCTACGACCGGGTCGCGATCATCACCTTCGACAGCAACGTCCAGGTGCTGCAGCCCTCGACGCTGGTCACCGACAAGGCCCGCATCAAGCGGCTGATCGCGGGGATCCAGACCGGCAGCAACACGGCGCTCCACGGCGGGATGGTCACCGGCGCCGAGCAGGTCCGGGCGAACTACGACGCCGAGTTCCTCAACCGCGTGATCGTGCTGTCCGACGGCAAGGCCAACGTGGGGCCCTCGAGCATCGACCAGCTGGCCCGCTCGGCGCGCAGCCTGGGCGACGAGGGCATCTCGGTCACCGCGATGGGGCTGGGCCTGGACTACAACGAGGACACGATGACCGCCATCGCCGACGCGGCCGGCGGCAACTACTACTTCATCGAGTCCGGCGACCAGATGGTCTACCAGTTCCAGCAGGAGCTGCACGGCATGATGCAGGTCGTGGCGATGCAGTCGACGCTGACGATCACCACCGCCGGCGGCGTGACGATCGACGACGTGTACGGCTACGACTACACCCGCAGCGGCAACGCGATCACCGTCCGCGTGGGCGACCTGATGGGCGGCCGCCCGGCGCACGTCACCGCCCTGGTCTCGGCCCGCACCGGCGCCGCCGACCACATGGCGATGGCCACCGTCGACCTGGCCTACACCGACGCCGTCGACGGCATCGCCGCCAGCGACTCGCGCGGCGTGGTCGCCGAGCTCAGCACCGCCGAGGCCGACCAGACCGCCAGCATCGACTACGGCGTCGGCGAGCGGGTCCAGGCGGTCAAGCAGGCCGAGGCCACCACCGAGGCGATGGAGGCCTTCTCCCGCGGAGACGACGAGATCGCCAGCGGGATCATCGCCACCGCCGCCGAGGATGCCCGCAAGTTCGAGAGCCAGGCCGCCGGCGCCGGCTACGCCCCGGCCGCCCCGATGGCCGCCGAGATGGACAGCCTGATGCTGGAGATGGAGGAGGCCGCCGAAGACTCCTACGACCGCGGCAAGATCGTCAAGGACAAGAAGGCCGGCGCCCGCAGCAAGGCACGCGGCAGCGAGTGACCCTCTCTCGCCGCGGGGACTGACTCCCCCCTGCGGTACCCGAGAAGGGGTCAGGCACTTACAATTACATTTTCTCGCCGCTGGCGAGAAAATGTAATT
>CAZOYV010000446.1:0-3787 GCA_964584075.1 uncultured Rickettsiales bacterium | reverse complement strand
GTCGTCGTCGCCGGTGTCGTCGTCGCCGGTGTCGTCGTCCGCGGCGTCGTCGTCGCCTTCCGGCGGATCGGCGGGGCAGCCCCACAGCAGCAGGCCGAGAACCAGCAGGAAGATCCAGGATGTGCGCATCGCGTCCCCCTTTCCTGACCCGAGCGTAGCGCAGTCCGGGTTCGACGCACCGGGCAGATCGGGGCACACTGGAGGTCCGCTGCGACGGACGAGGGACCCGCGATGACCTCCATCCCCAGCCTCCGCTGGCTGCTCCTGGCGCTGTGCCCGTGCGCGCTGGGCTGCCCCACGGTGGTGCCCGACGACGACGCGGGCGACGACGACTCCGCCGGCGACCCGCCGGCGTGCGAGGACGGCTGGCTGCTCGACGGCGACGAGTGCGTCCCGGAGGCGTGCGGGACCGGGACGTGGGGCGACCTGGACCCCGCGGCGATGGCGGTGTTCGTCGACGCGGCGGCCGAGGACGGCGGCGACGGCTCGCAGGGCGCCCCGCTGCGTCGCCTGCAGGACGGCATCGACGCGGCGGCCGGCCTCGGCGGCGGCGCGGTGGCGGTGGCCGCCGGGACGTACCTGGAGAACGTGCTGCTCGACGACGGCGCCTCGGGGGTCGAGCTGCACGGGCGCTGCACGGATCTGGTGGTCGTCGACGGCAGCGCCGATCCCGGGGCCTCGGCGATCACGATCGACGGGACGTGGGGCGTCTCCGGGGTGCTGCTGCGCGACCTGACCGTCACCGGCGACGGCGAGATCGGGGTGTGGGTCGAGTCGGCGGACGTGACGCTGGAGCGGGTCGCGATCGCCGGCGCGCGGCCGCTGGGGCTGCTGGCCTACCGCGCCTCGACCGAGGTGCTGCTGCGCGACGTGACGATCGCCGGGACGCGCCCGGACGGCAACGGGGACTGGGGCTACGCGATCAACGTCTACGAGGGTGCGCACCTGGTGGCCGAGGACGTCGTGCTCGAGGGCAACACCGGCGTGGCGGTGCTGGAGAACGGGGCGGCCACCGAGGTGGAGCTGCGCGACGCGGTGGTGCGGGACACCGCCACGGCGCCCGACGGCCGCTTCGGCTGGGGGCTGGCGGTGTACAACGGCGCCGCGATGAGCTGCGAGCGGTGCACCGTCGAGGGCAACGCCGCGGCGGCGACGATGACCGGGGACGAGGGCAGCACCCTGACCCTGGTGGACACGGTGATCGCCGACACCGTGTTCGACGGCCACGGGGAGGGCGGGTTCGGCATCGCCGCCCGCGACGGGGCCGCGGTGGCCGCCACCGGCTGCACGCTGCAGCGCAGCCACGGCAACGGCGTGTACCTCGACGGCCTCGGCACCGTGGTGCAGCTCACCGACAGCGACATCCTCGACACCCTCGGCGACGAGGGCGGCTACTTCGGCCAGGGGGTCGCGGTGCGCCAGGGCGGCCGCTTCGAGATGAGCGGCGGGGAGATCGCCGGCAGCGTGATCCACGGGGTCTACGCCCGGGACCCCGACGTCGTGGTGGTGCTCGACGGCGTCACGGTGCGCGACACCCAGCCCGACCCGTTCGGCGAGTACGGCCTCGGGCTGGCGATCCACGAGGGGGAGGCGTCGGTCACCGACTGCGTCTTCGAGCGCAACCACGGCGTGGGGCTGCTGGCGTTCGAGGGGGCGCTGCTCGACGTGGAGGGCACCGCGGTGCGCGACACGCTGGCCCCGCCGGAGTGGGGCTACGGGCGCGGGATCGAGGCCCAGCTGGGGGCGACCGTGCTGGCCCGCGGCTGCGTGCTGGAGGGCAACACCGAGATCGGGCTGCTGGCCTACGAGGGGGCCCACGCGGTGATCGAGGAGGTGGAGATCCTCGACACCCGGCCGCGGGAGGCGACCGGGGACTTCGGCGTGGGCCTCGCCGTCGAGAGCGGGGCCTCGCTGGAGGCCACCTCGTGCCGGATCGAGGGCAGCACCGACGTGGCGGTGTTCCTGCACGAGCCGGGCACGTCGGCGGTGCTCACCGACACCGTCGTGCGCGGCACGCAGCCCACCGCGGCGGGGGAGTACGGCCGCGGCATCGAGGTCCAGGACGGGGCCACGCTCCAGCTGCACGGCTGCACGCTGGAGGACCACGCCGAGGTGGGCCTGATGGCGCTGTGGGAGGCGTCGGTGTGGATCACCGACACCGCGGTCCGCGGGATCCACCGCAGCCCGACGACCGCGATCGGCACCGGGGTCGCGATCGAGGCCGCCGCCACGCTGCAGGCCACGGGCCTGGTGGCCGAGCAGTGCGAGGGACCGGGGCTGATGGCCGGCGACACCACGGTGGTGGTCTGCGACGGCTGCGCGCTGGCCGACAACGCCTTCGCCGGGGCGGTGGTCAGCGACGGCGCGCTGACGCTGCTCGGCGGCGAGCTGCGCGGGACCGTGCCCGACGCCAACCAGGGGGGCGGGGTGGGGCTGTACGTGGCGCAGCCGGTGCACGAGACCGCGGTCGTGCTCGACGGCGTGCGCGTGGCCGACAACACCTACGCCGGGGTGTGGGTCGACGGCCCCTCCGCGGTGGAGCTGCGGGGCTGCGAGCTGCGCGGCGGCGACGGCGTGGTCTACACCTACCCCAGCGGCGAGACGCTGCGGCTGCACGGCGACGCGGTCTACGCCACCGGCGGGATCGGGGCCTGGGACGGGGCCAGCGGCCTGCTGCTGGAGGCCAACCAGCTGCTGGACAGCGCCGGGCCCGCGGTGTTCCTCGACGGCGCCTCGGCGACGCTGGAGGGCAACACCTTCGCGGGCAACGGCGTGGACCTGCTGCAGCAGGCCTGCGCCGGCGTCGCGCCCCCCGACGGCCACGAGGAGGCCCCCGCCGCCGAGCTGTGCCCGGCCTACGACTGGCCCACCGTCGCCGTGGCGTTCGACGCCTACCTCGTCGAGCACGACCCCATCGAGTAGTCCCCCGCCACCGTCGGACCGGTGAATCGATCCGGGTGCGGTGCGTCCGTCCGGATCAGGAACCGAGGGCGCGCGACCCCTCGCGGAGGACGGAAGGCAGAGGAGACAGGACGATGCGCAGGATGCTCCGGCACGGATGGCTCGCGATGTTCGCCGCGCTGCCGCTGCTCGCCTGCTCGGCCCTGGAGACCCTGGGCCGGGCCCCGGCGAACCAGCTCGCAGCGCAGGCACCCCAGGTGATCTACGTCCCGACCCCGGTGGCGGCCCAGGCGCCTGCGGTCGAGGTCCCCGAGGTCACGGTCGTCGTCGAGCCGGTGGTGACCACCGCGGCGACCACGGCGCCCGCCAGCCAGGGCCGCCCGACCGGCGCGCAGGCCGGCAAGCAGGAGTACGCGGCGACCACCGCGGACGTGGACGACGACCCCGTCCAGGTCATCGTCGTGACGGTCGAGCCGCCCGCCCCGCAGGCCGAGGTCCGTCCCCCGTCTCCGTACCACCCGGGCACCTGGATCCCCGGCCACTGGGCCCGGGTCCACGGCCAGTGGGTCTGGGTCGCCGGCCACTGGGTCGACGGCCGGCCCGGCTACACCTGGGTCGCCGGCCACTGGGAGCGCCGCGGCCACGAGTGGGTCTGGGTCCCGGGCCACTGGCGGCGGATCGGCACCGCGGACAGCAACCCCCGCCCGCAGGGCCACGCGGACAACGGCCACGGGCATGGGCACGGCAACGGCCACGGTCACCACCACGGCGACGGCAACGGCCACGGCAACGGCCACGGCCACGGCCACGGCAACGGCAACGGCCACGGCAACGGCAACGGCAACGGCCATGGTCACGGCAACGGCCACGGCCACGGCAACGGCAA
>CAZOYV010000445.1:0-3830 GCA_964584075.1 uncultured Rickettsiales bacterium | reverse complement strand
GGTGGTCCCTAGATCGTGGCGCGGAGACGGTCCCATCCTCGTGGCGCTTGACACTCTTCGCGCCTCCGTCCGTGATGGACGCACTCCCCCTCTGCGTCAGCCGTCCGTGACGGACGGCCCTTTCCCTCTCCCCGCCCTGGAGAGGTCGCTAAAATGTAATTGTAAGTGCCTGACCCCTCTTGTTGTCGGGTGGATAACGTCGCATGGGGTCGTGTCGTTGCTGAGGCAACCGGACAACCACGCTCTCTCATTCCCCTTTCCCCCTTTGCGCTCTTCGCGCCTCCGTCCGTGATGGACGCACTCCCCCTCTGCGTCAGCCGTCCGTGACGGACGGCCCCTTCCTCCTCCCCGCCCTGGAGAGGCCGCTAAAATGTAATTGTAAGTGCCTGACCCCTCCTGTCTGAACCCTCCCGGGCGGAGAGGTCCCCCGGCTATCGAGGGGCGACGGGGGCGGATCACGGCTCTGGGGGGCGGTCAGGGGCAGCGGCCGAGATCCGCGTCGGCGGGGGCGGTTCGGGAGTTCAGCCCGTGCCTGCTGTGACACCGGGGCGAATCGGGCAGTCGGTGCGAGTCGGGATCAGGCTTCCGTGGCGGCCTTCATCGCCATGCAGCCCCGCACCGGGCACAGCAGGGTGCACAGCGCGCAGCCCACGCAGCGGTCCTCATCGATCGCGGCGACGCGCTCGGCCGGGTCCCAGGTGATCGCCTGGTGGCCGCCGTCGCGGCAGGCGACGTGGCAGCGGCCACACTGGATGCAGCTCGCCGGGTCGATGGAGGACACGACCTTGCGCGGCTGGCGCAGGTCGTCGTGGCCGGCGACGTGGGGCAGAGCGCGGCCGACGAGCTCGGACGGCGAGGACAGGCCCTGGCGGTGCAGGTGGCGGGTCAGGCCCTCGGTCAGCTCGTCGAGGATCCTGAAGCCGTAGACCATCACCGCGGTGCAGACCTGGACGGTGCCGGCGCCGACGCTCATCAGGGCGACGGCGTCGGCCCAGGTGGCGGGGCCGCCGGTGCCGGTGATCGGGATCCCGGTCCGGCCGGCGATCTCGGCGACGGTGCGCAGGGTCTGGGGGAAGATCGCCGGGCCGCTGAGGCCGGCCGCGGTGCCGGCGCCGCCCACGGTGGGCAGCGGGCGGTAGGTCTCGAGATCGATGCCGACCAGCGACGGGATCGTGTTGGCCGCGCAGACCGCCGAGGCCCCGCCGCGCTGCGCCGCCGCGGCGGCCCCGGCGACGTCGTCGATGATCGGGGTCAGCTTGGGCACCACCGGGGTGCCGCCGGCGGCCTCGACGACCCAGCGGGTGACCTGCTCGACCAGCGCCGGGTCCTGGCCCAGCATCGCGCCGGGCTTGCCGCCCAGGGTGCCCTGGGGGCACGAGTAGCTGCACTCGATCAGGTCGGCGCCGGCGGCGTGGAAGCGGGCCGCCAGCGACTGCCAGTCGTCCCGGGTCGCGCCCATGATCGAGGGGATCACGACGTGGTCGGGGAACTCGGCCTTGAGCGCCCGCAGCCGGCGCTCGATCTCGTCGGCGTGGTGCTCGCTGATCAGATCGATGTTGCCCAGCCCCGAGACGCGGCCGCCGGCGACCTCCATCGAGGCCATCATCGGGTACTTCAGGTCCACCGGGGTGCCGGGCACCGAGGTGGTCTTGAGCACCGCCCCGGCCCAGCCGGCCTCGAACGCGCGGCGGACCATCTCCAGGTCGTCCGACGGCGGGGCGGCGGCGAGCACGAACGGGTTGGGGTAGCGCACGCCGCAGAACTGCACGGCGAGGTCGACGCCGGGCAGGCCCCCGAAGTGGTAGCCGAGGACCCCCGGCTCGCCGTCGAGCTCGGCGCCGCGCACGTAGGCGTCGATCGCCCGCGCGGCCCGGCGACCGTCGCCGACGGCGCCCACGACGGTCATCGAGGCGCGGTGGACCGGCTTGCGCGAGCCGGGGTGGGTCGGCTCGACGCTGGTGTCGCCGCCGGCGAACACGCCCCTCACCGAGGTCCGGCCCCAGCCGTCGACGAGCACGGCGCCCTTGGGATCGGTCTGCAGCGCCAGCCGCTCGGCGACCTCGGCCTCGGTGGCCTCGCCCACCGCGATCACCACGTGGTCGGCGGGCAGCTCGAAGGTGTCGCCCTCGCCGGTCGGCACGGGGCGCGGGCGGCCCCGCGCGGCCTCGAGCTTCATCGGCTGGCAGCGGACCCGCTCGACGCGGCCGTCGCCGAGGAACGCCACCGGCGCGGCTAGCGTGCGGATCACGACCCCGAGCCGCCGCGCCAGCTCGATCTCGCGCGGCCAGGCCGGCATCTGGGCCTCGGAGCGGCGGTAGATCAGCGTGACCTCGCCGGCGCCGAGGGCCAGCGCCGCGGTGGCCACGTCCATGCTGGTGTTGCCCCCGCCGACGACCACCACGCGGCCGGTCAGCATCCCGCGCTCGCCGCGGGCCAGCGCGCCGAGGATCGCCCGGGCGGACCACACCCCGGGCAGCTCCTCGCCGTCGACCCGCAGCCGGGTCGGGCGCCCCATCCCGGTGCCGACGAACAGCGCGTCGTGGGACTCCAGCAGCGCCAGCGCGTCGGGCGCCGCGCCGCAGCGCAGCTCGACCCCCGCGGCCCGGACCCGCGCCAGATCCGCGTCCACCACGTCGCGCGGCAGGCGGTACGGCGGGATCCCCGAGCGCAGCACCCCGCCGGGGTCCTCGCCGCGCTCGTAGACCGTCACCCGGTGGCCCAGCCGGGTCAGCTCGACGGCGCACCCCAGGCCGGCCGGGCCTGCGCCGATCACGGCCACGTGGCCCCCGTCCGGGTCCGCGGCCGGCCGGGCGGCGGGCTGCCCCGCGCGCTGCTCGTGCTCGGCGACGAAGCGCTGGATCGCGCCGATGTCGATCGGGCGCCCCAGCCGCGCCGCCGAGCAGCCCAGCTGGCACTGGCCGCCGGTCTCGCAGACCCACGCGCAGCTGCCGTACAGCACGTTGTCGTGGCCCAGCACGGCGGCGGCGCCGTCCAGGTCCCCGTCGCGCACGCGGCGGATGAAGCGCGGGATGTCGACGTCCGCGCCGCAGCCCAGGCGACACGGCGCGTCGTGGCACTGCAGGCAGCGGTGCGCCTCGCGCAGGATCTCGTCGGGGCCCAGGGTGGGGTGCAGCTCGGCCGCGTCCCAGGTGCCTTCCGTGGTCATCGTCCCTCCAGCGCCCGCATGCGCTCCCACAGCGCCCGCGCCGCCACCCGCGCCTCGCGGTGCAGCGACGACGGCTTGGCCCGCTTGAGCAGGCCCTCGCGCATCACGAACCGGCCGGCGACCATCACCGAGTCGACGTTGCGCGCCCCGATCCCGAACAGCAGGTGGCCCACCAGGTTGCCCGTGTCCAGCGGCGTCGGCGGGTCGTAGCGCAGGATCGTCAGGTCGGCGCGGAACCCGGGCCGCAGCTGGCCCAGCGGCTGCCGCGTGAGCCGGGCCGCGAGGCGCTGGGCGCCGACCACCAGCTGCAGCGCCAGGCCGGCCGGGTCGGCGGCGCCGGCGTCCCGCGCGGCGAGGAACGCGGTGCGCGCCTCGGCGAGGATGTCGCCGTCCATCCCGTCGGTGCCCAGCGCGGCGTCCGGCCCGAACCGCCACGGCCGGCCGTAGCCGACCCGGTTGTTGATGTTGGAGCGCGGGTTGTGCACCAGCGTCGCGCCACGATCCAGCGCGCGCTGGACCTCGTCGTCGGTCAGGTGCACGCCGTGGGCCAGCACCGCCCCCGGCAGCAGCCCGGCGGCCTCGAGGCGGGCCAGCGGCTCGGCCCCCGAGCGCGCCCGCGAGGCGTCGCGGTCCACCGGGTCCTCGGCGAGGTGGATGTGCAGCG
>CAZOYV010000444.1:0-3900 GCA_964584075.1 uncultured Rickettsiales bacterium | reverse complement strand
GAGATTCCTGGCTGAGTGGCTCTCAACTCGACATAACGCGGCGCTCGACATTACGGCCCGCGCCGCCTCCCTGTACGAGCCCGGCGACCGCCGACTGCCCGAGACCCTGCCTGACGGCCAGCGCCACGACCTGTGCGTCAAGCTCGCCGGCCTGCTCCGGCGCGCCGGAGTGGCCGACAACGCCATCGAGGCGACCCTGGACCTGGTCGCCACCCGGCGGATGAAGCCCCCATGGGAGGACCAGGAACGACAGGACGAGATCCGCCAGATCCTCGGCTCCACGAGCCGCTGGGCACGGGAGCGCGTCCGGTGGCCCAGGCCGAGCCTCCGGGGCATCGTCGACGCGCTGACCGGCGACGATGCCCACCTCGCCGATCTGCTCCAGGATGAGCACGTCCAGCAAGCCTTGCGCCGCGTCGGTCGCGACGGCTGGGACATGCTCCAGCTCCGCCTGGCCGACGCCGGGCTCAAGCGCGACGCCGTGGCCGCGGTCCGGTCGGTCGTCATCCCCCGCCGCGAATCCGGCCCCGCAGATCGGGACCGCGATCGCCGTCCCTGGATCTACGCCCAGGAAGGCGACCTGACCGTGATCACCCCCAAGGCATGGGACGCCGTGCGGGCCTGCAACGACCCGCCCAGGCTGTTCCTGTGCGAGGGATCACCCGTCCGGCTGGCCTTCGACGACGACGACACGCCGCAGCTCGAGGAGCTCACCTCGACGCGGATGCGCCACGAGATCGCCCGCGCCGCCCACTTCTACGTCCACGTCAACGACCGCGCGATGGAGGTGCTGCCGCCCCGGCCCCTCGTCGACGACGTGCTGGCCGTCCAGGCGCCGTCCATTCCGCCGCTGCGCCGCATCGTCGAGGTGCCCGTGTTCGCGCCGGACGGGACGCTGCAGACCCGTCCCGGCTACCACCCCGCGGGCCGGACCTTCTACGCACCTCGCGAGGGCTTCGCGCTCCCCGGCGTGCCAGCGCGTCCCGGTCCCCGCGAGATCCAGCAGGCCAAGGCGTGGATCGCCGAGATCCTGACCGACTTCCCCTTCGTGTCCGCCGCGGACAGGGCCCACGCCGTGGCGCTGTTCGTGCTGCCCTACGTCCGCGACCTGATCGGCTCCGACCCGACCCCCGGCCACCTCATCGAGGCGCCCACCCCCGGCTCGGGCAAGAGCCTGCTCGCCGACGTGGCGACCTATCCCTTCGCCGGTAGGGCGGTCAGCACGGTCACCGAGGCCCGGGACGACGACGAGTGGCGCAAGCGGCTCACCGCACAGCTCAAGGAGCGCCGGGCCGTCATCGTGCTGGACAACCTCGTGCGCCCCCTGGACTCCGGCGCGCTGTCGTCCGCCCTCACCACCGCGGTCTGGGAGGACCGGATCCTCGGCAAGAACGAGACCATCCGAGTCCCCGTCCGCTGCGTCTGGGTCGCCACCGGCAACAACGTCACCTTGAGCACCGAGCTGGCCCGCCGTTTCATCCGGATCCGGATCGACCCGCGGATGGACCGCCCCTTCCAGCGCGAGGGCTTCCGCCACAACCCCCTGCGGACCTGGGTCCACCGTCACCGCGCCGATCTCGTGTGGGCCGCCCTGGTGCTAGCCCAGGGCTGGATCTCCGCCGGCTCGCCCAAGGCCACCAGCAAGCCGCTGGGAGGCTACGAGCGCTGGTCGCGTGTCCTCGGCGGCATCCTCGAGCACGCCGGCATCCCCGGCTTCCTGGCCAACGCCAACGAGCTGTACGAGGCCGCCGACCACGAGGGAGCGCTGTGGCGGACCTTCGTCGCCGCCTGGTGGGACCAGCACCGCGACCTGGAGGTCACCTCCAAGGAGCTGTTCGATATCGCCGAGGGCATCGACGGCCTCGTCTCCACCCGTGGGAACGACAAGTCCCAGCGAATCACCTTCGGCAAGAAGCTCGGCAAGCAACACGATCGCGTCTTCGGCGACTACCAGGTCGTCGGCACCGGCACCAAGAAGCGCGCCAAGACGTGGCGGCTCATCCACGTAGCCCCGCCGACCAGCCCGGGGGTGAATGTCGGGGAGTTATCCACAGAACATTCACCCAAACATTCACCCCCCAAAAACCCCAGCAACGACGGGGCGTTCCACGGATCTGAATCTCCCTCAGGTGAATGTGGTGAATGTTCTCGGGACATCTTGAATGCACGGGGAGGGGATCCCTCGGATCGAGATCACACGCGTGTGTGTAAAGGGTGCGAGAACACTCACCCACATTCACCCGACCCATCGCAAACCCCCGTGGTTACTGGGAATTCGGGGGGTGAATGTTCTGGATCCGACATTCACCCACATGCACCGCCGCCGGATGGACCTGGTGCCGCCACCCAGGATCTGACCGATCCGGCCGCCGCCGATCCGAGCCGAACCAGGGAGGACACCGAGCTATGACCGCGAAGGAGCTACTGGCCCAGCTGGAGGCCGCCGACGTCCGGCTGACCATCCAGGGCGACCGCCTGGTCCTGAATGCCCCGAAAGGCGTCCTGTCCGCGGCACGGATCGAGGAGATCCGGCCCCACAAGCCGGAGCTGCTGGCCATCCTCTCCGAACGCCGGGGTGAGCCGGCCTCGGATGACGCGCCAGAGCAGGACTCATTCGACGACATCGTCGAGGACGCCCGCCGCTTCCAGTCCGAGGGCAGGCCCGGCCCCTGGGCGGCCTTCACGATGGACGCCGGGAACCTGGAAGGCGCCATCAGCGGCCTCTCACAGGATCGCCGCGCGGACTTCGACCTCCGGATCGGCATCTACCGGCGGGACGGCCTCCCCGACCACCACGGTCGCCGCATCGCCCTCTTCCTCCTCGCCGACGAGCACCAGCTCTCGCTCGGTGAGGCGTGAGCAGGTTTCGTGGTCGTCCCCCGGTCTGCGAGCTGTCGCACCTTCCTCCCGCGGACCGGGGGGCGGCCCGACTTCGAAACAACTCCACTGTCAACGATGGCGATTCCCGGGAGCCAGAGACTGTTACTTTGCCCTCCATGGCCTCTTGCGCATGGCGGACTAGCAGCGGCACTGTTGAAGGGTGTAGAACCTACCAAAGTCCTTCGGGACCGAGCAGCAGACCGACGAAACTCGGTCGAGGTGCGCTATCGCCGCCCAAGTGGGGCGTTCCTTGACCGCTGTGGAGAAGGACGAAGCGCGATGACAGACGCCCTCACCCTCAGGTGCCCAATTCGTGGCGTTCTCAAAGCATCGGCGAGGAGCAAGGATGGTCTTCGTCCATCCGAGGAGTTCCAGAGGGTGCGCGCGATCAAGCACCTGCTCCGGCTGGGATACCCGAAGGACAACTTCAAGATCGAAGCTGTCGTCAAGAGGCTCGGGCATGGAGGAAAGAACAGCGTCCGAGCCGACCTCGCGGTGCTCGACATTCCAGCCGTGGAGGTCACTCACGGAGATGTCGATTCCTTGCTAGAACACGCTGTTCTGCTCTGCGAGGTGAAGCGGGAAAGCAAGAAGTTCGAGTCCGTGAAGCATACGCAGGTACTTCCACTGCTGGATTTTGCAAAGCGTGATGGCTGTGTTGCGCTTTACTGGGACGATGTCGATCAGCGTGTCTTCTGGTACGAGCGTCTCAAGAAGAAAAAGGTGCTTCGAGAGGGCCCCGTAGCTTTTCTCCCGAAATTCGGTCGGGCTATTGCGGTCAAGCCCCTGACTTTCGCAGACACGGTGCCGTCCGATAGCCTTCTCGGTCTCTTCGATCGAATCTCAGATGTCCTTCACGCTTGTTCGATCGACCCCGACCAACGATACGGCGTGATGCTCCAACTGCTGCTAGCGAAACTCTTCGACGAGCACGGTCACCGCGCGAAGCCAACCGCCGATCTGGAGGGCGCATCGGCCGAAAGGGGGCGCTGGTAAAATCGCGCCGGGTTTGACGTAAGT
>CAZOYV010000443.1:0-3909 GCA_964584075.1 uncultured Rickettsiales bacterium | reverse complement strand
CGACGGCACGATCGTGATCTACGACGGCGCCGACCGCGTCGACGACGGGACCAGCGTGTTCACGATGAGCGGGTTCAACGTCTCGGATACGCCGACCCAGGCGACGCTGCACTTCCTCGCCGGGGACGGCCAGAGCGCCGCGGACGGGGCCAAGACGTTCGGCGGCAACACGATCGAGACCGACGGCTACCAGGGCATCTCGGGCGGCGACGGCGGGATGTGGGACGACGACACGCACAACGTGCTGAGCTGGACGTGGCAGGGGATGACCAGCG
This sequence comes from uncultured Rickettsiales bacterium, assembly GCA_964584075.1. Lineage (GTDB taxonomy): Bacteria > Myxococcota_A > UBA796 > UBA9615 > CAYRNR01 > CAZOYV01. The sequence goes on along the minus strand of CAZOYV010000443.1, from coordinate 3,634 downwards.
TCGCGATCGATCCCTACAGCGGCAGCGCCGGCGACTGCATCGCGATCGGGGCGGTGGTGTTCGACTTCTCGATCCCGAGCCCGTGCCAGGACAACGACGGCGACGGCTACTCGTGGGCCGGCTGCGGCGGGGACGACTGCAACGACAACAACCCCAACATCCACCCCGGGGCGCCCGAGATCTGCAACGGCGTGGACGACGACTGCGACGGGATCATCGACGACGTCGACGACGACGGCGACGGCTTCGTCGACGCGGCGTGCAGCGGCGACGACTGCGACGACGGCGACGCGAGCATCAACCCCAACGCCACCGAGATCCCGTACGACGGGATCGACCAGGACTGCGACGGGGCCGACCTGACCGACGCCGACGGGGACGGCCACGACGCCTGGTTCGTCGGGGGCGACGACTGCGACGACGGCGACGCGGCGAACCACCCGCAGGCGGTGGAGGTCTGCGACGGCGTGGACAACGACTGCGACGGGGACGTCGACGAGGACACCGAGTGCAGCGACGACGACGGCGACGGCTTCACCGAGCTGGCCGGCGACTGCGACGACGCCGATCCCGGGGCGTTCCCCGGGGCGATCGAGACCTGCGACGGGGTCGACGAGGACTGCGACGGGCTGGTCGACGAGGACACCGAGTGCAGCGACGACGACGGGGACGGCTACACCGAGCTCGACGGCGACTGCGACGACGGCGACGACAGCGTCTACCCGGGCGCGGTGGAGGTCTGCGACGGCGTGGACAACGACTGCGATCCGGCGACCGCGGTGGACGCCGGCACGGACTGCTACGACGACGACGGGGACGGCTTCACCGAGGCCGGCGGCGACTGCGACGACGGCAACGACCAGGTCCACCCCGGCGGGGTCGAGGTCTGTGACGGGTGGGACAACGACTGCGACGGGGTGATCGACGAGAACACCGCCTGCACCGACGACGACGGGGACGGCTACACCGAGCTCGACGGGGACTGCAACGACGCCGACGACTCGGTCTACCCGGGGGCCTACGAGCACCAGGACGGGATCGACAACGACTGCGACGGCGTGGTCGACGACGGCGGGACCGACGGCGACGACGACGGGGACGGCTACACCGCCGACGCCGGCGACTGCGACGACGCCGACGCCGACAGCTACCCCGGGGCCCCCGAGGTCTGCGACGGGGCGGACAACGACTGCGACGGGACGGTGGACGAGGGCACGGACTGCTACGACGACGACGGGGACGGCTACAGCGAGGACGACGGGGACTGTCACGACGGGGACCCCGACATCAACCCCGGGGCCTCCGAGGAGCAGGACGGCGTGGACAACGACTGCGACGGGATGGTCGACGACGGGCTCGACTCGTCGGACGACGACGGGGACGGCTTCGCCGAGGACGAGGGCGACTGCGATGACTGGGACCCGGAGACCCACCCCGGGGCCGAGGAGACGGAGGACGGCGTGGACAACGACTGCGACGGGCTGATCGACGAGGGCACCGACACGTTCGACGACGACGGCGACGGCTGGACCGAGGAGGACGGCGACTGCGACGACGCCGATCCGTTCAGCCACCCCGAGGCCGACGAGCTGTGCGGTGATCTGGCCGACAACGACTGCGACGGCGACACCGACGAGAGCTGCGACGGGGCCGACGACGACGACCCCGGCCCCTCCGGCTGCGACTGCCAGTCCAACGTCGGCGGCGCGGTCGGCGGCACCGGCGCCGCGCTGGGGCTGCTGGCGCTGCTGGGGCTCGCGGCGTGGCGGCGGCGGTGGGCCGGAGGCCTGCCGCTGCTGGCGGTGGCCGGGCTGCTCGCGCTGGGCAGCGGCTGCCAGGACGTCTCGATCAGCCAGGCCCAGGGCGAGCTGGTGATCACCCCCGCCGCGGTGGACTTCGGCGTGGTGATGACCGGCGCCCAGGAGACCCGGGTGCTGACCCTGACCAACGGCGGGCAGGCGACCGTGACGGTCACCGCGATCGCCGTCGAGGGCGACGACGCGTTCGAGGTCGTCGAGGGCTTCGACGGCGAGCTGGCGCGGGGCGAGGCGGTGGAGCTGACCGTGGGCTACGGCAACGCGGTCGAGGACGACAACATGGCGCAGCTGGTGATCACCAGCGACGCGGTCAACGAGCGCCTCGAGCAGCCGATGTGGGGCAGCGCGCGGGACCCAGGCCTGTTCGTCTACCCGAACTACCTGGACTTCGGGATCACCGAGGTCGGGACGCCCGAGACGCTGGACCTGTGGGTCGCCAACGACGGGCTGGTCGACGTGGTGATCGAGGCGGCGACGGTGGAGCCCACCGGCAGCCCGTTCGAGGCGACCGCCTCGGCGGCGCTCGGCGGGGCGTTCCCGGCGGTGGTGGTGGCCGGTGACGAGGGGGCGCTCCACGTCACCTTCGACCCGGTGGACATGGCCCCCGCCGGGGCGACGCTGGTGCTGACGACCAACGAGCTGGACTCCCCCACCGTCGAGGTGCCGCTGTACGGCAACGACTGCGACGCGACGTACCACGACGACTTCGACGCCGACGGCGACGGCACCGCGGTGTGCGCCGGGGACTGCGACGACACCGACGACACGATCCACCCCGGCGCCGTGGAGATCTGCGACGGCGCCGACAACGACTGCGACGGGACCGCCGACGAGGGCACCGAGTGCTACGACGACGACGGGGACGGGTTCGCCGAGATCAACGGCGACTGCAACGACGGCGACGACGCGGTGGGCCCCCTCGAGGAGGAGATCGTCGACGGGATCGACAACGACTGCGACGGCCTCGTCGACGAGGACCCGCTGGCCGACGACGACGACGGCGACGGCTACGCCGAGCTCGGCGGCGACTGCGACGACGCGGACGCCGACACCTACCCCGGAGCGCCCGAGATCTGCGACGGGGTGGACAACGACTGCGATCCGGCGACCCCCGTCGACCAGGGCACCGAGTGCTACGACGACGACGGCGACGGGATGACCGAGCTCGACGGCGACTGCAACGACCAGGACGAGGGGATCTACCCCGGCGCGCCGGATCAGGGCCCGGGGGTCGACTGGGACTGCGACGGAGTGGTCGACGGGATCGACGCCGACGGCGACGGCTACACCACCGCGGGCGGGGACTGCGACGACACCGACCCGACGATCGGGCCGGCCGAGCCGGAGGTCGCCGACGGGGTGGACAACGACTGCGACGGGATCGTCGACGAGGGCACCGAGGCCTACGACGACGACGGCGACGGCGCCACCGAGCTGCAGGGGGACTGCAACGACGGCGATCCGACGGTGTTCCCGGGCAACCCCGAGGTCGCCGACGGGGTCGACAACAACTGCAACGGCTGGGTCGACGAGGACACCGACCACTTCGACGACGACGGGGACGGCTGGACCGAGGACGGCGGCGACTGCGACGACACCAACCCGTGGATCAACCCCGGCGCGTGGGACAACTCGGTCAACGGGATCGACGAAGACTGCGACGGCGTCGACGGGCAGTGAGGGGAGGCGACGCGATGCACCGCACGAGCTGGATTGCGACGCTGGCCGTCCTGGTGGCGCTGACGCTGCCCGGGCTGGCGGCGGCCAACGGCAACAACGCGCTGGGGCAGTCGTTCGTGTACACCCGCCCGGGGGGC
>CAZOYV010000442.1:0-3924 GCA_964584075.1 uncultured Rickettsiales bacterium | reverse complement strand
GGCAGCCGTCGTCGCAGTCGAGGGTGCCGTCGCCGTCGGTGTCGTCGTCGGGGACACCGCAGCCGCAGACGCCGGGGTCGGTCTTGTCGCCGTCGTTCGGGCAGCCGTCGTCGCAGTCCTCGGTTCCGTCGCCGTCGGTGTCGTCGTCGGGGACGCCGCAGCCGCAGACGCCGGGGTCGGTCTTGTCGCCGTCGTCGGGGCAGCCGTCGATGCAGTCCTCGGTGCCGTCGCCGTCGGTGTCGTCGTCGGGGACGCCGCAGCCGCAGACCCCCGGATCGGTCTTCAGCGGGTCCTTCGGGCAGTCGTCGTAGACCTCGATCGAGATGCCGTCGTAGCCCAGCGCGCCGTCGCCGTCGAACACCGCCGCGGTGATCAGGTGGACCCCCAGCGAAAGCGTCGTGGAGAACGACGCCCCGCTGCCGAAGGTGCCGTCCAGCGACGACGTCCACGACAGCGAGGCGCCGAGATCCCCGTCCTCGGGGTCGGTCGCGGTGCCCGCGAAGTCGATCACCGTCCCGTCGGGGATCAGCGCCCCGTCGGCGGGATCGGTGATCGTCACGACCGGCGGCTGGTTGGCCGGCGTGGTGATCCACACGTCGAGGTCGTCGATCTCGGCGCCGGCCTCCTCGCCGGTGAAGTCGGTGTCGCTGCGGAACCGCAGGTGCAGCTCGGGGACCCCGGCGTACGCGCTCAGGTCGTAGGTCAGCGTGGTGCCGCTGTCGGTCCCGGTGAGGTACGACAGCGCGCGCCAGCTCTGCCCGTCGAGGCTGTACTCGAGCAGCAGGTAGTCGTAGTACTGCTCGTAGGCCAGGTCGACCAGCTCGAACGAGAGCCAGGCGTGCTCGGCGCCGGTCAGGTCCAGCGGGGTGGTCAGCGTCGCCGAGGCCCGCTGGTTCGGCTGGTAGTCGCCGCCGGGGCTGTCGGTCAGCACCCCGCCGTCCACGTCCCAGTCGCCGACCAGCGTCCAGCTGCTGGCGTTGCCGAAGTCCTCGTCGAACAGCAGCATGTCGGGGGCCGCGTCGGCGCGCACGACGACCTCGTCGACGTACCAGCCGTCCGCCTGGATGTTGCTGTCGGTGGACAGCACGAAGCGCAGCTCCAGGTAGGTGTCGGTGATCGGCACGTTGGCCGAGTCCTGGTACCAGTCCGTGGAGGAGCCGGTGACGTAGGTCAGCGTGCGCCACTCGGTCCAGGTCGAGGCGTCGGGGGACACCCGGGCCTGGACGAAGCCCGCGTCGTAGGCCGTCTCGATCTCGTAGTACTGCCACCACGAGACGTTGACCGCCTGGTCGTTGATCGTCAGCGTCGGCGACTCGAGGATGTACTCGCGGTTGTTGGCGTAGTCGCCGTTGTCGGTGTCGGTCCAGCCGGCGGTGCCGTTGTGGCCCACGGCGGCGTCGTAGTCCCACGATCCCTGGCCGGTGCTGGTCCAGCCCTGCTGGCCGGACTCGAAGTCGTAGCTCTGGATCACCGAGCCGGCCTTGGTCGTGACCGTGATCGGGTCCGACTCGGGGCCGCGGTTGTTGGCGTTGTCCACCGCCGCGACGGCGAAGGTGTACTGCGTCGCGGGCACCAGGCCGCGGAACGTCAGGTAGTCGATCCCCCCGGCCGGCCCCGGCGTCCACACCGCCCACGCGCCGTGGGCGTTGGCCCAGTCGATGGTGGCCCCCTCCTCGACGCGCAGGTCGTACCAGTTGGCCTGGCCGGTGGTGCCGTCGTCCCCGGGGGCGGTGACCGCGAAGGTGACCCAGTCGAAGCCCACCGTGACCGCCGACCAGCCGCCGCCGATGCCCGCCGGCGGGGTGGCGTCGTCCTCGACCAGCGAGGCCACGTCGAGGTGCCCCTCGGTCCGCACCTGGGCGCCCAGCGAGGCCCAGCGGTCGCTGCGCCGCAGGATGTACAGGCGCACCTCCGCCGCCTGCTCGCGCGGGGTCAGCCCGGCCCAGCCCGGGATCAGGTCGGGCCCCAGCCCGAACACCAGCGCCGCGGCGCCGGCGACGTGGGGCGCGGACATCGAGGTGCCGCTCCACGGCAGCCAGCCGTAGGTCGACTCGTACAGCGTGATCTGGTAGTCGTCGTCGGGGTGGCCGGTGTAGACCCCGTCGGGGGTGGTCGAGGCGATCTCGTCGCCCGGCGCCACGATGTCCACCGAGCCGGGGCCGTAGTTGCTGTTCATCGTCAGGTCCATCCACGCCGTGGAGGCCGCCACCGACATCACGTTGTCCAGGTCGTAGCTCGCCGGGTAGTGGGGGAACCACTCGTTGGGCACGCCGTCGTTGCCCGCCGCGGCGACGAACAGCGCCCCGGCGTCGCCGGCGGCGTCGATCGCCGCCTCGGTGCCGGCGTCGTAGGCGTACGAGCCGAAGCTGGCGTTGATCACCCGCGCGCCGTTGGCCGCGGCGTAGTCGATGCCGTCGATGATGTCGGCGGTGGTCCCGCCCCCGGTGCCGATCACGCGGCAGGGCATCAGCGCCGCGTTGCCCGCCGTGCCCGCCACGCCCTGGCCGTTGTCCCGCTCGGCGCCGATGATCCCGGCCACGTGGGAGCCGTGGGCGTCGGGATCGGTGGGGTCGTCGTCGTCGTCGGCGAAGTCCCAGCCGCGGATGTCGTCGACGTAGCCGTTGCCGTCGTCGTCCACGCCGTTGGGGGTGGGGTTCTCCCCGGGGTTGGCCCACACCACGTCGTCGAGGTCCTCGTGCTGCCAGTCGATGCCGGTGTCGAGCACGGCCACGACGATGGTCGCGGGGGTCAGGCCCTGGGACGCGATGTCGTCGTGGGCCTCCACCGCGCCGAGGTCGGCGTCCGCCACGCGCAGGTCGGGGCCGCGCAGCCCGTAGGCCGGGTCGAACGGCGCGTTGGTCCCGGCGTTGTCCTGGCCCCACTGCAGGTCGAAGTGGGTGTCGCTGGGCGGCGCGTCGGGGCGGTACACGAAGTTGGGCTGGACCGCCTCGACCCCGGGCATCCGGCCGTAGGTCCACAGCCCGGCCTCCACCGTCCAGTCCTCGGGGAGCTGCACCAGGTACAGCCGGTTGAGCGCCGAGCCGGGGTCCAGGCTCCAGCGCTGGCGCTGCAGCACCTGGCCGCCCTGCGACCGCACCCGCTGGCGCGCGGCGTCGTCCCCGAGGCCGTCGCGGAAGGTCACCAGCACCTGGCCCTCGACCACCTCCGCGCCGTCGAGCATGGTGCCCACCTCGAAGGCCGGCGGCGTCGCCTCGGCGCCGGCGTCGAGGACCGGCAGCGGCCCGTCGTCCGGGGCGGGCGGGCAGCCCAGCAGCAGGGCGATGGTCAGGGAGAACAACGGGATCGTGGCGCGGCGCATGGATCGCTCCTCGGGGGAATCGGGACGCTTCGTGGGTCCGACCAGGGTAGAGCGGAACGAGCGCGCGGACAAATCGGAGGGGGGCGTGTCCCCCGGTGGTCGGCAGAGAGCCGGACAGGGAAACCGGCACGCGGTGGCGACCGCTCGCTGGTGGAGACGTGTGGGAATCGAACCCAGGGTCTGGGGGGGGAGCCCGTCGCCTGTCGACGGTGCCATGGCTGCCGGGAGCGCCTCAAGGCCAAGCTCGTCGGGCTTCGCCCTCCTCGTGGCCGCGACACTGCGCGTCGCGGCCAGCCTTGACCCGCTCCCGGCAGCCATGGCGTTCGATAGGTGGGCGACGGAGGGGGGTGGGCTCTGGTGGAAGGTGGTTGTGGGGAGAGGGGTACCCAACCTGGACTGAATGCACACAGAATGCGCATTCAGTGGGACTTGGGTGCGACCTTGCTCCACAACCACCTTCCACCAGAGCCCACCCCCCTCCGTCGCCCACCATCCACACGTCAGCCCAGGAGAGGTGGGTCAAGGCTGGTCGATGAGCGGAGCGAGTCGTCCACGAGGAGGGCGAAGCCCGACGAGCTTGGCCTTGTTGCGCCAGGCATGCACAC
>CAZOYV010000441.1:0-3933 GCA_964584075.1 uncultured Rickettsiales bacterium | reverse complement strand
AGTTCGTGGCGCGACTGGCGTTCAGGCGGGAGTATGTTCGTGGCGCGCGACACTCGACGAATCGGCCCGGGACTCTCGTCTTCCGCGAACCGGTCGTGCGTCAGCGGAAGAGGGACTACCGATCATGACCCATGCCTCGAAGTCATCTTCTCCCGTGTCGCTCGGTCGATTCTTGCTCGAGCCGTCCCCTGTTCTTCGCAGCGATGATCTGCTGGATTCGCTGATGAGAGAGATCAAGGAAGGTCGCCATGTCCCGGACGCTGAGCCGGAGCCTCGCGGAGAGCTCACCAGCGACCCTCTCCGCTGCCTCGCTCGAGGCGGCCTGGGCTCGCTCGAGCTCCTCGCGGGCGGCCCGGTACTCCTCGAGCGCACGCTCCAGGTCTTCAGGCAGCTTCACGTCACGCACCAGCTCGGCTTCGCCGGCGTCCTCGACGAACAAGCCCAGCGCCTCTCGGATCCGTCGCTCTGCCTCCTGGATGGTCCGGCCCTGGGTATGGCAACCGCGAACGCTCTCCACCGACGCGAACCACCATCCGGACTCGTCTCGTTCGTAGGTCACGGTGTAGGTGCTCACTTCGACAACCATCCCTTCCCCAGCGCGGGTTCGAGATCACGCTCGATCGCCCTGCACAACCCGGGGCCGAGCTCCTCACGAGCGTGAACGGGCACCGTCGTCACGCGATCCCCGCACCGGACGATCACGTGCGAGCCCCGTTGTCGCAGCTCCACACAGCCGAACTTCCGGAGCCGTTTCAGCAGCTGCTTGCCGGTCAAGACAGGACGATCCGGAACCATGACCCAACGATAGCATGACAAACTGTCTAGTCAAGTAGACAGTTTTCGTCGACAGCGCAGATCCATGGACGGACATCCCACTCCTGCAAGTCCTTTCCAGGGGACATCCAGTAGCCCACCCAGGCATCCACCCACTCCCCGATCGCGGTCCAGTTCCGGTCGGTCGCCGTCGCCACAGGAGCCCCATCGGGGTTAGATGACCATCCCCTATCCTCCACCACCCCTCCACCCGCCGGAAGTCCCTGATCCGGCGGGATTCTTCTTGTCGGTTGGTCAACAGACCAAACGGGATGATCTCACCCCCCTCTCGGGGTAGCGTGCCTTCACCATCGACCGCGAGGCAGCCGCGCGGTGGCGTGGTTCATTTCGCTTCCGAGGAGAAGAAGCGGTCGACCACGACGTCTTCGATGCGGGACACCTCCTCGTCCGACAGCATGGAGAAGTACTGCTGGCGCTTGCGCGCCGAGAGCCGGCCTCCGTGCTGGCGGCACAACTTGATGAACAGCACGATCAGGCGATCGGGCATGTCGACGATGTCGGCGATCTCCTCCCGCGCCCGGGACAGCGAGACCAGGAAGTCCAGCTCGGCGCGCAGCTCGTCGTCGACGGCCACGGACAGCCAGCGGTGCAGCCGGCCGTTGCCGTCGTCGAAGGGGTGCACCAGGACGAACGCGAACGAGACCACAGCGGCCAGCACGACGGGATCCAGATCGGCGTCGCGGATCAGCAGCTCGGCGGTCCCCAGCAGGCCATCCATCAGGACGCTCACGTCGCCGGGGCGTGGTGCGACGTAGTGGACCCGCTCGTGGGTCTGGTCCAGCCATTCATCCCGTTCGATGGCCTCCTCGTCCGCCCCGACGTGGTCGGGCAGACCGCCCTGGTGGGTGAGCAGATGATGGAGGGTCAGGTCGGACAGCTCGCCGGGTACGCCGTCGACGTGCGCCGACAGCTTGCCCGAGGTGGTCAGCAGCCCGTCCTCCTCGGCTGCCAGGACCGCCGCAGCGGTGAACTGCTTGGTCAGCGAGCCGACCGGCGAGACCGTTCCTCGAGCGTGTCACCCGAAGGAGCACACCCGATGGCGAGGAGTGAACACGCGCAGAGCGACGGCCCAGCCGTGTGTCTCGACAGGCCTCGTTCCGGAGATCGTCGCGTCACCCGACCCCCTGTCCGGATGATGATCTTCGGCCAACTCATCGTGGACCGATGATCGTCGAGGAGATGCTGGACACCGGGGAGAAGAACCCCGCTCGCACCATCCTTGCCAGGGTCTCGTCGGCCTCCTGGACCGAGATCTGACCGTCGCGCACGGTGGCGCGGAGGATGCCGATCGTTCCGGTCACGGGGATCTGGCGCTCTCGGCACGCGTCGCGGGCGACCCGGTCGTCGGTGACCACGGTCGCGCCCCCTTCGACGGCGACGGCGATGAGCGACGCCTCCCCCGATCCGAGCCTGCTCTGAAGCCGCAGACAGCCCTGCCGCTGGGAAGGAGACAACGCGATCACCTCGAGCATGCTCTGCTCCGCGAGGTCCACGATGTCCTGGAGCGGGTGACCCTCGCCGATCCCACGGATCACCTCGTCGAGGACGGTGGTCGTCGTCCACAACCGCCCAGGGTACCGTTCGGTCAAGATGTCCAGCCTGCCGGCGAGGGCGAAGTTCGAGAGGGTGACCGTGTCGACCAGGAACGGGCCGCGCTCAGGCACGGTCCGTGTCCCCCTCCTCGAAGAGCGTGTTCTGGGCCACGCCGTGCTCGTTCAGCCACTGTCTGGCGGAGAGGGTGGACATTCCCATCACCTCGGCCAGCTTCCCCAGGCTGATGAATCCACCCTGGTAGGCCACCACCGCACGGCGCTGGAGCTCGGGCAGATCGAGCAGCTCGACCTGGTAGCACGCCTGGACGGCACGTCGCACCAGCTCGGACAGCGGTTGCCCGCGTCTCTCGGCAAGGGCCTTGAGTCCGCGAGCCAGGTCGGGATCGACCTTGATGTGGAGCGTCGAGGTCTGAGCCATCCAATTCCACCTCCTGACGACCTATTCATGGATCATTATACCTGATCATGTCCACAACCAACACCTGGAGCCGGGAACCCTGCATTACCGGCTCCCGCTGGCTCCACGCCGTCTCCGGAGCCATCCAGGACGCCGCCCAGGCCATCGTCCACTCCTCGAACGAGGTCCAGCACCGCGGTTCTCGAGCCGCCGCGATCCCCTCCTCGGGGTTGGACAACCATCCCCTATCCTCCACCACGGCCAGATCCTGATCCGTCTCCAGGCCAGGACACCCAGCACCAGCAGCCAGGGAACCGGACCGGAGCGCACCGCTCCGTCCCCGAGCCCACAGGCACATCCACCGGCGTCGTCGCCATCTTCCTCGTCGTCGTCACCGGCGTCGTCGTCGTCCGGCTCCTCGCAGTCCGAGTCGTCGTCGTCGTCCGCGCTGCCGCAGTCCGCGTCGTCCTCGTCGACGGCCCCGTCACAGTCGTTGTCGATGCCGTCCTCGCAGTCCTCGTCGGCGTCGGGGTGCACGGCCGGGTCGAGATCGTCACAGTCGGGGCCGTCGCCGCCGTCGTGGCCGTCGCCGTCCTGGTCGGTCAGATCCCCGTCGACGCAGTCGTTGTCCACCCCGTCGTACGGGACCTCCTCGGCGTCGGGGTGGACCTCCGCGTCGAGGTCGTCACAGTCGGGGCCGTCGCCGCCGTCGTAGCCGTCCCCGTCCTGGTCGGTCAGGTCGGCCCCGTCGCAGTCCTGGTCGATGCCGTCGTACGGCACCTCGGCCGCCCCCGGGGAGATCGTCGCGTCCTCGTCGTCGCAATCGCCGTCGCAGGTCGAGTATCCGTCGGCGTCTCCGTCGGCGGGCGTCAGGTCTCCATCCTCGTCGTCGCAGTCGCCGTCGCACGGGGAGTATCCGTCGCCGTCCTCGTCCGCGGGCGTCATCGACGGGTCGCCGTCGTCGCAGTCGCCGTCGCACGGCATCCAGCCGTCGCCGTCGTCGTCGGCCTCGCTGGCGGGCAAGGTGCCGTCGCAGTCGTTGTCCTCGCCGTCGCACAGCTCGGTGGCGCCGGGGTACGTGTCGGGGTCGTCGTTGTCGCAGTCCCCCTGGCAGGCGTTGTAGCCGTCGCCGTCGAGGTCCTGGTCCAC
>CAZOYV010000440.1:0-3938 GCA_964584075.1 uncultured Rickettsiales bacterium | reverse complement strand
GACGGAACGATCGACGAGGGCTACGACCTCGACGGCGACGAGTGGCGCACCTGCGACGGCGACTGCGACGACTACGACCCCGAGGTGTTCCCCGGCCACCCCGAGATCTGCGACGGCAAGGACAACAACTGCGACGGCGACCTGCCCCCCGGCGAGTGGGACGAGGACGGCGACGGCTGGCTGCCCTGCGAGGCCGACTGCGACGACGCCAACGCCTACGTCCACCCGGAGATGAACGAGCTGTGCGACGAGCTCGACAACGACTGCGACGGCGAGATCGACGAGCTGTGCTACGACGGCCCGCCTCCGCGCGACTCGGCCGAGGAGCTGTACGGCTGTGCCGTGAAGCTCCCGACCGGCGGCACCGAGGCCGCGGCGCTGCTGCCGCTGCTCGGGCTGTGGTGGTCCTGGCGCCGCCGGACCTGAGCGGCCCATCGCGGCCGGCCACCGCCGATTGACCGGCCCACGACGCACAAGTACCCTTAAATAGCTTAATTTGCTGGAGAAATGGCGGACGTGACGCTGGAAACCGCACGGATCGCGGTGGTGCATCACTGGCTGGTGACCTACCGCGGCGGCGAGAAGGTCCTGCAGTCGCTGCTGACGTTGCTGCCCGACGCGACGCTGTTCTGCCTGGTGCACGATCCCCGCGATCTGCCCCCGGACCTGCAGGCCCGCCCGGTGCGGACGTCGTTCCTGCAGCACCTCCCGGGGGCGCGCCGGCACTACAGCAAGCTGCTGCCGCTGATGCCGCTGGCCGTGGAGCAGCTCGACCTGCGCGAGTTCGACCTGGTGGTCAGCAGCGACGCCAGCGTGGTCAAGGGCGTGCTGACCAGCGCCGACCAGCTCCACGTCTGCTACTGCCACTCTCCGCCGCGCTATCTGTGGGATCTGCCCCACGACTACCTCGGCGACGCCGGGCTGCTGCGCTCGGCCGTGACGCGCCTGACGACCCACTACGCGCGCGCCTTCGACGCGCGCGCCGCCAACGGGGTCGATCACTTCGTGGCCAACTCGCGCACCACCGCCCGGCGGATCCGCAAGCACTACCGGCGGGACGCCGCCGTGGTCCATCCCCCGGTGTCGATCGACCGGTTCGCCGCGGCCCGCGAGGTGGGCGACCACTACCTGCTGGCGGGGCAGCTGGTGCCCTACAAGCGCCCGGATCTCGCGGTGGAGGCGTTCGCGCGCCTCGGGCTGCCACTGCGCGTCGTCGGCGACGGGCCCCTGCTGGGGTCGCTGCGGCGGCACGCGCCGGCCAACGTCGCGTTCCTCGGGCGCGTCGACGACGCCACCTGGGCCGACGAGCTGTCCCGCTGCCGCGCGCTGGTCTTCCCCGGCGAGGAGGACTTCGGGATCGTGCCCGTCGAGGCGATGGCCAGCGGCCGGCCGGTGATCGCGCTGGGCGCGGGCGGGGCCACCGAGACGGTGGTCGGGCCGACGGCCGGCGGCGGGGTGCTGCGGGAACGGGACGTAGCGGACGCCACCGGCCTGTTCTTCCGCGAGCCGACCGTGGACGCCCTGGTGGGGGCGGTGCGCCAGTTCGAGGAGCTGGTCGCGTTCTTCGATCCCGATCGCTGCCGAGCCCGCGCCGCGCGGTTCGACGAGCCGCGGTTCCGCGCCGAGATGGAGCGGCTGCTCACCGAGCGCTGGAAGGACCATGCTCAGGCGCTACGGTGAGGCGATCCGGCTGCTGCTGATCGGCGCCGATCTGGTTCTGATCGCCGCGACGTGGCTGGGGACCTACCAGCTGCGGTTCTACAGCGGCGTGCTGCCCGTGGTGCGGGGGATGCCGTCCGAGCAGATGTACTACTGGGGCACGGCCGTGGTGCTGGTGCTGTGGCACCTGTCGCTGCGCGGCCACGGGCTGTACGAGCCGTGGCGGCTCAAGCGGCTGGGCAAGGAGATCGGTTCGCTGCTCCGCGCCGTGGCGACCGCGTCGCTGGTCCTGCTCGCGCTCTCGTTCGCCTACCGGCTCGACGAGGCGACGTACTCGCGGCTGTTCCTGCTGGTGTTCCTGCCGCTCAACGCCGTGGTGCTGGTGCTGTCCCGGGTGGCGCTGCGATCGGCGGTGCGGCTCACCCGTCGCGCGGGCCGCAACCTGCGCCACGTGCTGCTGATCGGCAGCGGCGAGACGGCCCACCAGGTGATCGACCGCACGCTGGCCTACCCCTGGGCCGGGCTCCACGTGGTGGGGATGCTCTCCGACGGCGACGATCCCGCCGAGGCGTACCGCGACGTGGCCGTGGTGGGCACCAGCGACGAGCTCCAGGACGCCATCCGCCGCACCGGCGCGCAGCAGGTGTTCGTGTGCCTGCCGTTCGAGCGCTACGCCCGCATCAAGCAGCTGCTCGAGGAGCTCGCCGACTCCTACGTCGACGTCCGGCTGGTGGCCGATCTGTTCGACTTCGGGCTGGTGCTCAACAGCTCGGTGGACGACTTCGAGGGGCTGCCCGTGATCAACCTCGTCGACCGCCCGCTGGTCGGGATGCAGGCCACGGTCAAGCGCGGGTTCGACGTGGTGTTCTCCGCCGCGGTGCTGATCGGGCTGGCCCCCCTGCTGGCGGCGATCGCCGTGGGGGTCAGGCTGTGGGTCGGCGGCTCGGTGATCTACGCCCAGGAGCGGATGGGGCTCGACGGCAAGCGCTTCGAGATCTACAAGTTCCGCAGCATGCCCCCCGGCAGCGAGCAGCGGACCGGCCCCAAGTGGGCCAGCAAGGGCGACGCCCGGCCGACGCGGTTCGGGCGCTTCCTGCGCCGGACCTCGCTGGACGAGCTGCCCCAGTTCTACAACGTGCTGCGCGGGGACATGTCGGTGGTCGGCCCGCGGCCGGAGCGGCCCGTGTTCATCGGACGCTTCCGCAAGGAGATCCCCCGCTACCACCAGCGCCACATGGTCAAGGCCGGGATCACCGGCTGGGCCCAGGTCAACGGCTGGCGCGGGGCCACCGAGCTCGGACCGCGGATCGCGCACGACCTGTACTACATCGAGAACTGGTCCTTCACACTCGACCTCAAGATCATCGCGCTGACCGTGCTGCGCATGTTCCGGGACCCGAATGCCGGCTGACCTCCCCCCGAACCCACCTCGAGACGGCGAGCGCGCCGAGACGCTGGACCGCGTCTCGCTGGGGCTGCTGATCGTCGCGGGGCTGCTGTTCCTGTCCAAGGCGTTCCTGGCGCTCAACGGCGTGTTCGAGGTCGACGAGTTCGACCTGTACAACCAGGGCCTCGACTTCCTCGCCGACCCCGCGGCGCGGGTCGCGACCCCCCACAAGCTGCTCAGCGCGGCGCTGTTCTCGGTGGGGGCGATGCTCGGCGCGGAGGACCCCGTCGTCGGGCTGATGGTCAACCGCACCGTGGTGATCGTCGCCAACGTCGTGATCTACCTGGCCGTGCTGCGGCTGGCGGAGCGCGCCTTCCGCCGGAGGGCGGCGTTCCACGCGCTGGTCGGCCTCGGGATGGTGTGGATCTTCGTCGATCACTCGTTCACCGCCCGCATCGACTTCGTGTCGCTGGCGGTGTACCTCGCGGCGCTGGCGCTGGTGCTGGAGCGCAAGCCGTGGTCGCTGGCCGCGGCGGGGCTGGCGATGGGACTGGCGATCTACCTGTCGTTCAAGACCTCGCTGATGCTGCTGTCGGTGGCCGCGGCGATCGTCACGCTGGTGGCCGGCACCCGTCCGCGGGGTCGCGGCGCGCTGTACGCCGTGCTGTTCGGCGCCGGCTTCGCGGCCCCTCAGCTGCTGTACCTGGTCCTGCGGGCGGCGCTGGTCGCGCCGGCGGCGGCGCCCGTCGCGACGGCGCTGCAGCCCGCCGAGATCGCGGTCACCACCGAGATCGGGACGCCGTTCTGGCCGTTCTACCTGTCGGCCCTGCGCCAGAATCCCGTGTTCTTCGGTGTCGCGCTGGTGGGGCTGGGGCTGGGGCTGGCACGCTGG
>CAZOYV010000439.1:0-3946 GCA_964584075.1 uncultured Rickettsiales bacterium | reverse complement strand
GCGTGCTGTACGTCCTCGACGAGCCCTCGGTGGGGCTGCACGGCCGCGACGTCGGGCGGCTGCTCGGCGTCCTGGGGGGGCTGCGCGACGCGGGCAACACGGTGGTCGTGGTGGAGCACGACCCGGCGACGATCCGCGCGGCGGACTGGCTGATCGACGTGGGCCCGGGGGCCGGCGCAGAGGGCGGGCGGGTGCTGTACGAGGGGCCTCCGGCGGGGCTGCTCGACGGGCCGGCGGCGGACGGCGCCGCGGCCGGGAGCGCGACGCGGGCGTTCCTGGCGGGCGAGCGCACCCCGCCCGCGGCGGCCGGGCGCGGCTCGGAGCGGGACACGCTGTGGGTCCGCGGCGCGCGCGGGTTCAACCTGCGGGACCTCGACGTGCCCCTGCGGCTCGGCGCGCTCAACGTGGTCACCGGGGTCTCCGGGGCGGGCAAGACCACGCTGGTCGAGCGGACCCTGGGGCGGGCGCTGCGGCGGCGGCTGCACCGCGCCGGCGACGAGCCGGCGCCCCACGACGGGATCGAGGGCGCCGACGGCCTCGACAAGGTGGTCGTCCTCGACCAGGCGCCGATCGGCCGCACGCCGCGCAGCAACCCCGCGACCTACACCAAGCTGTTCGATCCGATCCGGGCGCTGTTCGCCGCGCTGCCCGGGGCCCGCGAGCGCGGCTGGGGCAAGGGCCACTTCTCGCTCAACACCGCCGGGGGGCGCTGCGAGGTGTGCCAGGGCGCGGGGGTCGACACCGTCGGGATGCACTTCCTCGGCGACGTCGAGGTGACCTGCCCGGCGTGCCGCGGCCGGCGCTTCGACGACGACACGCTGGCGCTGCGCTACCGCGGCCACTCGGTGCGGGACGTGCTGCGGCTCCCGGTGGACGAGGCGGCCGCGCTGTTCGCCGATCAGCCGCGGATCGCCCGCGTGCTCGAGGCCCTGCGGGCGGTGGGGCTCGGCTACCTGCCGCTGGGGCAGCCGTCGACGACCCTGTCCGGCGGCGAGGCGCAGCGGGTCAAGCTGGCCGCCGAGCTGGGGCGGCCGGCCACCGGTCGCACGCTGCTGATCCTCGACGAGCCGACCCGGGGCCTGCACCTCGCCGACGTGGATCGCCTGCTGGGCGCGCTGGGCTCGCTGGTGGCGCGGGGCAACACCGCGGTGGTGGTGGAGCACGATCCGGCGGTGATCCGCGCCGCGGACTGGGTCGTCGACCTGGGGCCCGGCGGCGGCCCCGAGGGCGGCGCGCTGGTGGCCTGCGGGACGCCCGCGGAGATCGAGGCGGTGCAGGAGTCGCCCACCGGCGCGGTGTTGCGCGGCGAGGTGGAGGCCGCCCCCGCGGCGGTGGCGCCGGCGGCGGACGGGCCGATCCAGCTGCGCGGGGTCACGACCCACAACCTGCGCGGCGTGGACGTGGATCTGCCGCTGAACCGGCTCACCGTGGTCACCGGGGTCTCGGGCAGCGGCAAGTCGTCGCTGGCCTTCGCCACGCTGTACGAGGAGTGCCGCGCGCGGTTCTCCGAGGGGCTCTCCGCCGAGTTCCGGCGGCGGGCCGGGGCGGCCAGCGGGGCGAAGCTGCGGTCAGCCCACGGCCTGACCCCGGCGGTGGGCATCGGGCCCCACCCGGCGGGCCGCAACCCGCGCTCGACGGTCTCGACGATGGCGGAGCTGCGCGACGGCCTGCGGCTGCTGTTCGCCCGCGCCGGGACGCCGCGCAAGGATCCCGGCGGCGCGCCGTGGCGGGCCTCGGACTTCTCGTTCAACGACACCCGCGGGGCCTGCCCGGCGTGCCGCGGGCTGGGCGCGATCCCCACCTGCGACCCCGACGCGCTGATCACCCATCCGGGGCGCTCGCTGCTCGACGGCGCCCTCGCCGGGACCAAGACCGGCCGCTACTACGGCGACCCGGCGGGCCGCCACGTGGCGCTGCTGCGCACGGTGGGAGGGGCGCTGGGGCTGGACTACGAGCGGCCCTGGGACGAGCTCGGCGAGCGCGCCCGCGAGGTCGCCCTGCGCGGCACCGGCGACCGCGAGTACGACGTGCAGTGGCACTACCAGCGGGGCAAGCGCCGCGGCACCCACGAGTTCCGCGCGCCGTGGGAGGGCCTCGTCGCCTACGTGGACGAGGAGTACCAGCGCAAGCACGCCGACCACCGCGGCGAGGCGATGCGCCCGCTGATGGCCGAGCGCCGCTGCCCCGACTGCGGCGGCGACCGGCTGGCCGCGCCGTACCGCGCCGTGCGGGTCGCGGGGGAGACCCTCGCCGCGCTGGAGCGGCGTTCGGTGGACGAGCTGGCCGAATGGTGCCGAGCGCTCACGGACGGCGCCCCCGCCGGGCAGCTGGACGAGCGCACCCGGGCCGTGGCCGCCCCGATCGTCGCCGACCTGGCCCACCGGCTGGTCGCGCTGCAGGAGGTGGGGGTCGGCTACCTGGCGCCGGCGCGGGCCGCCGACAGCCTCTCCGGCGGCGAGTTCCAGCGGGTGCGCATCGCCGCCCAGCTCGGGGCCGGCCTGTGTGGCGTCACCCACGTCCTCGACGAGCCCACCACCGGCCTGCACCCCCGCGACACTGGACGGCTGATCGCGGTGCTGCGCCGGCTGCGCGACGCGGGCAACACCGTGGTGGTGGTGGAGCACGACCGCGCGGTGATCGAGGCCGCCGACCACGTGGTCGACCTGGGCCCCGGGGCCGGGCCGGCCGGAGGGCGGGTCGTGGCTGCCGGTTCGCCCGCAGCGCTCGCTGCGGACCCGGCGTCGATCACGGGACGGTTCCTCCGAGGGGGGGCCCCGACGGTGCGCCGCGAACCCCGCCCGCCGGGCCCCGGCGTGACCGTCCGCGGCGCCCGCGCCCGCAACCTGCGCGCCCTTCAGGTGACGGTCCCCGACGGCGCCCTCGTGGCCGTCACCGGCGTGTCGGGCAGCGGCAAGTCGGCGCTGCTGTTCGAGGTCCTCGAGCCCAGCCTGCGCCGCGGCCGACCCGTGGCCTGCGACGCCGTCGACGGCGCCGGCCGCTTCGACGCGGTGGTCGCCCTCCCCGCCGCCCCTCCGCGGGCCGGCGCGCGGGTCACCCCCGCGTCGCGCAGCGGGGCCTTCGACGTGCTCGCGCGGCGCTTCGCCCGCAGCGACGAGGCCCGCGCCCGGGGCTGGACCAGGGCCTGGTTCTCCCTGCACCGCCGCGGCGGCCGCTGCGACGTCTGCGAGGGCACCGGGCGCCGCCGGGTCGAGATGGGCTTCCTCCCCGACGTCAGATTGCCCTGCGAGGCCTGCGGCGGCGGCCGCTACCGCCCCGAGGCCCGCGCCGCGAGGCTGGACGGCCGGTCGATGGACGAGGCCCTGCAGCTCTCCGTGGACGAGGCCCTCGCCTGGCGCCCCGGCGACCGGGCCCTCGCGGCCGCCCTGCGCCCCCTCTCCGAGGTCGGCCTCGGCTACCTGCGCCTCGGCCAGCCCGGGGACCAGCTCTCCGGCGGCGAGCGCCAGCGCCTGTCCCTGGCCCGCGGCCTGGGCGACGACCCCCCCGGCCAACACGCCCTGTTCCTCCTCGACGAGCCCACCCGCGGCCTCCACGCCGCCGACACCGAGCGCCTCCTCGCCGTCCTCGATCGCCTCGTCGACGCCGGCCACACCGTGGTGCTGATCGAGCACGATCCCGCCGTGATCGCCCACGCCGACTGGGTGATCGACCTGGGCCCCGAGGGGGGCGAGGGGGGCGGTACGGTGGTGGTTGCGGGGATCCCCACCGAGGTCGCCACCCACCCCACCTCCCACACCGCCGCAGCCCTGCGCGCCACGAAGTGAGGGAGCAGCGGTCCCGGCCACCAGACCATGGTCGCCCATCGGGGGTGAACTTCCGGATTCCGGAAGCATGGTTATCCGGTTGCCTCAGCAACTGCCCGACCCAAATCGGCGGCGTGGTTGTCCGGTTGCCTCAGCAACGACACGACCCCATGCGACGTTATCCA
>CAZOYV010000438.1:0-4021 GCA_964584075.1 uncultured Rickettsiales bacterium | reverse complement strand
TCCCCCATCCTCACGTCGTAGACGTAGATCCCGAGCAGCTCCTGGCGGACGCCGCGCTGGGCCGCCAGCAGCCGCGTGGCGGCCCGCTGCGAGGCGTTCTGGGCCCCGGCCGGCGGCGCGACGGACAGCGTCACCAGCACCGCGGCCAGCGCCACGACGCGCCGGCCCGCGGCTCGCCCCGCGGTCACCTCGCGAACCACCGCAGCACCTCCGCGAACACGTCCGGGTTGGACGGGCTGGCGCCCTCGTCGGTGACCTCGAAGTGGGGCCCCCACAGCACCACCGTGCCCTCGCCGACGTGGCGCGCCACCACCGCCCCGTCCCCCTGCTGCTGGACCTCGTCGGCGTAGGTCGCCAGCACCGTGGTGCCGTCCTCGACGCCGGGGAAGAACGGACCGCCGGCGTACCACACGTCGTTGGTGAACGGGTGCCCGAACGCGTCGGTCGAGGGGTGGCCCGGGAACTCGACGCGGGCCAGCGCCCAGTCCGGGTAGTGGGCGATGCCGCCCACCGGCCCGAAGCACGGCCCCTCGTAGAGGTCCAGGTCGTAGCCCGACTCGTCGCCGATCACCTCGCCCTCGTAGAGCAGCTCGTCGCAGGCGGCGTAGGCCCCGGCGCAGACGCCGGCGTACAGGCCCCCGCCCGCGACGAAGTCGCGCAGCCGCTGCTTGCCCTCGGGGCCGATCCCGAGGGTGTAGCCCGGGTAGGCGTAGCCGCCGCCGAACACGATCCCGTCGACCCCGGCGAGGGCGTCGGGGTCGGTGTTGAGCCGCTGCTGGGTGACGCGCACCGTGTCGCTGCCGCCGGCGCCGAGGGCGGCCTCGAGCAGGTCGAGCCCCTCGGCCCACGCCGAGCCCTGCTCCTCGGCGGTGTCGTCGTAGATCGCGAAGCGGCGGCGGTCCCCGGTGGGCTCGCCCCCACCGCCCGGAGGCGTGGGGTCCCCGCCGGTCGGCACGCACCCCACCGCGATCAGCAGCGACGGGACCAGGCTCGGCAGCGCGAGACGCATCGGACAAGATGATACCGGGCGCCGCCGATCGTGACGACGCCCGGGACGAGCGAACCGGACCGGTGCGAGGCTATACTGGGGTCTCCGAGGGGCGACGGCGGTGGCGGATCAGGGGACCAGGTTCGGCAAGTACGAGCTGCTCGACGTGCTCGGCGAGGGCGGGATGGCCGTGGTCCATCGCGCGATCCGCTCGGGGCCGATGGGGTTCCGCAAGAAGGTCGCGCTGAAGCTGCTCAAGCCGCACGTGCTGCAGGACGGCCAGGTGGTCGACACGATCATCAACGAGGCCCGGCTGGGCGGGTACCTGCAGCACCGCAACATCGTCGAGGTCCACGAGTTCGACCAGGTCGACGACTCGTTCTACATCGCGATGGAGTTCGTCCCCGGGCACACCCTCGACCGCGTGCTGGCCCGCGTCGCGGAGCAGGGCCCGATCCCGCCGTTCGTCGTCGCCGAGGTCGCCCTGCAGCTGTGCGCCGGGCTGGAGTACGCCCACACGCTGTGCGACGACGACGGCGCGCCGCTGGGGCTGGTGCACCGCGACCTGAAGCCGCCCAACGTGATCGTCAGCCACCGCGGGGTGGTCAAGATCATGGACTTCGGGATCGCCAAGGCGGCGACCAACGTCGAGCAGACCGACGTGTCGAACACGACCAAGGGCACGCCGCTGTACATGAGCCCCGAGCAGGCCCGCGGCGATCCGGTCGACGGCCGCTCCGACCTGTTCGCGCTGGGCTCGATCCTGGCGGAGATGATCACCGGCCGCGTGGTGTTCGACGACGACACGCTGGCCGGCGTGCTGATGCGGATCAACACCGCCGACCTCGGCGACACGATCCAGGAGGTGGCGCGGCACGCGCCGGTACTGGCGCCGATCATCCGGCGCGCGCTGGCGCTGTCCCCCGACCACCGGTTCGCCGGCGCGCGGGCGATGGCCGACGCGATCGAGGCGGTGCGCGACGAGATCCCCGACGGCCCGCCGCTGGCGGCGTGGCTGCAGGAGTGGATGGCCGACCCCGGCGATCCGCGGCCCTCCGCCGGCGACGTCTCGCTGGAGCTGCCGCCCCCCGAGACCGACGAGTTCTTCGGCATCGCGCTGCAGCCCGAGGAGGTCGAGCAGGGGGCCTCGCCCGACCCGCTCGAGGAGTTCGTCGGCGACGTCTCCACCGTGCGCTGGGCCGAGCCGCTGCGGGCCCCCAGCGAGGAGGTCTTCCGCGACGTCACCGAGATGGAGCTCGGGGGGCTGCTCGAGGAGGAGGAGGCCCCCGACGTCGTCGTAACCCGCCTGCCGGGCCTGGTGCTGGTGCGGATCCAGCCCGGGGCGTTCTGGATGGGCAGCGACCGCGGCGAGCCCGGCCGCTACGACGACGAGGACCGCCACCAGGTGCAGCTGACGCTGCCGTTCCGGATGGCGACCACGCCGGTGACCCAGGGCCAGTGGGAGGAGGTGATGGGCCTCGAGCCCGGCAGGCCGCTGACCCGCAAGGTGCCGGTGCGCCAGGTCTCGTGGTACGACGCGATCAAGTTCTGCAACCGGCTGTCCCGGCGCGAGGGCCGGACCCCGGCGTACGGCGTCGAGAACGACGAGATGGTCTGGGATCGCGGCTCCCCGGGGTTCCGGCTGCCCACCGAGGCCGAGTGGGAGTACGCGGCGCGCGCCGGGACCACCACGCTGTACGCCGGCAGCAACGACCCCGACGAGGTGGCGTGGTACTGGAAGTCCTCGCGCGCCTCCCCGCGGACCGTGGCGCGCAAGGCGCCCAACGCCTGGGGCCTGTACGACATGAGCGGCAACGTCTGGGAGTGGATCTGGGACCGCTACGGCCCGTACACCACCGAGGGCGTCGAGTTCGACCCGCTGGGGGCCGAGGCGGGCCCCGAGCGCTGTGCCCGCGGGGGCAGCTACTACAGCAAGCCCCGCGACCTGCGCCTGACCTGCCGCCGCGGCCGGGCCCGGCCCAAGAGCCGCCTGGACTTCCTCGGCTTCCGGGTGGTGGCCACGGTGGTGGACTGACGACCTCCCCCGCGACGCCGGCAGGGAATAAACCCCCGCCCGAATCCACTTGTTGATGACCCCTCGGGAGGAGTCGTCATGGGACTGCGCCGCTGGTGCCTCACCCTCGTCAGCACGCTCGCGTGCACCGCCTCGGTCGCCTCGGCCCAGCAGGTGGCCGTGTTCGGATCGCCCAGCGAGTCCGCGTGGAACGTCGAGGTCCAGGCCAAGCTCCAGGACACCGGGCAGTTCGCGACCGTGGACGAGGTCCTGATCGACACCGCCACCCCGCAGCTCGCCCAGCTGCTGTCCTACGACGCCGTGCTGGTGTACTCGGACCTGGGGTTCTTCAACCCGACCGCCTTCGGCAACGCGCTCGCCGACTACCTCGACGCGGGCGGCGGGGTGGTACTGTGCACGTTCGCGTACTACCCGCCGGGGAACGACCTCGGCGTCGGCGGGCGGCTGGTCGCCGACGGCTACCTGCCGTTCACCACCGACAACCAGTCGTCCGGTGCCGGGCTGCAGCTCGTCGCCGACCTGCCGGGGCACCCGCTGCTGGCGGGCGTGGCCAGCTTCGACGGCGGCTCCAGCAGCTTCCACAACAGCAACATCGCCACGGTCAACGGCGCCACCCAGGTGGCCCACTGGAGCAACGGCCAGCCGCTGGTGGCGACGATGACGCCCGGCGCCGGGACGATCGTCGGCCTCAACTTCTACCCCCCGTCCAGCGACTCGCGCTCCGACTTCTGGCTGGCCAGCACCGACGGCGACCGGCTGATGGCCAACGCGCTGCTCCACGCCGCCGGCCAGGCCCCCTCGGACCTCGACGGCGACGGCTACACCACGGCGCAGGGCGACTGCGACGACGGGGACGCCTCGGTCCACCCCGGGGCCCCCGAGGACTGCAACGACGACACGGACAACGACTGCGACGGCCTGATCGACCTGTCCGACCCGGACTGCGTGGGCGGCGACGACGACGCAGCCGACGACGACGCGGCCGACGACAACGATGA
>CAZOYV010000437.1:0-4040 GCA_964584075.1 uncultured Rickettsiales bacterium | reverse complement strand
GGGGGTCAATTCCTCATGTCGCAAGGGGGTCAGATTCGGGTGTCGCTTGACAGCGACACCGCAGGCGCCGCCGAACCCGATCCCGCCGAGTCGCCCGAACCCGGCCGTAGCCGCTGCACCACGGCCTGGGCCGCGCTGCTGTCCCGCACCTCTGGCTTCGACCCCCTGGAGTGCCCGGAGTGTCCGTTCCCGGCCGGGGCGGCCGGCTCGAGATCGTCGCCGCCATCCACGACGCAGTCTCCCTGGAGCGCATCAAGCGGCACTCCGGCCGGTACGCCGGGCCGTATGGGTCATGGCCGTGATAACCGCCCATCCCGTAGGTGATGTGAAGTCCGCCGGGTGAGAGGCGGACCTCGTCCAGCACGCGATCGAGGGCCTCGCGGCGTTCGGCCAGCGGGCGGTCGTGCCAGGCTTCGAGGATGGCTGCGCGGTAGCCGTCCGGCGCCGGCGCTCAGCGCGGCAGGACCTGCCGACAGCGGGCGCAGACCCGCGGGCTGGCGAGGTACAGCCACAACCAGATCGGCAGCCACAGCCCCAGCGACACCAGCGACAGCAGGACGTTGGCGCCGACCTCGGGCCGGAGGCGCTCCACCGGCACCTGCTGGTCGCAGTGCGGACAGTAGGCCTCCACCAGGCCGTGGGTGTGGGGCGTCCCGGGGGCGGCGGGCATCGGGGTCACGGTCATCGGCAGGCCTCCAGCTCGCTCGACGTGCGGGCGTCGGCCTGGCAGCGCGCGCGCTCCAGGTCGGTCCCCTCGTCGACGCAGCGCAGGGTGCACGCCGCGATGGCGTCCTCGCGCTCGGCGCTGCGCTCGGCCAGCTGCCGGAGCCGCTCGGTGCGGGCGTCCTCGAGGGCGTCGTTGCGGTCGATCAGCAGGCGGGACTCCATGGAGGTGTAGCGCGCCAGGACCTCCTGGCGCTGCTCGTCGAGGAACGCCTGATCCTCCGCCGTCCACGGCGCGGGACCGGCGTCGCCCTGCTCGGCGTCGGCGGGCACGTCGAGCATCCGCACGGTGGCCTCCAGGACGCCGAGCTCCAGGTCCAGGTCCCGGCGCAGGTCGTCCAGCTGCCGACGGTACGTGACCTCGATCACCTCCGTCGCGTCCGGGACCGCGTCCTCCGGGAGACCGGCCTCGGCCAGGTCCCGGATCGTGACGCACGCGGCGCGGCAGTCCTCCTCGGTGGCCGGCGTGACGCAGCCGCCCCACGCGACCACGCAGAGCGCGAGGAACGCGAGACCAGTTGCAGCCGTGCGGAGTTCCACGGTTCGACCCTCCAGTTCGACTCGATCGTGCCCCGGCGCGCGACCGGCCCCCATCGGGCCGTTGACGATTCCCCTGTCGTGCGCGCCACGACGCACCGGGCGCCCGGCCCTGGAGACCCTCGCCCGGCTGCCTCGGCACCTCCCGCCCCCGGCCGCCGCGACCTGGATCGTGCCGCGCAGCTCGTCGACGACCGGCGTGGCCAGGGCCTCGCCCTCGACGTCCTCGGCGATCACCAGCAGCGGACGACTGGCACGAGCGACCTGCTCCAGCAAGGGCAGGAAGTCCTTCATCGAGCCGATCTCCGGACGAGCTCGCGGACGGCGTGGCTCTCCGGATCCCCGCTCGACAGCATCCCACTCGGTCGCGCGGGCTCGGAGCCCGATCCGACGCTGGTGGACACCTGGAGGCGTGTCGCCCGCGCCGTGGCCGGCGCTGCACCGGGGCCGCAACGACGACGCGCCGGCCGGCTCCGTCGTACACTGGCGCGACAGCGGGGGCTCTCGACGCCGTGCGCCCCGGGAAGGTCGCGCCGATGGTCCGAGGAGCGCAGGTCGCCGTCCTGGCCCCGCTGGCCGTCGCGCTCCTCGGCGCGCTGCTCGCCGTCCCGCTGTTCGCCGGGGGCACCCTGCTCACCGACGACGCCTACACCCACACGCTGTGGGCCCAGCAGTTCGTCACCTCGTTCCAGGGCGGGGCGCTGCGCCCCCGCTGGCTGGAGGCCGCCAACGCGGGCTGCGGGAGCCCCGCGTTCGAGTTCTACCCGCCGCTGAGCCTGTACAGCTACGTCCCGCTGGCCGCGCTGGTCGGCGACATCCCCCGCGCGATGCAGGGCTCGGCCGCCCTCGCCCTGATCCTCTCTGGACTGGCGATGTACGCCCTGGCCCGCGCCCTGCTCGGCCACGGCGGCGCCGTCCTCGCGGCGGCGCTGTACCTGCTGGCGCCGTACCACCTGCTCGATCTGTACGTCCGCAGCGCGATGGGGGAGCTGTGGGCCTTCGTCTGGCTCCCGCTGGTCCTGCTCGGCGCGCACCGGACCGGCGCGGACCGGCCGTGGGCCTGGGTGCTGGGCGCCGCGTCGTTCGGCGCGCTGGTCGCGACCCACCTGCCCAGCGCGATCCTGGTGTCACTGTTCCTGCCGCCCTACCTGGGGTTCCTGTTCCTGATCGACGGCGACGCCCGGCGGCTGGCGTGGCGTCTGGCAGCGCCACCGGCCGGGCTGGCGCTGGCGGCCTGCAGCGCGCTGCCGATGCTGGCCCAGCGATCCGAGGTGTACCTCGACGCGCTGGGTCGCTTCGACCCCACCGCGCAGTTCCTGTTCGCCGGCGGGGCGTCGTTCCTGGACCTGAACCGGCTGGCCTCCCTGGCCGCGGTGGCCGCCGTGCTGGCGCTGGCCGTCCCCTGGCTGCTGCTCGTCACGCGCCGGCTGGGGGGGCACCGCGGCGCCGAGACGATCGCCGCGGGCGCGCTGCTCGCCCTCGGCCTGATCCCGCTGATGACCCCGTGGTCGAGCGCCGTGTGGGAGCGGCTCGAGCTGCTGCAGATGGTCGGGTTCCCGTGGCGCTGGCTGGCGCTGGTCTCCCTGGTCGCCGCGCTGGGCAGCGGCCTGGGGCTGGAGGCCGTGCGGCGGACCGCGCCCGGGGGGCTGCGCGTCGCGCTGGTGCTCCTGCTCGTGGCGGGGATCGGCGCCCAGGTGGCGCTCTCGGTGCGGGTGATCGCGGCGTACCAGGGCCACCAGCCCGAGACCGCGCTGCGCGCCGGGGTGCCCGACGACGAGCTGCAGGCCTGGTTCCGGGACTTCAACCCGGCCAACCCCTGGATGCGCGACGTGGGCGAGTACCGGCCCCGGTGGTCGGTCCAGGAGGCGGGCGGGGATCGGCTGGCGATCCGGATGCCCCAGGCGTTCTACGGAGGCCAGCGAGCCGCGCTGAGCGGCCCCGGCGGGCTGTCGATCGAGGCCTGGCGGCCCCAGCGACGGGTCCTGGCCGTGCGGGCCGACGAGCCCGGATCGCTGCTGCTGCGGACGTTCTACTATCCCGCGTGGCACGCCACCGCGGACGGGGTCGCGCTCGCCGTGCACCCCGAGCCGCGCTCCGGCCTGATGCTCGTCGACGTGCCCGCCGGATCGTCGCGGGTCGAGATCACCTACCGCGCCACGGCATGGCACCGGGCGGGGGCCTGGATCTCGCTGGGCACCCTGCTGGCGCTGGTCGGCGGCCCACTTGTAGACCGGGATGCCGGTCTCCTGCTTGAAGGCGTTGGCGGCCTCGTCGTTGCCGCCATAGTTCGCGGCGACGCTGTAGCCGGCATCGCGCAGCGCGATCGAGATCGCGTGCCCGATGCCGCGCGTGCCGCCGGTCACCAATGCCACTCGTGCCATGACTGTCCTCCCCTACGATGATGAGCGAACGCGGCCCCCGCCGCCCCGGATGCCGGTATCCGGACTGAACTTCGACCCGGTTCGCACTATGGCACAAACCGGGCGCCCGGTTGATAGCCCTTGGCGCCGGTCGCCGCGAAAACAGTCCGGATCAGGCGGAAAAGCCGACGGGCCGGCGCCGGGCCGGCCCGTCGTCGTGGCGCGTCCGCAACGGCCTCAGCCGCGCTCGACGCACATGGCGATGCCCATGCCGCCGCCGATGCACAGCGTGGCCAGCCCCTTCCTGGCGTCCCGCTTGGCCATTTCGTACAGCAGGGTCACCAGAATGCGGCCGCCCGAGGCGCCGATCGGGTGGCCCAGCGCGATGGCGCCGCCGTTGACGTTCACCTTCTCGGGGTC
>CAZOYV010000436.1:0-4103 GCA_964584075.1 uncultured Rickettsiales bacterium | reverse complement strand
GAACCCGACGCTCAAGCTGACCGACCTGGCCGGCTGCGCGGCGATCGCCGAGGAGTTCGGCGCGCTGCTGGTGGTGGACAACACCTTCGCCAGCCCGATCCTGCAGCGGCCGCTGGAGCACGGGGCCCACATCGTGACCCACAGCCTGACCAAGTTCATCAACGGCCACACCGACGTGGTCGGCGGGATGATCGTGCCCCGCGACGAGGCGACCTGGAAGCAGATCCGCTCGGTGCTGGCCTACCTGGGCGGGACGATGGACCCGCACCAGGCGTGGCTGGTGCTGCGCGGGAGCCAGACGCTGCCGCTGCGCGTCCGCGCCTCGCAGGCCAACGCCGGCCCGGTCGCCGAGCTGCTGGAGCAGCACCCGGCGGTGGAGTGGGTCCGCTACCCCGGGCTGGCCAGCCACCCCCAGGCCGACCTGGTGAAGCGCCAGATGGACGGCCCGGGGTCCCTGATCTCGTTCGGGCTGCGCGGCGGCTTCGAGGCCGGCGTGCGGATGCTCGAGGCGGTGCAGATCCCGGCGCTGGCGGTGTCCCTCGGCGGGGTCGAGTCGTTGATCCAGCACCCCGCGAGCATGACGCACGCGGGGATGAGCCCCGAGGCGCGGGCCGAGGCCGGCATCAGCGAGGGCCTGATCCGGCTCTCGGTCGGCTGCGAGGACCTGCGGGACATCCAGCAGGACCTGCGCCAGGCCCTGGACCTCTGTGCGGGGTGACGTGGAGGAGCGCACCATGACGGATTCGAAACTGCTCGCCATCGCCGCGGCGGACGACCGCGGCCTCGACGGCGAGGTCAGCGCCCACTTCGGCCGCTGCCCGGCGTACGTGATGGTCCCGGTGTCGGCGGACGGCGCCGGGCCGGCCCGCGTCGTCGCCAACCCGTTCTTCGCCAACCACCAGCCGGGGACCGTGCCGCGGTTCCTCGCCGAGCAGGGAGCCGACGTGATCCTCGCCGGCGGGATGGGCCACCGCGCGGTGCAGATGTTCGAGCAGCTCGGGATCGAGGTCGCCACCGGCGCGACGGGCACCTGCCGCGACGTGCTGGACGCCTACCTCGCCGGCCGCTTCGCGGGGATCGTGCCCTGCAACCACGATCACCCCGAGAGCTGCGGCGGACACGCGGGCCGGGGAGGGAAGGGAGGCCACCATGGCTAGCATCGCGATCTCGATCCTCCCCGACGGGCACGACCTCGACGCCCCGATGGACGGCCGCTTCGGCCGCGCGGCGCGGTTCCTGCTGTGGGACACGGAGGCCCGCCAGGTCCAGGCCGTGCTGGACAACGAGGCGATCCACGCCAGCCACGGTGCGGGCCCCGCCGCCGCCCAGCTGCTGGGGCAGCACGGCGTCCAGGCGGTGATCTCCGGTCGGTTCGGGCCCAAGGCGCACGACACGCTGGCGGCCCTCGGGATCGAGATGTGGTGTGCCCCGGAGGGCCTGACCGCCGAGCAGGCGCTGGCCCTCCTCGAGGAGGGGTCGCTGCAGCGCCCGTGAGCGGAGTACGCACCAGGATCGCGGTCGCCAGCGGCAAGGGCGGCACGGGCAAGACCGTCGTGGCCACCAGCCTGGCCTGGCTGCTCGCCGAGCAGGGCCGCCGCGTGACCTACGTCGACGCCGACGTCGAGGAGCCCAACGGGGCGCTGTTCCTGCACCCCGAGATCGGGCGCCGCGACGAGTTCACCGTCCTGGTCCCGCGGCTGCGCGAGGGGACCTGCTCGGGCTGCGGGGCGTGCCAGCGCCACTGCGCGTTCCACGCGATCGTCGCGCTGTCCGACCGCGTCCTGACCTTCCCCGAGCTGTGCCACGCCTGCGGGGTCTGCCAGCGGGTCTGCGAGGAGCAGGCGCTGATCGAGGTCCCGCGCGCGATCGGGACGCTGGACCGCGGGACCGCCGCCGCCCGCACCCCGCTGGCGTTCCGCGACGGCCGGCTGCACGTCGGCGAGGCGCGCTCGACGCCGATGATCGAGGCGCTGGTGGCCCAGCCCGCCGACACCGACGTGATGGTCGTCGACTCGCCGCCGGGGACGTCGTGCGCGGCGATGGCGGCCACCGGGGGCGCGGACCTGGTGCTGCTGGTCACCGAGCCGACCCCGTTCGGGCTGCACGATCTGCGGCTCTCGGTGGAGATGAACCGCCGGCTGGGCAACCGGGTGGCGGCGCTGATCAACCGCGCCGACCTGGGGGACGACGAGGTCGAGGCGTACCTCCGCGACGAGGGCCTCGAGGTGCTCGCGCGGGTGCCGTTCCTCGAGGGCGTCTCGCAGGCGTACGTGCACGGGCGGGTCGCCGCCGCCGAGGACGAGACGTTCCGAGGGCTGATGGAGGACGTGCTCGCACGGCTCCCGCTGCAGGAGGCGCCGTGAAGCAGCTGGTGGTGATCAGCGGCAAGGGCGGCACGGGCAAGACCTCGGTGGTGGCCTGCCTGGCCCACCTCGCGGCGGAGGGCGACGCGCCGGTGGTGCTCGCCGACTGCGACGTGGACGCCTCCAACCTGGGGCTGCTGCTCGCCGGCGAGGACCACCTCGTCGAGCCGTTCGAGGCCGGCCGCCGGGCGGTGATCGACCCCGAGCTGTGCATCGCCTGCGGCGACTGCGAGGAGGCCTGCCGGTTCGACGCGATCACCGTCGCGGAGGCCGCCCGGGCCGACGAGCTGAGGTGCGAGGGGTGTGGCGCCTGCGCCGTGGTCTGCCCGTCGCAGGCGGTGTCGTTCCGCCCCAACCTGGCGGGGCACTGGATGGAGCGTCACACCGCGGTCGGCACGCTGGTCCACGCCGAGCTCGGGCCGGCGCAGGACAACTCCGGCAAGCTCGTCGCCCAGGTCCGCAGCGCGGCCCGCGAGGCGGCACAGCGAGACGGCGCCCCGCTGGTGATCGTCGACGGGCCCCCGGGGATCGGCTGCCCGGTCCACGCCGCGCTGACCGGCTGCGACCTGGCGCTGGTGGTCACCGAGCCGACCCCCAGCGGAGAGCACGATCTGGCCCGCGTGCTGGACCTCGCGGGGCACTTCGAGGTCCCCGTCGCCGTGCTGATCAACAAGGCCGACCTGTCCCCCGGGTTCGTCGCGAGAATCGCGCAGCTCGCCCGCGACCGCGGCGCAGCGGTGGTCGGCCGCCTGCCGTTCGACCGCGAGGTCCCGCGGCTGCTGGCGCGGGGCGAGGTCCCGCTGCGGGTGGACCACTTCGCCCGGCCGCTGCGGGCGGCGTGGGACGAGCTCACCGCTCGGCTCTAGGAGCCCCGGACGCCAGCGCCGTGACGTGGCGCACGCCCTCGACCTGCCGGAACGTCGCCCCCTGGCTCAGGCACGCCAGCGCCCGCGGCGGGTCGGCGACCACCGAGCCGCACAGCGCGTCGACCCCCAGCTCGAACAGCTGGGGGGTCATCGGCGTGCTGGGCCCCACCAGCACCGTGTAGCAGTCGCGCGGGAGCAGCTCGAGGATCCGGTCGAGGCTGTGGTTGAGCAGGGTCGTGGAGCTGATCCCCGCCACCTGGGCCCGTGGCAGCAGGCGTGGCATCTCGTCCTCGGCGAGGACCCCCGGCGCCGCGGCGGGGCGCCGCTCGAAGACCCACAGCTCGCCCACCTGCTCCCGCAGTCGCCGCACGAACGGGAACTCGCCCACCACCGCCACGCGCCGGCCGCGGCCCTCGTGGGCCAGCAGCGCGCCCGCGTTCTCCTCGATACAGGAGAGCCTCGTCGGGTCCATCAGGGAGTTCAGCGCCGCCAGCCCGACGGACGCCTCGAGGGTATTCGACGAGCGGGCCAGCACGGCCAGCTCGCGCGCATCGCAGGGGAGCAGGTCCCCCGCGCGTGAGATCGGCGGGCCGCCGTGGTGGTGGGCCGCCAGTCCTCGCAGCGTGGACGCCAGGCCGGTGTGGCGAGAGACGACGGCGGTGAAGTGGGCGCACACGCGGATGTCGCGCACCGGCACATCGGCGGGGAGGGTGCGCAGCAGGGCATCCAGGATCGAGGTGGACATCGCCGCTCCGGGTCAGCGGTTTCCGCGACCGCCGCCACCCATCCCGCGGCCGCCGCCGCCGCCCATCCCACGGCCGCCGCCGCCACCCATCCCGCGGCCGCCGCCGCCGCCCATCCCGCGACCGCCGCC
>CAZOYV010000435.1:0-4143 GCA_964584075.1 uncultured Rickettsiales bacterium | reverse complement strand
CGAGCCCGTGCATCTTGACGAATCGCATCGCGTTGACCTCGCGGGGTTGGCCGAATCGCAGCGAGTATAGCGGGCGGGGGGACGACCTCGCGCGGCGTCAGGCGTGGGGCCCGATCACCGATTCGCCAAATCCCCCGATCAGGAAGTCACCGAATCGGCCCATGCTGCCGATCCGGGCGAAGGCGGCTCGCTCGGGCTCGCCGCCATCACCGGCCGTCCGCGACGAAGCGACGCGGCCTCGCCGCGACCCGCCACGCTCGCCGCACGTTTGCGTGACACGGCCGCAGGCGACCGCGGCACCCGCGCACGCGCTGACGTGCGGATCGCTCAGAATGACACGAGGTGCACGCCGGGCCAGAAGTATGCCAGCGCGATCAGCCCGATCGCCGCCAGGCAGGCGAGCTTCACGCGGGCCATGACCCGGTGGATCTCGAGCCGATCGACGGGCCGACCGACGAGCCCGCGCAGGTACGCCTGCCGCCAGGCGATCGAGCCGTGACGCCAGGTCGGCCGCCGCGGCGAGATGTTGTTCAGCTCCGCGACCGTCTGGAGCGCCGAGACCATCGTCTCGACGGATCCGGCGTCGACGACCGCCAGCCCGCGCTGGTCGCGCGTCGGCTCGGGCTGGCGCTCGACCAGGTACTCGACCGCGTGCGTGTCCGCCTGCCGCTCGACGCGTCGCGAGATCCACCCGAACACGGCCAGCCACGCCAGCAACGCGCCCACGGTCAGCATCGCCGAGAGGAACCACGGCTCACTCAGCCACGCCGGCGCCCAGCCGGCACGCACGAGCACCTCACCGCCCGTCGCCCCGCCGCCCTCGCCCCAGACACCGAGCGCCCGCCCCAGCGCCTGCGCCGCGACCTCGATCACGCCCAGCGACCCCACCGCGCCGGCCAGCAGCCAGAACATGTGATGCCGCCGCACGTGCGCCAGCTCGTGCGCCATGACCGCCTCGACCTCGTCCCGCCGCATCGTGTCCAGCAGCGCGTCGGTCAGCAGGATGTACCGCAGCGGCGCGATCAGCCCCATCACCGCCGCGTTGAGCATGACCCCGTGCGTCCGCCACAGCAGCAGCTCCCGCACGCCCACCCGCTGATGCCGGCACATCTCGTCCAGCGACCGCCGCACCTCGCCCGGCGGCAGCGGCGCCGTGTCGAAGATGTGCCGCAGCAGCACCGGCGCGAACAGAAAGATCACCAGCGCCCCGCCCAGCGCAACCCCCGGCCGCGGGTCCGCCCCAAACCCCCACGCCCCCGCCGGCACGTAACGCCACACCGCCTCCGACCAGCCGATCAGCAGCGTCAACGGCACAAACAGCAGCGCAAGCTGGTGCCGCAGGTGCGCCACGAGGTACTGGCCGCGTGACCACGTCGGGTACACCGGCAGGCCGCGGTCGAGCCGGCTCAGCAGCCGCGCCTCGCGCAGCCGCCGGTCGATCGGGTAATAGACCCACCAGCCCCAGACGATCAGGCCGACCGACGGGGCCAGCGCGAGCAGCTCGTCGATGAGCACCCGGTCGCCGACCGCGCCGCGCAGCGCGGTGACCCACCCGAGCCACAGGTCCAGGCCGTAGAGCGGGATGACCGCCAGCGTGTAGGCGACGGTGAGCGTCTCGATGCGCTGAAAGGCGCGCGCGGCCGCGCTGGACTGGAAAAGCCGCAGCGTCCGCCGGCACGCCAGGGCGTACGCGATGGCCAGCAGCAGCTTCGGACCGATCACCGCGGCGAGCAGCCACGGCGCGGACAGTCCCGGCCCCGCCGGCCACGACGCGGCGTACTCGTCGTGCACGATCAACCCGATAAACAGCGACAGGATCACCAACTGCATGTCAGGCCTCGGGGTCGGCGGGCGCCGCGGGTGTGCCGCCGGCAACGTGGTGCACCGACGGCGATGAAGCGTCCGCCGCGTCGAGCAGGCGTTGGCAATGAGCGCGCAGCGCCTCGACCCCGCCGCTGCGCAGGGCGTGGCGCGCCGCCTCGTCGGTCAGCCGGCGGAGCAACGCCGCCCGCCGGGCCGGGTCGCCAACCCGCTGCTGAACGCGTGGACGAAACGGGGCGACCGTCCCGAGCAGCGCGGCCCACGAGGGGTCGAGGTGCTCGGCCAGCTCGTCGAGCACCCGCCGCGCCGCCGACGCCGACACCCCCCCGCTGTGCACCGCCACGGTCAGCGGCCCGAAGCGCCGGTGCGCGGGGACGGTCAGGTCGCCCGCGTCGGGCTCGTCGGCACGATTCACCAGCACGCCGCGCGCCGCCGCGTCCTGCCCGACCCGCCCGTTGACCGCCGCGTCGTCCGTGGCGATCACGACCAGGAACGCGCCGTCGAGGTCGCTCGGCTCGTACGCACCGCGCCGGACGGTCACGCCCAGCTCGACGATCTTGGGATCGAGCCGCGGCGCGACAACGCACACGTCCGCTCCCGCCGCCGACAACGCCTCGGCCCGCCGCGCCGCCACCGGCCCGCCGCCCACCACGACGCATCGCCGTCCCTCGACTCGCAACATCACCGGCAGGTCCGCCATCGCCCAAGTGTATGGCCCCAAGGCCCGGCTCGCGGCGCATCCACGCCCATCACACCGTACACGGCGCGCCATCGCACCTCGTCAACCCGCGGGCTGAGCGCAGCGAAGCCCCGGATCACATGCCTCCCCACGCCGCGCGTCTCACGCCGGATATGATGCCCCGATGCCCGACCTCTGGGACGAAAAGCGACAGGCTCACCGCCGCCGCGCCGAGCCGCTCGCCCTGCGCATGCGCCCCCGCACGCTCGACGAATTCGTCGGCCAGCAGCACTTCCTCGGCCCCGGCATGCTCCTTCGCCGCATGCTCGAGGCCGACCGCCTCACCAGCGTGATCTTCTACGGCCCGCCCGGCACGGGCAAGACCACCCTGGCCGAGGTCATCGCCCACGAGACGAAGCGCCACTTCGAGCGCGCCAACGCCGCGTCCGTCGGCGTCAAGGACGTCCGCGCCGTGCTCGACGCCGCCCGACGCCGCCTCGAAGACGATGGAACCCGCACCATCTACTTCCTCGATGAGATCCACCGCTTCAACAAGGCCCAGCAGGACGTGCTGCTCGGCGACGTCGAACGCGGCATCGTCACGCTGATCGGCGCCACCACCGAGAACCCGTTCTTCGCCGTCAACAGCGCCCTGGTCAGCCGGTCGCAGATCTTTCAGTTCGAGCCGCTGACCGAGGACGAGATCGAAACGGTCGTGCGTGCGGCAATCGCGGACGAGCAGCGCGGCTTCGGCCGGCTGGACGTGCGCGTGGACGACGAGGCGATCCGCCACTGGGCGGTGATGAGCGACGGCGACGCCCGCCGGGCACTCAACGCCCTCGAGGTCGCGGTGCTCAGCGGGGGTCAGGGATCAGGGACCAGGGATCAGGAGACCATCGCACGAAACCCTGATCCCCGATCCCTAGCCCCTGAACCCTCACCGATCCACATCGACCTGCCCACCGCCGAGCAGTCGATCCAGCGCAAGGCGCTCGTGTACGACGGCACCGGCGACGAGCACTACGACACCATCTCCGCGTTCATCAAGTCCATGCGCGGCAGCGATCCCGACGCCGCCGTCTACTGGCTCGCCCGCATGCTCACCGCCGGCGAGGACCCGATGTTCATCGCCCGCCGCATCGCCATCCTCGCCAGCGAGGACGTCGGCAACGCCGATCCCAACGCCCTCCAGGTCGCCGCCGCCGCCTACGACATCACCCACCGCATCGGCATGCCCGAGTGCCAGCTCACCCTCGCCCAGGCCGCCATCTACATGGCCGCCGCCCCCAAGTCCAACGCCTCGGCCACCGCCATCTGGTCCGCCATGAGCGACGTCAAGCACGGCCGCACCGTCCCCGTCCCCCGCCACCTGCGCGACGCCCACTACCCCGGTGCCGACCGGCTCGGCCACGCCGGCTACCAGTACGCCCACGACTCACCGACCGGCCACGTCCAGCAGGAGTACCTCGGCGTCGACAAGTCCTACTACCGCCCCACCGACCGCGGCCACGAACGCACCATCCGCCGCTTCCTCGAGAGCCTGCGCGCCCACGCCGCACCGCCCGAGCCCCCTCACGACGCCTCAACTGGCGCGATGTCCGCTGAAATGCCGAATAAAATCACGTAACATAGGGACGGACCCG
>CAZOYV010000434.1:0-4254 GCA_964584075.1 uncultured Rickettsiales bacterium | reverse complement strand
GCGGGGATGATGCGGTGCTCAGGCGACGGGAGGGGATAGATTCACAAGCTCTCAGAGCTCCTCGCCGAGGCTGAACCGGAAGCGGGTCCCGCCCGCCTCGATCACCATGTCGTGGTGCAGCCGCAGCTTGTGGCGGACGCGGCGGCCGTCGACCCGGACCTGGGCCCAGTACGACAGCACGTTGAGGTAGAAGTCCTGGCCCTTGGGCTCGATGCTGAACTGCAGCTTGCCCAGCCACTTGTTGCCCGGCAGGCGGAACGTGGCGCCGTCGAAGTAGCCGCAGGTGAACGGCCGGTCGCCGATCGGCATGTGCTGGAACTTGCCGTCGACGCGGACCTTGAGGTGCGGCTGCTGGGCGGCGAGCAGCGAGTCGCGGACGCGGATGATCTGCGACGTGGACGCCATCATCGTGCCCTTGAACTCGTCCATCGCGTCGGGGGGCTCGACCCCCTGGAGCTTGGACGCCGGGCGCGGCAGCTCGGTCAGCCCGCCGAACTGCGGCGGCTTCTCGCCCTCCCCGATCCGGAAGCCCGGAGTGCTCAGCTCCTCGTCGAGGGTCTCGGCGAACTCGTCGAACGCCTCGGAGACCTCCCGCTCGTCGAGCTCGTAGGAGTCCTCGGGGTCGATCGTCCCCTTCACCGGGGAGGGCTGGTAGACCAGCGTGTACTTGCCGACCTCGATGCGATCGCCGTACTGCAGGGCGTGGCGGTGGACGCGGCGGCCGTTGACGAACAGCCCGGACTTGGAGTTGAGGTCGAGCACGACGTGGCCCTCGCCGGCCTCG
The DNA here is from genome assembly GCA_964584075.1 of uncultured Rickettsiales bacterium. Lineage (GTDB taxonomy): Bacteria > Myxococcota_A > UBA796 > UBA9615 > CAYRNR01 > CAZOYV01. The sequence continues at coordinate 3,470 of CAZOYV010000434.1, read as the reverse complement.
ACGATCTGGCAGTGGGTCCGGCTGATGATCTCGCTGGGGAGCATCAGATCCGACTCGGAGCTGCGCCCGATGACCAGCCCCGGGACGTCGATCTCGACGATGTCCTTCAGGCTCCGGCCGGTGAAGACCCGCAGCTGGGCCATGGTCCCTCCCGCGCGTCCCGCCGCGCGTGCGGCGAGCAGGCCGATCATAGGCGGTTTTTCGGCGGGGTCCAGTCTTCGCCTCCGCGGCGCGCCGGTGGCAGGGGTCAGCGGATCACGCCGCCGGCGAAGACCGGCATCGGGAACAGCGGCTCCCGGACCTCGGCGCCGGGGGGCAGGTGATCGCGCGTGGCGTCCAGCGTCGCGATGATCGCGTCGAACGGCACCTCGGGCTCGGGCAGCAGGATCACCGACTGCTCGTCGGGGTGCTCGGCCTTGATCCGGACCATCAGCGCGGTCAGCGCGTCGAGGTCGTAGCGGCCGTCGTCGAGGCGCGGGATCGTCGGCGCCAGCTCGCCGCCCTCGGCGGACCGCTGCAGCTCGTCCGGGGCCAGCGCGAGGATCCCGGCGTTGCCCGCCACGACGAAGCCGCGGTCGGTGATCGCCACGGTCAGCCGCAGCGCGTCGGGGTCCGCCGCCTGCCGCTCGGCGCGGCGCGGCTCGATCGACGGCGCCGCGCTGTCCACCACCGCGACGTGCACGAAGTGCACCGTCAGCAGCAGGAACGGGATCAGGATCGTGACCAGGTTCAGGATCGGGACCAGGTTGGGCGGCCCGATCGGCCCGCCGCGCCCGCGCTTGCTCGACTCCCTCATGCTTCCCTCCGGATGCCGGGCGCTGCCGGTGGCGGGTGCCCGTCCCTGTGGACCAGCTGATCGTTCTTCGCGGACGCCCGTTTGCGTTCGCCGGACACCCGCCACCGGACATCCCAGTAAACTACTGACTCGTATGATCAGTAACACCTGTTCGTGTTCTCCATTCCGCCGGGTCGGACCGCCGGGGGCACGCGGACGGAGGGGAGCGTTTTCCTTGACTCTCCCCGGACCCGCTTCCATCATCCGGACCGACCGTCACGGCGACAGGCGTGGCCGCGGGAATCCCCCCGCGGCCCGAGAGGGAAGCCGGTGCGAGACCGGCGCGGCCCCCGCCACTGTGACCGGGGACGAAAGCGGGCCCGAGCCACTGCGCCGCGAGGCGTGGGAAGGCGCCGCGAGTAGGACGATCCGGGAGCCAGGAGACCGGCCCGTCGCCGACCGTCGAACCGGACCTCGGGCGGAGGTGGACCCGGTGCCGCAGCGCGCGCTCCCGACCCTGTTGCTGACCTGGACCCTGGCCGCGGTGGGCTGCCCCACCGGCGCGGACGACGACGCGGGCGACGACGACGCGGGCGACGACGACGACGGGGGCCAGACCCACGCGGTGATCGCCACCACCGACTTCGCGGTGGGGGCGCTGGCGTCGGTGGATCTGGACGACGGCACGGTGGTGGACGAGATCACCGCCACCAGCGGCGATCCGGTGGTGTGGAGCGACGGCGGGCGGGTGTTCCAGCTCAACCGCTTCATGTTCGACAGCGTGCGGGTCCACGAGCCCCCCGCGCTGGAGGTCCCGGCGCTGGAGTTCTCCACCGGCGCCGGCTCCAACCCCTACGCCGTGGCGTGGTGTGCCGGGGCGCTGTTCGTGGTCCGCTACGACCGGGACTCCATCGGGATCTACGACCCCGCCAGCGGGCTACCCGTCGGCGAGGTCGATCTGGCGCCGTGGGCCGACGCCGACGGGCTCCCCGAGGCCTCGACGCTGGTGCGCCGCGGCGAGACGCTGTACGTGGGGCTGGAGCGGCTCGACCGCGACGGCGAGGTGTGGCTGCCCGCGCCGGGCGGCGGGGCGGTGCTGGAGGTCGACTGTGCCGCTCGCGAGGTGGTGCGCGAGTGGGCCACCGGGCCCAACGTCAAGGTCCAGGCCCACCCCTGGCGCGACGACGCGCTGCTGCTGATCGAGGGGGTGCTGTTCGAGACGTGGAACGTGCCCGCGCTCGACGGCGGGGTGCGGACCCTGGACCTGACCAGCGGCGCGCTGGGCGCCGTGGACCTCGACGAGCAGGCGATCGGCGAGAACATCGTCGGCGTCGCCGCCGACGCCCAGGGCCGCGGCGTGCTGGTCAGCGCCGGCAGCGAGACCCACACGATCCACTGCCTCGACATGACCGACTGGTCGGTCGAGACCGCCGCCGTCACCGACTACTTCATCCCCGAGGTGCGGTCCAACGACCGCGGCGAGGCGTGGCTCCCGATGCGCGCCGGCCCGGCCGATCCCGGCACCCCCGGCGGGATCGCGGTCTACGACCTGGCCAGCTGCGAGGAGCGCGCGGGCGGGCTGATCGGCTTCAGCCTCGACCCGTTCTCCGTGGCGTTCTACTGAACGAAGGTCAGCTTGTACGGCTCGTCGCCCACGTCGAGGATCCCCCCGCCGAGGTCGGCGCAGGTCGCCAGGTCGTAGACGCCGACCCCGTAGGGCCCGCTGTAGCTGCTGGACCACGAGGAGCGGTTGAGCACGTAGGCCTCGCCCATCCCGTTGGCCTCGATGTCCACGATCCAGCCGATGTCCGCCGCCACCACCGAGGTGGTCCCCAGCGCCAGGTCGACGCACAGCAGGTCGCAGCCGGAGCCGTCCTCGGCGGCGACCAGGCCCTTGCCGCTGGCGTCGAACGCGAAGCGCGCGAGGTTGGCCTGCAGCGTGGCCTCCAGCAGCAGGTCGGGGCCGAAGCTGTCGGTGGACGGGTCGAACTCGAAGATCGCGCCCTCGTAGACGTTGACGTAGCCGAGGTCGAAGTCGACGCCCTCGTGGCAGACCAGCTTGGTGGCGCCGGGGAAGGCGTGGCACTCCAGGCCGCCGTAGGCCGTCCAGCTGCCGACCACCGTGTCGGTGAGGGGGTCGATCTCCAGCAGGATGCCGCCCACCGGGTCCGGCTGCCAGGTGGCGTCGAGGCGGTGGCAGCTGACGTAGATCGAGCCGTCGAGGTAGGTGATCTCGGCGCACTCGGGGTTGCCGTCCGGATCGGCGTACGGCGAGACGTCGATGCTGCTCTGGTAGGTCCCGGTGGCGACGTCGTAGATCAGGATCTCGGTGGCCCCGTAGAGCACCACGTAGGCCTTGCCGCCGTGCACCAGCGCGGCCCGCGGGTTGGCCCCGCCCATCATGGTCGTCTGCCACAGCGAGCTGCCGTAGTCCCCGGCGCTGTAGGCCGTGATCGCGTCGAACCCGTAGCCGTCGAGGGCCAGCGCGACGCCCCCGCCGCTGTACAGCCAGGTGTCGCTGGTCGACGAGGCGACGTCGGTCGTCACCGCGTGGCTGAAGACGTCCACGGTGGAGAGCATCCCGCCCTGGAACATCGCGTCGACCGTGGCGACCAGCGCGTGGGGCATCGGCGTGCTGTCGTCGTCGTCCCCGCTGTCGTCGTCCCCGCTGTCGTCGTCGCCGCTGTCGTCGTCC